>NZ_JBGCCU010000034.1 GCF_041261445.1 Catenulispora sp. EB89
CGTCGGCCGGGTCCTTGCGACCGGCGAGGCCTACGCCAGACCCGAACACCACAAGAAGGGCACCAAACCCCGCCGAAAAGGTTAAACGACAAGCTCAACCTGGTTCCGAAACAGCATCAGAGCCTTGATAGCCTTCTGGGGTTAAACGGCAAGCTAAAACCCTGCGAAGCCGTCAAAAAGCCCTTGACTGTCAACCCACAAACAAACCGCACCCGCGACACCCACCCGCAACCACCAGCACCCACACATAGGCCAGCAGCGCCTAAAAATCGCCTGTAAACCACGGACCAGCCGCACCGCACCCGGCACCCACACAACCAGGAGCGCCGTCACCCTCCCGCCGGATCGAGCAAAGCCTGCCCTAGATACCCGCCGGCCTGCGGCGCCGGCACCATCGCGAACAAGGCGCTGGTCTCGTGTGTGGTGAAGCGGTTCAAGGCGTCCATGTCGCGCGTCAGGTGCTGTTGGACTGGGGTGAAGCCGTGGTTGGGGTCGGACTGCCAGGCCAGGAAGAGCAGGCCGGCGTCGGGCTCGCCGTCGGGGGTGAGGCCGTCGTCGTAGCTCAGGCCGCGGCGGAGCATGGCGGCGCCGCCGTTGTTGGCTGCGGCGGCCAGGCGGATGTGTGCGTCGCCGCGGATGGCCAGGGAGCCGTCGGGGTTCTGTGCCGCGAGGTTGACCGGGGTGTGCTCGACGCCGCCGGACAGGGGGGCGCCGGTGGACTTGTGTCGGCCGATCACCCGCTCCTGGTCGGCGGTGGTCTGCGCGTCCCAGGATGTCAGCAGCATTCTGATACGGCGGAACACGAGGTAGGAGCCGCCGCGCATCCACGTCGTCGGGGCGTCGGGGGCGACGTAGACCTTGCTTACGAAGTCCGGCTGCGCGGGGGTGGGGTTGTTGGTCCCGTCGATCTGGCCCATCAGGTTGCGGCCGGTCGCGGTGGGGTCGGGGGAGGAACCCGGCGCGCGGGAGAAGCCGGACATGATCCAGCGCGGCTTGGCCGTTCCGGCGGCGAGGCGGGTGAGCGTGCGCAGTGCGTGGAAGACGACGAGTGCGTCGTCGGCGGCCAGGACCACGCCGAGGTCGCCGTCGCTGCGTGCCGGATCGAGCTTCTCGGCGCGGAAGGCGGGCAGCGGGGCGAGCTGCGGCGGCCGGGAGGCGGGGTCGAGGCCGGCCTTGCCGAACAGCGAGGGGCCGAAGCCGACGGTGATGGTGAGGGAGCAGGGGCCGCTGCCGAGCGCGGTGGTGTCGGCGTCGCCGCTCGGGGTGCGGCCGGCGGTGAGGTCGGCGATGGCGGCGGTCCAGGACTGCATCAGGGCTTTGAGGTGAGCGGCGTCGGCGCCCGGGACGAGGTCGAACGCGGCGACGGTGCCGTGGCCCTGCTGGGTCGCGGGGACGGAGATGCCCGCCTGGTGCGGGAAGGGGGTGGCGACGGCCGTGGTGCCGAGGCCTACGACGAGGCCGCCGGCGGGAGTCGCGGAGTGCCCGTTGCCGCGGTTGTTGCCGCTGCTGTTGTCGTCGAGGAGAAGTGCGGAGGCCGCCGCGCCGACCGCCACGCCACCGATGCCGGTGGTGCCGACGGTGAGGATGGCGCGGCGGCTCGGACGCGTGCGGGAAGCGGCGGTCGGGGTTTCGGTGGTGTCTTCGATCATTGATGTTCTCACTTGCCCACGGCGACGTTCAGGATGACCGTCGCCTGGTCGATGTCGGTGGTCCGGACCGTCACCAGCACCTGCCACGCACCGGACATCGGCACCAGCACGTTGCTCGCGGTGTAGTGGCCCGGTCCGGCGGCCTGCAGGGTGATCTTGATCGGCCCGAGTTGCTGTGCCGGCAGCGCCAGCGAGGCGTCGACCTCGGGCACGGACTCCGGCTTGCCGGTCTTGTCCAGGACCGTGATCTGCATCTGGTCCGCGCCGACGCGCGCCGGGTCGAGGGTGACGTCGACGGTGCCGGTCCCGTTGGCGGACCCGGTGTTGAACGGGGACGAGATGGTCACCGGGCCGGCCTTCGGCGCGGTCTCGGAGGCCGGCTGCGACTCCACGAGCAGCGCCGTCACCGCCAGCACGACGATCGCCAGGCCGAACTCGGCCGCCACCGAGCGCCGCAGCCGGGCCAGATCCGGCGACGTTGCCGCCAGGATCCGCCGCGCCAGGAAGCCCAGCGCGATCAGCACCAGGAAGATGCTGGACTTGATGATCAGCATCCGGCCGTAGTCGGTGTTGAACAGCAGGTCCCAGTGCCGGACCTGGCGCCAGCCCTGGTAGACGCCGGTGGCGGCGAGGACGCAGACGGCGGTGAAAGCCGTGGTCGAGAAGCGGCGGACCAGCTTCAGGCGTTCCTCGTCGTCGATCCCCGCGAGCTGCGGTCCGAGGACGGAGGCGGCCAGCGCGGCCAGTCCGCCGATCCACGTCGCCATCGCCAGCAGGTGCAGCACGTCGGCCGGCAACGCCAGCGCGACCTGCGAGCCGGTGCCGGAGTGGTCGGCGATGGACCAGGTCACGGCCAGTGCGACGGCGACCGCCGCGCCGAGGCCGCCGGCGGCTTGGCGTGTCCGTACCGAGGCTTCGGCGAGCCGCGTCGCGATCCACGACACCATCACCCCGGCCGCGCCGAGCAGGATCAGGCGCCAGGCCAGCGCGGTGCCGAGCCGGGTGTGGAGGGTGGCGCGCAGGACATCCACGTCGAAGGTGCGGCCGAGGCCGAACCCGCCGCCGTAAGGACCCTGCAACAGCAGGCTCGCGACCGTCCCGAGCAGCAGCGCGAACCAGCCGCCGCCGATCAGCAGGCGCAGTCGGCGGTCGTGTGCGAGCTTGGGCGCGAAGGCTATGAGTAGTAGTGCGCCGCCGCCGAGCGCGGCGAAGCCGAGGTAGGCGAGCCAGCGGGCGACGCCGTAGACGATGCCGACGGTGCGCGAACCGCTCGGCGCGGCTTCGGCGCCGCCGGAGTTCGGTGCGGAGGTGGTGCCGATGGAGAACGTCCAAGCGCCGCGCACCGGGTGGGAGTCCGCTGAGATGACGCGCCAGGAGACGACGTAGGTGCCGTTCTTCAGGCCGGACTTCAGCGGCACGCTCGCGGTGCGCGGCTGGCCGCTGAGGTGGTCGGCCGAGCCGATCTCGACCTGCGATCCGTCGGGGGCGAAGACGCGCAGCGCGCCGAGTTGGAGCGAGACGGCTTCGTTGTAGGTGACGGTGACGCGGGCCGGGGCCGTGGGGAGCACCGCGCCGTCGGCCGGGTCGGTCGAGACGACGGTGGCGTGCGCGGAGGCGGCGGGGGCGACGGCCAGGCCCCAGACGCAGAGGACTGCTGTGAGGACGGCGACGGCGCGGCTGCGTATAAGGCCTTTGCGATCGCCTCGGTTGCCGCGGTCGCCGTGTGCGCCGCCGCGCACGACGGCGCGTGCGTTGCCGCGCGCGCCGCCGCCGCTGCCAGCCGCGGTCGAAGCGGTTGTCACTGGCCCGGTGCCGGGTCGAGGATCCCGATCACCGGCGCGGTCACGGTGATCGGCCCGGACGCGGCGAACGTCAACGTCAGCCGCACCGTCGTCCCCGGCTTGAGGGGGCCCGGATCGTCGATCATGAGGTGGTTGCCTCCGGGGGAGAAGTCCAGGCTGCCGTGCGCGGGGACCGGGGCCGAGGAGAGGGCGACCATCAGCGCGCCGTTGGTGGTGTGCATTGTGGCATGCCCGGTGGAGGCCGTGACGCCGGTCAGCGTGTCGTCCCCGCCGCCCTTGTTGGCGATGGTGAAGTACGCCGCCGCCTCGGCCGGGTTGGCCGGCTCGCGGACGTAGGCGTCGCTCACCGCCAGCTTCGCCGAGCGCGCCTCGGCGTCGCCGCCGGACCACAGCAGCAGGCCGGCGCCGGCGGCGAGCACCGCCACCGGGGCGATGAACGCGCCGGCCTTCAGTGGGAGGATCATGACAGGAGCGTGATGTCGTGGGCGATGTCCTTCGGCGCGACGCCGGAGAGCCAGACGACGTGCGCGAGGCCGTCGGTGCCGAAGGCGTTGACCTGGGTGCCGTGGTCCACCTCGATCGAGCCGTCCGGGTTCTTCTTCGGCGGCTCCACCGGCGTCGCGGCGAGCTTGGCGGCGTTGTCGACCTGCGCCACGGTGCCGGTCAGGCCGATGAAGGAGGGGTCGAACTTGCCTAGCCAGGCCTTCATCACCGGGCCGGTGTCCCGGTCGGGGTCGGTGGTGACGAAGACGACCTGGACCTTCGCGCGGGTGTCGGCGGGGATCAGGCGCAGGGCCGAGGCCAGGTCGGCCATGGTGGTCGGGCACTCGTCGGGGCAGTGGGTGTAGCCGAAGTAGACCAGGGTGAGCTTGCCTGCGGCGTTGGCCTTCAGGTCGTAGGGCTTGCCGTTGAAGTCGGTCAGGGTGACCGGCGGGATCGGGGTGGGGATCCCCAGCTCGGTGCCCTTGTACTTGGACTGCTGCGAGGAGACCTGGGAAACCTGCGCGACCTCCTGGGAGGGGCTGGCGCAGGCGGTGCTGAGCACGGCCAGCGCCCCGATGGCGGCCGCCATCGGGACGAGGCGTGCGATCCGGGTGGACCGCGGGTTCATTTCTTCTTCTCTCCGGGTCGGGATGTCGGGGTCAGGCTGTCGGGGTCAGGAGGGCTGGTTGTTCTTGCGGCGCACGGCCACGATCGCGGTGCCGAAGCCCAGGACGCCGATGCCGAGGCCGGCGATGCCGAGGGTGCGGGCGGCGGTGTCGCTGGTGCTGGCGGACTTGGCGTTCGCGGCCGCGTTCGCGTCGGCGGCCAGGCTGACCGAGGGCGCGGTGGTCGGGGCGCCGGTGGTGGTGCCAGTGCCGGTGCCCGTCGCGGCCGCCGCCGTCAGATGCAGCACCGGGGCCGGGTGGTCGGGCTCAGCCTGGCCGGGCTGCTGGACGTCGATCCAGCGCACGACGTTTCCGTCGGAGTACGTCTGGAGCGCCTTGAAGACGATCTTGTCGGTGTCCTTCGGCAGCGGGCCGAGCGAGACGTCGAACTCCTGGAACTGGCCCGGGTCGATCTTGCCGCCGGTCCAGACGATCTTGGACACGGCCTGGGTGACCTGGCCGTCGTCGGTCTTGATCGGGGTCGCGAGCTGGCTGGTGGTCGCGGTCGCGGTCCAACCGGGCACCGGCCGTACCGAGACCGAGGCGATCGGGTGGTCGACCGGGATGTCGACCTCCAGGCTGGTGGTCGAGGCGTTCGCCTCCTCGTTCGGGACGCGGAAGGAGACCTTGGTGTAGCCGCCCTGCGGTTCGGTGTTGGGGTTCACGGTCACGTGCGCTTCGGCGACCGAGGCCGCGGCGACCAGCGAGACGGCCGCGGTGGCGAGCAGGACGGTGGTCCGGCGCGTGCCGGAGGTGAGCTTCGTGGACATGCCTATCCAGGGGATGGGCCACGCGGTTTTCGGGCGTGGCGGATCGATGACGGTGTTGGGAGGCCGCATCGCGTCGGACAGGCGTGCCGGGGAACTTTTTTGACGAGTCCCGACGTGTGTCAGGCGAGTGCGGCGGCCGTCATCGGCGGACCGCGCCGCGCCAGGTCGAAGCGCAGGAGCCGGCCCGGGCCGAGGCGCGCCGGGGTGTGCGTGGTGATCGCGACGGCGCGGCGCGCAGGCGTCCACGCCACGAGCGCGACGACCAGCAGCACCAGCGGCGCGATCAGTGCCAGGCCGAGCGTCCGGGCCAGCGACCACACCGCCGCCTCGCCGCGCCGCAGCCACCAGGAGGCGACCAGCGCGGCGACGACGTGCGCGGCCAGCATGCCGCCGGTCATCGAGTGCTGCGGCTGCGCCGCGGTGGCGTGCGTGGCAACGTTCTGCATCGCCTGGGTGACGCCGGCCGGCTCGGTGTGCCCGCACCAGAACTCGCCGCGCGGCGGCATCGCCATCGGCATGCTCATGGGGTCGGCGCCGCGCTGGGCGGCGGCGAAGAGCTCGTGCAGGCCGACCTGCACGCCGGCCATCAGCACGAGGATGGTCGGCAGCCCGAGCTCACGCTGCGTGAGCGGCGCCACGACCAGCACCACGGCCGCCCCGCCGACGAGCAGCGCCCACCCGGGGATCGCGCCGACGGAGAACGCGTCGTGACCGACCGCGCCGACGAGCACGCAGAGCGCCGCGAAGACCACGGCGCGCGCGGCGCGCAGGGTCGGCGGCGGTGGCGGCTGCGATGGCTCGGCGGTCGGCATGGCACCAGACATGGTGCCAGGCGGGGGCGGGCGGGACGGCGGCGGGGTCGGGGTTTCGGCCGACTCGTTCTTTCACCCCGCCCCATCCGGGGCGGATTCGTGGGGTTGTCGCAACGGGTGACAATGTGTTCAGAGGAGCGTAGCCAGTTGTTGGGCGGGGGTTTGCCAGTCCAGGGTTTTGCGGGGTCGGCTGTTGAGTTCGGCGGCGACGGTCGCGAGGTGGTCTGGGCTGTGGACGGCTAGGTCGGTGCCTTTCGGGAAGTACTGGCGCAGCAGGCCGTTCGTGTTCTAGTTCGAGGCACGCTGCCACGGTTTGCCGGGGTCGCAGAAGTACACCGGGACGCCGGTGTCGATCGTGTATGCCTTGTGTCCGCCGAGTTCGGCGCCCTGGTCCCAGGTCAGCGACCGGACCAGATGAGCGGGCAAGGTCTGCACGGTCGCGGTCAGCGCGGCGCGCATCGTCTCGGCGGTGCGGTCGGCGGGCGGGTGCACCAGCATGACGTACCGGGTGGAGCGCTCGACCAGGGTACCGATCTGCGACTTCTGCCCCTTGCCGATGATCAGGTCGCTCTCCCGGTGGCCGGGGACCGCCCGGTCCTCCACTTCGGCGGGACGGTCGCAGATCATCACCATCGGGTCGGTGAACCGCGGCTGCCGCGTGCCGACCTGACGACGCGGCCGGCGCCGGATCCGACCGGTGCGCAGCGCCTCGGCCAGCTCCCGGCGCAGCTCACCGCGACCCTGCACATACAAAGCCTGATACACGGTCTCGATGGCCAGGTGCAGCTCAGGGCGGTCGGGGAACTCCATACACAGAGCCTCGCAGATCTGCTCCTGGCTCCACTTGCGGGCCAGGCCGGCCACCACGAACGCCCGCAGTTCCGGGAACACGTCGATCTTCCGGGGCTTGGGTCGGGGACGCCGGGACTCAGCCCGGGTCCGGGCCGACCGCGGGCGGTACTGCCCGCTGGTCGGGTGCCGGTCGCGCCGGAACTCCCGGCTGACCGTCGAGGCCGCCCGGCCCAACTCGGCCGCGATCGACCGCACCGACGCCCCCGCGTCCAACAGGCCCGCGATCGTCAGCCGTTCGACTTCGTCGAGGAACCGGCCCGAATGCACCGCGCCCTGCAACAGATCGGCACGAACAGCCCTCCGCGGATCGGACCGGCCGTTGCGCCACTCCCGACCGGTCCGCGGGTTCACCCCAACCCGCCCGACACGCCGCACCATTGCTCAAACCTTGATCCACAAGACGGAAGTATTCCGCCCGCCCCGCCCACAACCGATCGCCGGGCCCACCCCGAGGAACCCGATCCACCCGAACCTCAAACCCCACAACAACCCTCCAACCAGGAGCGTTGCCACGTCCACAAGAACCTAAGCGGGGGTCTCACCACCCTCGGCTCAATGATCCCAGATCGTCAAGGCCCGAATGAAGTACTCGCGCGCCTTAACCGCCCGATCGGCGCAGCGCTACGCGGCCGCGCCGAGCATCCGGTCCAGCCGCCCCAGTGCCCGCCGCGTGGCCAGTGCGATCCCCGGGGCTGAGGCGCGGACCGCGGCGGCGGTCGGGAGTGCCGCGTCCACGGCCATGGTCCAGACGACGCGGGTGCCGGCGGGGGTGTCCAGGACTGCCCACTGCTCGGCCATGGCGCGGATGCCGGGGACGGTGGTGCGCTCGATGCGGTAGGCGTAGCGGTCGGGCGTGTCCCAGGCGAGGATCTGCTCGTGGAAGGTCACGCCGCCGACCAGGCGGACCCGGCGTTTCGTGCCGACGCCGAAGGGGCCCGGGCCGCCGTACTGCGCCTCCGCCACCGCGCCGTACCAGCGCGGGAGGTCGGACACGTCGTGGGCTATGGCGTCGAAGACCGCTTTCGGCGCGGCGGTGAGCGTGCCGGAGAAGGACAGGCGGATGGGGGCTGTGTTCAGGAAGTCGAGGTCTACCGGTCGCGTCGCGTACATGCGCTCACTTTAGGCGCCTGCGACAGGCGTACCTCGCGCGCCGGGACATGGCGCTGATGCCCGCTCAGCTTATGCGGCTGACCAGCAGGGCCCTGTCGTCCCCTGCGTACGCCTCGCCGGGCAGCAGCATCAGGTGCCGGCACACCGTCTCCGGCGACTCCGCGCACACCAGCTGCGCTGCCATGCGTAGCCGCTCCATGCCGTCCTCGATGTCGTCGCCGGGCTTCTCGACCAGGCCGTCGGTGTACAGCACCAGGGTGTCCGAGGGCACCAGGGTGAACTGCGCGACCGGGCGGTGCTCGTTCTCGCGGACCCCGAGCGGCAGGCCTTTCGCCTGGTCCAGCCAGTGCGTGACGTAGGCGCCGGCGCGCTCGACCACCAGCAGGGGTGGCGGGTGTCCCGCTCCGCTGTAGCGGACGCGGCCGGTGGCGCGGTCCAGGACCAGGACGCAGGCGGTCGCGGTCGTGTCGTTCGGCAGATACGCCGAGACGAAGCGGTCCAGGCGGCGCAGGATCTCCGCCGGGTCGTCCGTGTCCAGGGCGTAGGCGCGCAGCGCGTTGCGGAGCTGCGCCATCACCACCGCCTCGCCGAAGCCGTGGCCGGCGACGTCGCCGATGACCCAGGTCACGGTGCCCGGGACCGGTTCGAAGACGTCGTACCAGTCGCCGCCGACGTTGTGGTGGCGCGCGGCCGGGACGTACTCGGCGGCCGTCACCAGGCCTTTGACCTCCAGGACGGAGGGGAGCAGGGAGCGTTGGAGGCGTTCGACGATGCGGGCGTCGTCGTCCTTGGGCGCGCGGGGACGCCCCGGCGCGGCCGGCTGCTGCGGCCGCGGTTCCTGCGCGTGCACGTCACCTCCAACGCGGGGAATACCGGCTCCGGCGTATCCGAAAGCCCAGTTCATTGTGCAGGATCATGGTGTCGCCGCGCCGTGGTGACCACCGGGCGTCGGCATGGCGGCATCGAGACCGACACCTTCCGTCGCACTCAGAGTATTCCCTCCGTGACTCACTACGGAGTAGGAGCCGCGCTTTCGTGCCGAAAAGCGACCCGATTCTTACCGCTCTCACAGCCGTGGGAAGCTGGGGGCGATGAAGTACCGCTTCCTGTTCCGACCCGCCTGGCTGGCGGCGATCACGGCCCTGATCGTGCTCACCGTGGCCTTCGTCGGCCTGGGCATGTGGCAGTGGTCGCGAGCGCACCGCACGCACAAGCTGAGCCCGCAGGCCGCCGCGGCGTACGTCACGCCGGCCCCGCTGGCCCAGCTCCTCAAGGACGGCTCCCCGGCCACCGACGACGCCATCGGGCACGCGGTCAGTGTTTCCGGGGTCTTCGACGGCGCGCACCAGCTCCTGGTTCCGGACCGCCGCTTCCCGGACGGCCGGATCGGCTACATCGTCATCGCGCCGCTGAAGCTCTCCGACGGCAGCGTCGTGGTCGTCAGCCGGGGCTGGTCGGCGCAGCGGATCACGCCGCCGCCGACTCCGTCCGGCCAGGTCACCGTCACCGGCTGGCTGTCCGCCGAGGAGCCCGCCGACGGCGCTCCGCCGGACGCGGCCGACGTGGCCGCCAAGGACCCGGCGCACCTGATCGCCTCGGTGGACGTGGCGACGCTGGTGAACACCTGGCCGTACACCGACCTGGACCAGGCGTACGTCAACCAGACCGGCGTCACGCCGGCCGGCCCGGACGACGGGACGCTCACCGCGATCCCGGCTCCGGCGCCGCCGAACACCTCGTCCTGGTACATCCTCAACGTCGGCTACACGTTGCAGTGGTGGCTGTTCGGCGTGGTGGGCCTGTGCTGGTTCGTCATCTACGTCCGCCGCCTCGCGAACCCGGCCCCGCCCGAAGAAGAGGACGAGGCCGAGGAAGGCGACGAAGAGGAAGAGCTCGAAGAGCTCACTCCGCCTGAGCAGGCTCCGGCGACGGCGCCGTAGCGTCCCCGCCCTGCGCGCCGACGGCGACCGCGGCCTTGGTCCGCGCCGCCTTCGCCGCGGTCTTGGCCTTCTTCTTCGCCGCGCGCTCCTGCGCCTCGGCGAGCAGCCGCTGCGTGTCCTTCACGACGATCCGCTCGTAGTAGAAGGCCAGGAACGGCACCACGCCGACCAGCAGGATCAAGATGGTGCGGATCGGCTTGTACCGGGCCCGCAGACACAGGTCGAGCGCCACGATCAGGTACAGCATGTAGCCGTAGCCGTGGATGATCGCGACCGGCTTCTCCAGCGTCTTGTTGTGGGCCCACAGCTGCAGCGGGATGACCACGAAGGTGAGAATCAGCAGCATGGTGCCGGTGAACAGCGCCATCACGCGGTAGCGCTTGATGGCGCCGGAGGTCAGCGTAGTCATTCGGAGGACCTGTCCCTAGCTTTCAATTGGCCCAGTTTTGGCGTTTGGTTCTCCCGCGGAGCCTACCCGCCGTTCCTCGGCGCTCCCGAAGGCGGTCGCCAATGCGGCGCCGACCGCGGCCGCCCCGGCGATCGCGACCAGGACCGGCCGGTACGCCCCGCTCGACGCCGGCAGCGCGACCAGCGCGGTCGCCCCCGCGATCAGCGCGGCCAGCGTGATCAGGAACGCCGGGGAGGCGGTCCGCCGCAGCACTCCCGGCGGGATGGTGAGCACGTCGGTCAACAGCAGGTAGCCGGCCAGCAGCACGGCGTCGACGCCGGCGGCCCACGCTTGCGGCTTCTCGCAGGCGACCAGCACCACGAACGCGCCGACCAGCAGCGTGTTGCGATGCACGGTCGCCACGTGGTGGATGCGCATGGACGCCAGGACCGGACGCCCGGTGTACGGCTGCGCGAGGACGGCGAACACCACGACGCAGAACGTCAGCTCCACGACCGACTCCGCCTTCGGCGGCCAGGTCCACATCGGCACCCGGGTGCCCATCACGGCCATCACGACGCCGTAGGCGGCCCAGAACAGCGGGCTGACGAGGAGGCCGTCGACGAGACCGCCGCCGCCGGCGTCAATGCCGGCAGTGCCGGCAGTGCCGGCAGCGCCTGTGCCGGCAACACCAGCGCCGGCAGCGCCAGCGCCAGCGCCAACAACACCAGCGCCAGCAGCGCCAGCGCCGGCAACGCCACCAGTGCCGCCGCCCTCGCCTGCCGCGCTCATCGCGTCCTCCCGGCCAACGGCGCCTGCTGCAACGGAGCCAGCGCCAGATCCAGCGGCTCGATCCCGTCCCACGTCACCACCGGCACCCCCAACTCGCCGAGCACGAACCGCACCGCCTGCCGGTCCAGCCGCCACAGCCGCAGCGCCAGCGCGTCCAGATGGTCCGGCTTGGCGCCGGTGGTCGGCGCCGGCTCGTGCGCCAGCACGTCGATCACCACCAGCGGGTGCCCGCGGTCGGAGAGCTCGCTGATCGCCTCGACCACGCCGGGGTCGAGCAGCGGGCTGAAGACGTAGACCATCGCCCCGCGCGGCAGCACGCGGGTCGGGACCCGGCTCAGCCCGCCGATCTCGTACGTGAAGTCCTTGCGCAGGTCCATGACCGTCTGCGCGATCCGGTACAGGTATCCGTTGCCCGATCCCGGCGTCAGCCACTGCACGCGGCCGGACAGCGTGACCAGGCCGATCCGGTCGTGCGCCTTGAGGTACGCCTGCGCCAGGCCCGCCGCGCCGCGCACCGCGGTGTCCAGCGTCGAGCGCGGACGCGGGTTGGCCGGATCCGGCGGCTGCGGCAGGTCGGACAGCGCGTCCACGACCACCACCGCCTCCGCGGCGCGCTCGGCCTCGAAGGTGTTGACCTGCAGCTCGCGGCGCCGGGTGGTGGCCGGCCAGTTGATCCGGCGCTGGCGGTCGCCGAACACGTAGGGCCGCACCTGGATGAACTCCACGCCCTCGCCCGGCGTGCGCGCCGAGTGCTCGCCGAAGCGGTCCGGGAAGCGCACCGGGGCCAGCGTCGTCTCGTCGGGGGCCGGGACCGGGAAGGCCTCGACCTCGCCGAGGTCGGCGTGCAGCGAGGTGAGCCGGAGCCCGGCGGTGTCGTGGACGTCGATCGCGACCGCGCCGAGCGACCACCGGCCCCAGCGCGGGACCAGCAGCTTCGCGGTGATCACGCCGCCGGTCAGCTCCAGCGACTCCAGCGTCACGCCGGAGGGCGCCGGAGCCCCGCCGAAGCCGTGGTCGTCGCGGGAGCGCGGGGGCAGGTACTCCTGGCGGGTCCAGCCCGCGGCGGCGTCGGCGGCCAGCCGGATGGTCGCGGTCAGGATCTCACCCTCGAAGCAGCGGCGATCGGGGACGTCGACCTCGGCGCGGATCCGCTTGGGATGCGTGCCGGTGTGCGCGGTGAGCATCAGCAGCGGCACCGCGGCCAGCGGCACGCACCACCACGCGCCGAACACCACCGCCGGGACCACCGCGCAGATGGTCGCGGTCAGCAGCCGGGCGGCGCGTTGCGAGGGCCGCCAGACGGCCGGGGCGGTGGGTTTCGACGGCGTGGACTTGGCCGCCGGGCCGGGCTGGGATCCGGGCTGGGATCCGGGCTGGGGCTGGCTCATCGGTGCGCGCCAGCCGGCTTCTGGGCCGGCTCCGGGCTCTGGGTCGGCGAGCTCCCGACCACGGCGTCCTGCTGCCGCGGCAGCGTCCGCGGCGTCGGCGTCGCGGCCAGCAGCGAGGCCACGACCTCGTCCGCCGACACCCGCCGCACCCACAGCTCCGGCCGCAGGCTGATCCGGTGCGCCAGCGCCGGGACGGCGACGGCCTTGACGTCCTCGGGGATCACGTAGTCGCGCCCCGACAGCACCGCGCGCGCCCGCGCCAGCTGCACCAGCGCCAGGCCGCCGCGCGGGCTCGCGCCGACCTGCACCTGTGTCGCCGCGCGGGTGGCGTTGACCAGGGCCACGACGTAGTCCACGACGTCGGCGGAGACCTCCACGGTCTCCAGCGAGGCGCGCATCGCCAGCAGCTCGGGGGCGTCGACGATCCGCTCCAGCTCCACCTTCTCGGCCCGGCGGTCCAGGCGGCGCAGCAGCATGGCGGCCTCGTCGGTCGGCGGCAGGTACCCCATCCGGACCCGCAGCAGGAACCGGTCGAGCTGGGCCTCGGGCAGCGCGTAGGTGCCTTCGTACTCGATCGGGTTGTCGGTGGCCAGGACCACGAAGGCCGGGTCCAGCAGGTGCGACTTGCCGTCCACCGACACCTGGCCCTCGCCCATCGCCTCCAGCAGCGCGGCCTGGGTCTTCGGCGGCGTGCGGTTGATCTCGTCGGCCAGCAGCAGCTGGGTGAACACCGGGCCCGGCCGGAACACCATGTCGCCGCCGCGCTGGTCGTAGAACGGGGCGCCGGTGACGTCCGAGGGCAGCAGGTCCGGGGTGAACTGGATGCGCGTGAAGTCCAGGCCCAGGGCGGTGGCGAAGGACCGGGCCATCAGGGTCTTGCCGAGCCCGGGCAGGTCCTCGATCAGCACGTGCCCGCCGGCCAGCACGCCGAGCAGGACCAGCTCCAGGGCGGCGCGCTTGCCGACGACGGCCTTCTCCACCTCGTCCAGCACGGCGAGCGCCTTGCGGCAGGTCTGCTCGGGGGTCAGGTCGTCGGACATCGGTTCTCCTCTGGTCTGGTCTGGCTGCCCGCTCACATCCGCTCCAGCCGCTCGATCAGCTCGGCGACCGCACGGATCGGGACTTCGGCGGGCCTGCCCTTGGGCGGGTTCGCGCCCGGGGTGGCGGCGGTACTCGTGATCGCCGCCGGATCGACCAGCGGCCACAGATCTTTTCCGATCAGCTGCGCGGCGGCCTGCGGGTTCCGGTACAGGTTCACGCCGTGCTTCTCGGCCACGCGCGCCGCCGCCAGCCGGGTCAGCTCCCGGCGCAGCCCGCGTTCGTAGCCGCCGCGCTCGCGGGTGTTGCGGAGCATGGAGCCGTACCAGGCCACGCCGATGTAGTGGCGCTCCAGCACGCGCTCGCGGACCTCGGCGTCCATTCCGAGGGTGCGGCCGGACACGGTGTACCAGGCGCCGAGCACGATGGCCGCGACGCAGGCGCCGAGGGCCGGGCCCAGCCACCGGGTGCCGAGGACCAGCTCGGCCACCGAGCCGACCACGGCGGTCATCGCGGCCAGCGCGACACCGATCGCGATCCACCGGCGGCGCTCGACGCGGGACAGTCCGTCCATCAGCCCCTCCCGGAGGTCTTTGCCGACGTCGCCGCCGATGCCGATGCGGACGCCGTTGCCGACGCCGCCGCCGCAGCAGCCCTGATTCGCTCGTTCGCGGCTTCCAAGGCCTCCGCGCGCTCCCGCAGATGCTCGGAGATCGCGCGCAACGCCTCGCGCGCCGCGTCCCGGTGGCTCTCGGCGATCGGGTGGTGCGAGAAGCGGGCTTCGCGGAACAGGTCGGTGAGGTCGCGGGCCGGCGCCTCGGGGATGAGCTGCGCCGCGGTGACCCGGCGCAGGAACTCCTCGGGGGTGTCGGTCGCGCGCCGCAGTCCGCCGCCGGCGCTGACCGCCAGCTCCATCGCCGAATAGCAGGCGATGACGGCCTCGCGGGCGTCGCCCTCGTACTCCAGCGCTTCAGTCCCGGCCGCGACGGCCTCGGCGAGCTGTTCGAGCTCGGGGGCCAGCGGCTCGAAGTCGACCGTCGCCACCGGCTTGATCGCCCAGCGGCGCCACAGGAGCCGGAACAGTACGTAGGCGACCAGCGCGACCGCCGCCGCGACGACGAGGACCAGCACGGTCTGCACGATCCAGGCGGCGATCGGCGCGCCGGGGCGGCCGGTGGCCGGCTTCAGCGTCACGCCGGGGTCGATCTTGGGGGTGCGCGTGCCGGACGCGCTGTTCGGGGCGTTCGGATTCGGCGGCGGAGGCTGGGGTTTGCGGCCGAGGAACACCAGGCCTATCGGGGTGAGGATGGCGGCCGCCGCGAGCAGCACCGCGGTGGCCGTGCCGGCCCGGTGCAGGACGCCGTAGCCGTCGTCGCGGTGCTTGGCGAAGTTCGTGGCCACGATGACCAGGACGATCACGGCGCCCAGCGCCATCGCCGGCCGCGCGCCCTCCCACAGGCCGGAGCCGACGCCGGGGTTCAGCGGACCGTCGGGGCGGGAGGCGACCGCCATCGCCGCGACGGCGAGGACGACCACCGCGGCGGGCAGCCAACGCCTGGGATTGCCCGTCATGCGGTTCCGGCGTTCTGCTCCGCGGCGCGCTTGGCGCGGATCTTCGCGGCCTGCCGGGCCAGCGCGTGCTCCAGGCCCCGGTCTATGTGCCCGCCGACCTGGCGGACCTCCTCGATCTCGGCGCTGGCGGCCTGGTGCACCTCGGACGGGATGGTCCTCAGGTTGGCCGGCAGGGCCTTGACCGCCTGCCACAGCGAGATGTCTTCCATGCCCAGGGCCAGCTCGGAGTGCTTGCGCATCAGCGTGACCAGATGGCGCCGGCGCAGGTGGGCCAGGCTGTCGGCGGTCTTCAGGGCGATCGCCCAGATCAGCAGGTTCAGCACCGGGACCGCGACCAGCCAGGTCGCGTAGTGGATGTTGTCCGAGGTCAGCCAGGACGGCCGGTGGTGCATGCGCTCGGCGGAGTGCTTGACCTGCTGTTCCATCCAGGCCGGGAAGCCCATCACGGTCGCGGTGCCCAGCGAGGTCAGCGCGAACGGGATGCCTATGTAGGCGCCCCAGCGCGGCCAGGTGGTCGTGGCCTGCAGCCGGTGGCGCAGCCGCATGAAGGGGCACGGGAACAGCACCGAGGCCAGGTTGCCGGCGGCGATCGGGGCCAGCGGCAGCTCGGCGATGATCGGCCAGTTGTGCTTGACCCAGTGGTGGTCCTTGGTCAGCAGGATCACCAGGCCGGCGACGCCGAAGGCGAATCCGGCCTCGAAGATGTAGAGCACCTGGTTGCGCACGCGCAGCATGCGCGCCGGGTCGCCGCCGCCGGACAGGACCCTGATGGCCCACTCGGGCTCGGCGGCCAGCTGGTTGGTCAGCGAGGCGTCGGCGACCGCGGTCAGCACGGTGGTGACGATCAGGGTCAGCGGATCGCGCACCTGGTGCCCGAAGGGGTCCCAGTACAGGAAGGCGCCGGTGGCCAGGCCCATGCCCATCGAGGCCAGCATCCCGAACAGCCAGTCCGGCCACACCCTCAGCACGCGGATGAGCTCCCGGGGGAGCGTCACCTTCGGCGCCGGGAGCGGGTTGGCTCCGGCCAGGGCCGTCGTGACGGCCTCGGTCATGGTGTGGCTCCCCCCTTGTCGCGCCCCGTGAAGGCTACTTCATGGCTCGCCAAGGGAGGATAACCCGTTTGGAGTACCTACGGCGGGTGATGGGGCCTCGGCGACCAGTAACCCGTCTGGCAGATTATGACAAAGCGGCCAGGGTCGGCGAAGGCCAAGCTAATCGGGGACAGCTCTGTCTTTTCGGTGCGGTTGCCGCAGCAGGAGGATGTATGGTCACGGTCCGCGATGTGATGACCGAGGCACCCAAGTCGGTGCTGGAATCGGACAACCTGGTGCACGTGGCCCGGGTGATGCGCGACGAGGACGTCGGCTGCGTGCCGGTGGTCGACGGCGCGGGCAAGCTGCTGGGCATGCTCACCGACCGCGACCTGGTGGTCGAGGCGATGGCGGCGAACGACGACCCGACCGTCCGGCAGGCCGGGGAGATGATGCGCGGCGGGATCCACACCGTCGACGCCGACGCCCCGGTGACGAACGCGGTGGAGACCATGGGCCGCCACCGGATCCGGCGGCTGCCGGTGGTGTCCGGCGGGAAGCTGGTCGGCGTGGTCGGGGTCGCGGATTTGGCCAAGAATTTGCCGACCGCGGCGGTCGGGGAGCTGATGGCGCTGATCTCGAAGTCGGGCCATAAGGACAAGCTGCCGTAAAGCGGTCAGGTGGTTGATTCGGGGTTTGCTCGAGGATCAGTCAGGGCCGGAGGTGATGTTCGCCTCCGGCCCTGACTGTCGTTTCGCAGTGCTACTAGTTACTACTGGCCACCGATTACTTGCCCAGGCCCACGGACGTCAGCCACGTCTTGGCCACGTCCGACGGGTCCTTGTGCTCGGTGACGACCTGCTCCAGGAGCGAGGTCAGCGTCGTGGTGTCCAGCTTGGCCGACACCGCGTTCAGCGCGTCCACGCCGGCCTGCGGCAGGTTCTTCTTGTCCACCAGCGGGACCACGTTCTGCACGCCGAACAGGCCCTTGTCGTCGTTGAGCACCACGAAGCCGTTGGTCTTGATGGCCGGGGTGGTGCTGTACAGGTCGACGACCTGGGCGTCGCCGTGCTGGAGCGCGGAGACGGTCTGCGGGCCGGAGTTGTCCAGCGCCTTGAAGTCCTTGAAGGACAGCCCGTAGACGCTCTGCAGGCCGAGCAGGCCCTGCTGGCGCGTCTTGAACTCCGGCGCCGAGCCGATGACCAGGTCCTTGGCGTACGGCGCGAGGTCTGAGATGTTCTTCAGGTTGTCCTTCGTCGCCAGCGCCTGGGTGACCACGAGCGAGTCGTTGTCCTGGGCGGCGGCCGGGTTGAGGATCTCCAGGTTGCTCGGCAGCTTCGCGCTCACCGCGGAGTCCACGGCGGCCTGGGTGGTCTCGGTCGCGGTCTTGTCCAGGTAGGCGAGCAGGGCGCCGTTGTACTCCGGGACGACGGTGATCGAGTCCGACTTCAACTGCTGGAACAACACGTCGCGCTGCCCCACGTTGGGTTTGCGCTCCACGGAGATGCCCTTGGCCTCGAGTGCCTGGGCGTAGATCTCCATGAGCAGCGCGTTCTCAGGGAACGCCGCCGAGGCCACGGTCACCTTCGAGCCGCTCTTGGCGCTCGACGAGCAGGCGCTCAGGGCGCCGGTGGCGGCCAGCGCGAGCGCGAGGGCTCCGCCGACGACCCGGGTCTTGGAACCAGTAGTACGAAGTTGCATGTTAATTCCCCTCCAGACACATAGACATGTCGAACCTAGCAACCGCCGCCGACAGCGGCAGCCTTCCCACAAAGCCGTTTCGAGACCTTTTCGAGACCGTTTGTGGCTGCGACCGGCCCGGTCTGGATCAAGATGCTGTGGCCGAGGGTTCAGTGCTGCTTCGGCCATCCGCGTTACGCGGTCGGGTGGAGCGTGGTCGATCGGGGCTCCGACCCGGCTCGGACCTGGCCCCGAACCGGCACCGACTTGGCACCTACTTAGCTCCGACCTGGCCCGACCTGCTTACGGCAGCGCCGGCTTGCCGCCCGGCTCGGTCGGCAGCCCGGCGGCGGCCCACGCGCGGAAGCCGCCGACCAGGTCGGTGGCCCGCGTCAGGCCCAGCAGCTGCAGGTCGCGGGCGGCCAGGCTGGAGGCGTAGCCCTCGTTGCAGAACACGATGACCCGCGACTCGGCCGTGACGCCGGACAGGCGCCACTCGCTGTCCGGCGAGAGCCGCCACTCCAGGTGGATGCGCTCGACCGGCAGCGCGCCGGGGATCTCGCCCTCGGCCTCCCGGTTCGCGTACGGCCGGATGTCGATCAGCAGCGCACCCTCGGCACGCAGGGCGTCGGCCTCGTCCGGCGTGACGCGCGTCAGCCCGGAGCGGGCCTTGTCCAGGAAGGCGTCCGCGGAACTCAAACCAGGTCCTCCAGGCTCTCGTACTCCCGGGTGGGGAGCAGCGGGGGCGAATAGGCGTGCACGGTCGCGGCGGGACCGATACCCGTTTGCCGGACGATATGCGCGCGATCGCCGCCGAATCCCAGACCGTCACCGACCTGTAGCTTCCGGACCCCGATGGGACCGCCGGGATAGCGGTGCTCCTCCTGCACCTCGCCGGTCAGCACGGCGAAGGAACCGGCGGCACCGCCGTGGTCGTGCGGCCGCGTGCCCTGCCCGGGCAGCCAGCTGAGCAGCCACACCTCGACCCCGCGGGTCAGCGCCAGCCGCGTCCACCACCGCTGCGGCTCGGTGTACTGCAGCAGCGGGCGGAGGCGGTCGGCGTAGGTGCCGGCCAGCGCCGCGGTCAGGTCCCTGAGCTGCGTCGGGGTCCACAACGGGCGGTCGGGGATGACGAGGTCGCGCAGAAAGGGGTCGGCGACGTCGTAGTCGAGATTGGCGCCGAGGCCGAGTTCGAGGTCAGGCGTGGGCGTCTGCAAAGCCGAGGACATGTCTGCTCCGGGGTCCGGGATGTGAGGTCGAGGTCGGGAAGGCCCCGGTACACATGCAGGACGCCACGCGCAGCAGGTCGACCGGGCGGTCGGACCAGGCGAGCAGCGGAGCGGACATGCGCAGATGCTGACACGGGCGGGCGGTGGCGTGGCGGGGGCGCCCGGGATGTGGACGCGGGTGTGTCTCACGGGGTGTCGGATGGCGGACGCGGGGTGTCCGAGATGCGGACACCTTGCCGCCTACCGCAGCTTCGCCGCCTTCAGCCAGTCGTCCGCGACCACGTCGATATCCCGCTTCTGATTCATGACCTGCGCCATCATCCCCGCCAGCGCCGCCGTGTCCAGCTTCGCCGACACCTCGTTCAGCGTCGCCACCGCGACCGGCGTCATGCTGTCGCGGTAGGCCAGCGGCGTCACGTTCTGCGCGGTGAACACCTGCTCGGGGTCGGCCAGGACCTTGAAGCCGCGCGAGGTGATGTTCGGGTCCGTCGTGAACAGGGTCGCGACCTGGACCGAGCCGTCGGCGAGGGCCTTGACCGTGATCGGGCCGGCGGTGTCGAGGGAGGCGAAGCTCTTGAAGGTCAGGCCGTACTTGTCCTTCAGGCCAGGCAGGCCCTGGTAGCGCTCCTTGAACTCCGGCGGTCCGCCGATGCTCATCGAGGGTGCGTACGGTGCCAGGTCCGCGATCGACGCCAGGTGGTCCTTCGCGGCCGTCGCGGCGGTGACCACCAGGGCGTTCTTGTCCTCGGCCGGGGAGGAGTCCAGGATCTCCAGCTTCGCGGGGAGCAACGCCCGCAGCTCGGCGTTGATGTCCGCGGTGGTGGCGGCGCGCGTCTTCGAGTCCAGATACGCCAGCAGCGCGCCGTTGTACTCCGGCAGCACCGTCAGCGAACCCTGCTGCACCTGCTGGTACAGCACCTCGCGGCTGCCGACGTTGAACCGGACGCCGACCTTCACGCCCTTCGCCTTCAGCGCCGAGGCGTAGATGTCCGCCAGCAGCACGTTCTCCGGGAAGTTGGCCGAACCGACCGTCACCTGGCCCTTTTTCGGGCCCGGGACCAGCGGGTTGCCGCTGGTGCAGGCGGTGATCGCGAGTGCGGCCGCGGCCAGGGTGGTGGCCGCGGCCGTCGTCGACAGCAGGGTGCTGGAGGTCTTGCTCATGCGGGGCGTCCTTCGTGCGTGCTGAAAGCCGGCCCCCCTGCTTGGCGCTAAACGGTCTGTTTCTTCTGCCTCAATCCCGGAGACACCAACAACTTCCGCAGGACCGCGAAGAACACCAGGTTCAGAATCGCCGCGACCACGATCAGGATCGCGCCCCCGGCCACCATCCCGTAGTCCGTCGTCGCCAGCCCGTCGATCACGAACCGCCCCAGCCCCCCGAACGACGAGTACGCCGCGATCGCCGTGTTCGCCACCGCGTTCACCGCCGCGAACTGGAACCCGGTCAGGATCAGCGGCAGCGCCGCCGGCACCTCCGCCCGCCACAGCACCTGCCACGGCCGCAGGCCCATGCCCTTGGCCGCGTCGGTGAGCTGCGGGTCGACGTTCCGCACGCCCTCG
Organism: Catenulispora sp. EB89; assembly: GCF_041261445.1. NCBI lineage: Bacteria > Bacillati > Actinomycetota > Actinomycetes > Catenulisporales > Catenulisporaceae > Catenulispora > Catenulispora sp. EB89. The sequence goes on from NZ_JBGCCU010000034.1 coordinate 20,762, forward strand.
TACGTGTTCAGCAGGATCGGCGGCACGGTCAGCGCCACCAGCGGGATCATCACGGCGCGGAACTTCACGCCCATGACCACCACCAGCAGCACCACCAGGCCCAGCGTCGGCAGCGCGCGGGCCACGTTCGCCAGCGAGGTGACCAGCAGCCCGCCGCGCTTGATGTGCCCGGTGAGCAGGCCCAGCGGGAAGGCGATCAGAGCCCCGATGAGCACCGCCTCCACCGAGTACTCGAAGTGCTGCAGGAACCTGGTCGGGATCCCGTCGGACCCGTGCCAGTTCGCCGCCGTGGTCAGCCAGCCCCAGGCCTGGCTCAGGACGTTCACGCCGACCTCCGCTTGTTCCACGGCGTGAGCAGCCGCTGGGTGACCACCAGGAGCAGGTCGCAGGCCAGCGCCAGCGCCACGATCACCACGATGCCGGTGATCGCCAGGTCCGACCGGCTCAGCTGCGCCGCCGCCGTGAACAGGGCGCCGAACGCCCCCACGCCGATGACCGTGCCGACGCTGACCATGCTGACGTTCCCGACCGTCGCCACCCGCAGCCCGGCCATGATCGGCGGCACCGCCAGCGGCAGGTCCACGGCGATCAGGCGGCGCGCGCCGGTGTAGCCCATGGCCACGGCGGCCAGGCGGACGTCCTCGGGGATCCCGCGCACGCCCTCGACGATGTTCGGGACCAGCGCGGCGAGGCTGTAGAACGACAGCGGGATGATGACCGTGGTCTGCGTCAGTCCGGTGGAGGGGACCAGCAGCACGAACAGCGCGATGGACGGCAGCGAGTAGATGACGGTCAGCAAACCGACCATCGCCGGGTAGATCTTCGGGAAGCGCACGCACAGCAGCGCCACCGGCATCGCGATGATCAGCCCGAACAGCACCGACAGCAGGGCCATCGTGAGCTGTTGCTGGATCAGCGAACCGTATGTGCCCAGGTAGCTGGGGATGTGGGGGAACAGGCCCGCGGACCTCATCAGACGGTCTCCGGGTCGTCGCCGGTGCCGGTGTCAGAATCGCCGCCGCCGGTCACCTGGCCGCCGATCTGGTCGGTCGCCGGGTTGACGATCCCGCCGGTGCCGGTGTCCGGAACAGCGTCGCTGATCTCGGAAACACTGTCGCTGCCGCCCGGAGAACTGTCGCCGATTCCGGAACCGCCGATCGGCTCGGCATCCGGGCTCGCGCCGTGCACGATCTCCGGAGCACTCGTGCCCTGAGCCGTCCTGATCGCCGGCACCAGTTCCTCGACCGACGCCACGCCGATGACCCGGCCGTCGTCCCCGACTCCCACCGCCCGGCTCGACGGGGACAGGATCGCCGAGTCCAGCGCCGCGCGCAGCGAGTCCGTCTCGGCGTCGAACGTGTGCCCGTAGGACGTCAGGTCCCCGACCGGTACCCGGCTCAGGTCCCCGTCGGCCGGCACCTGGTCGGCCGGCAGCCAGCCCAGCGGCTTGTGCTCGCCGTCCACCACCAGCAGCCACGGTTGCGAACCGCGGCGCGCCAGCACCTCGGCGGCCGGGGCGTCGAACGCCACCACCGGCTCGGGCCGCAGCGGCACGCCGGAGGCGGAGAAGAAGGACAGCCGCCGCACGCCGCGGTCCAGTCCCAGGAAGCTCTCCACGAACGCGTTCTTCGGGTGCGCCAGCAGCTCGGTCGGGGTGTCGAACTGCTCCAGCACCCCGCCGGTGTTCAGCACCGCGACCTTGTCGCCGAGCTGGATCGCCTCGTCGATGTCGTGCGTGACGAACAGGATCGTCTTGCTCAGCTCCGACTGGAGCCGCAGCAGCTCGGTCTGCAGGTCCTTGCGCACCACCGGGTCCACGGCGCTGAAGGGCTCGTCCATCAGCAGCACCGGTGGATCGGCGGCCAGCGCCCGCGCCACGCCGACGCGCTGCTGCTGGCCTCCGGAGAGCTGGAACGGGTAGCGCTTGGCGTGGGACTCCTCGAGCCCGACGGTCGTCAGCAGCTCCATGGCCCGCTCGCGCGCCCTGTCCCGGGACCAGCCCAGCAGCCGCGGCACGGTCATCACGTTGGCCAGCACCGTCCGGTGCGGGAACAGCCCGGCGTTCTGGATCACGTAGCCGATCCCGCGCCGCAGCTCCGGCGCGGACTTCGACCGCACGTCCACCCCGTCGATGAGGATCTCGCCGCTGGTGGGGTCGATCATCCGGTTGACCATCCGCAGCAGGGTGGTCTTGCCCGACCCCGACGGACCGACCAGGACCGTGATGCGGCCGCTCTCGGCGGTCAGGTCGGTCGCGGCGACAGCCACCGTCCCGTCCGGGTAGGTCTTTCCGACCTGCACGAAGGAAATCACCCCGCGAGCCTAGCCGCTCGGTAGGTCAAAGGTCGGTCAAGTACCGGCAAGTACCGGCAAGCTCCACGATGCGAACAGGGCCTGTCTCAATCTTATGATCCGACTACTAGAACCTGTTGCAGTTTTGCGCGCGGGCCCCTACCGTCCGCACCATGCGAACCCCGCTCTCGGCATCCCTGGGCCTCGAATTCCCCCTGTTCGCGTTCAGCCACTGCCGCGACGTCGTCGCGGCGGTCACCCGGGCCGGGGGCCTGGGCGTCCTGGGCGCCGTCTACTTCACCCCCGACGAGCTGGAGACCGAGCTGCGCTGGCTGGACGCGCACACCGACGGCAAGCCGTACGGCGTCGACGTCGTCATGCCGGCCTCGGTCTCCACGTCCGTGGACGAGGTCTCCGCCAAGGACTCGGCACGCACGAGCATGGAGGAGACGCTCAAGTCCTACATCCCCGCTCAGCACCGCGACTTCGTCGAGGGCATCCTCGACAAGTACGAGGTGCCCGACCTCCCCGCCGGCGGCGACCACAGCCACCAGCTCCTGGGCTGGACCGACGCCACCGCGCGGCCGCAGGTCGAGGTCGCCCTCGACCACCCGATCGCGCTGCTGGCCAGCGCGCTGGGCCCGCTGCCCGCCGACATCGTGGAGCTGGCGCACCGGAACAACGTGCGCACCGCGGGCCTGGCCTCCAGCGCGCACCACGCGCGCAAGCAGGTCGACTCCGGCGTCGACATCATCGTCGCGCAGGGCACCGAGGCCGGAGGCCACACCGGCGAGATCTCCACCATGGTGCTGATCCCCGAGGTGGTCGACGCGGTCGGGGACACCCCGGTGCTGGCGGCCGGCGGCATCGGCAACGGACGCCAGGTCGCGGCCGCGATGGCGCTGGGCGCGCAGGGCGCCTGGACCGGTTCGATCTGGCTGACGGTCGCGGAGGCCGACACCGATCCGCGCGTGGTCCCCAAGCTGCTCGCCGCGTCCTCGCGCGACACCGTCCGCTCCCGCGCGCTCACCGGCAAGCCGGCCCGCCAGCTGCGCACCGACTGGACCGACGCCTGGGAAGGCGCTGATTCCCCCGGCGCGCTGCCGATGCCGTTGCAGTACATGCTGGTCTCCGAGGCGCACCGCCGGATCGCGCGCGCCGGGCGCACCGAGCTGATGGGGATGCCGGTCGGGCAGATCGTCGGCTCGATGACCGAGGTGCGACCGGTGCGGGAGGTGATCTACCAGCTGGTCGAGGAGTACGCGGCGGCCGTCGAGCGGCTCGGGGCGATCACCGATGCCTGAGACCGATGCCTGACGACCGATGCCTGACGACCGATGCCTGAGACCGATGCCTGAGACCGATGCCTGACGACCGAGGTATGACATCCGAAGCATGACAGACGTCTGCTGACAGACACGGCGGCTGTTCGCGACTGCGAACGCCCGTAAGGGGTACAGGCGGAAAATCATCCACATCCGCCGATAACCGTGCGGTCACCGCCTGTCACACCGTACTCTGCGAACTGGCACCGGTGACCCCTGCGGTCGCGGTGCCCCAACCGGTCGCGCCGAGGGCAGACGCGAACGGGGCACCGGGGTCTCTTTCCGCGCTCTAGAGGCCCCGGTGTCGGCTGTTCGGCTAGCGTGAGCCGATGGGCGACTTCGTATATGAGCAGAGCCTGGTCCAGGCCTTGTTGCGGGAACAGCACCCTGATCTGGCGGACCTGGAGATCCGGGACGTCGCCGGTGGTTGGGGCAACCAGCAGTTCCGTCTCGGGGGCGAACTGGCGGTGCGACTTCCGCGCTACGGCGAAGCCCCCTTGCAACTGCGCCACGAACAGAAGTGGCTGCCGGTGTTGGCCGAGCGGCTGCCGCTGCCGGTTCCCGTGCCGGTGCGCATCGGTGAACCCTCGGAACTGTTCGAGCATCCCTGGACGGTGATGCGCTGGGTCGAGGGCGAGCCGGCCGATCGGGCGCCGATCACCCGTGCCGAATCGGCGGACAGCCTGGCGGCCTTCCTGGCCGCGCTGCACCACGATGCCCCCGACGACGCTCCGGCCAATCCCCGGCACGCCGGTCCGAGCACCGTGCAGCCGGGGGATTTCGAGCGATGGCTGGACAAGATCCAGGGCCATCCGAGCGCCGGGGACGCGCTGAAGGTGTGGCAGAAGGCTGTCGCCGCGCCGGTCTGGCGGGGAGCGCCGCAGTTCCTGCACGGAGATCTGCATCCGGCCAACGTGATCGTCCGGGACGGCGAGCTCGCCGGGGTGGTCGACTTCGGGGACATGGGGGCCGGCGACCCGGCGATCGACCTGTCGGCGGCCTGGATCCTGCTTCCCGCGGGCTCGGCGAGCCGGTTCTTCGAGGCCTATGGTCGCGCCGACGACGCTGACATCACACGCGCCCGGGGTTGGGCGGTGATGCGGGCCCTGAATCTGATCGCGATCGGCCGGGCCGGGCGGCTGGGCAAGCCCGGGGGCAAGCCGACCTGGGAACCGGCCGGGTACGCCACGTTGGAGCGTGCGCTGGCTGAGGTTTGAGAGCTGTCGGCAGGGCTGTTTTCGGTGGTCAATCGGACCAATAAGAACTCGTTCTAGTTTCGCCCCGCGAAACCCTTGCAGCCTCTCAGGGGCCGTGTTGTACTCCACTACTGACGATCCATCAGATGGAGTAGGCGGGAGTCGCGCATGGCAGGGCTGGGTTTCTGGAAGATCGCGCAAGCCGACCCCGACTGGACCGCCGTCATCGAGGAGGCCGGCGCCGAACACAAGGCCGGCGACGTCCTGGCGCGCGCCAACCAGACCGTGCACGCGCTGCGCGCCCTCGGCCTGGCCGACGGCGACGGGCTCACGCTGCTGATGCCGAACCTGGTCGAGATGGTCGAGATCTACGCCGCCGCGCTCCAGGCCGCCTGGTACTACACGCCGATCAACTTCCACCTGGCCGGACCCGAGGTCGCCTACATCGTCCACGACGCCGAGGCCAAGGCGTTCTTCTGCCACGCGCGGTTCGCCGACATCGGCCTGGCCGCCGTCGCCGAGCTGGAGAAGGAGGGGCACGGCCTGCCGAAGGAGGCGCTGATCAGCGTCGGCGGCGACATCCCCGGCTTCACGCCGCTCGCGCAGTTCCGTGCCGGCCACAGCACCGACCTGCCCGAGAACCGCAGCTACGGCACCGCGATGCACTACACCTCCGGCACCACCGGCAAGCCCAAGGGCGTGCGGCGCGCGCTGTCGGGTCAGGACCCGGACATGATGGCCGAGATGGGGACCGTCCTGCCCGGCTTCTTCGGCATCAGGCCTTTGGGCGGCGGCGTGCACCTGGTCACCTCGCCGAACTACCACACCGCGGTCACGCAGTTCGGCGGCACCGCGCTGCAGATGGGCCACACGCTGGCGCTGATGGACAAGTGGACGCCGGAGGGCACGCTGGAGATGATCCAGCGGACCGGGGCCACGCACACCCACATGGTCCCGACGCAGTTCCACCGCATGCTGCACCTGCCGGACGAGGTGAAGCAGCGCTACGACGTCTCCTCGATGAAGGTCGCGATCCACGCCGCCGCGCCGTGCCCGCAGCACGTCAAGCGCGCCATGCTCGACTGGTGGGGCCCGGTGATCTACGAGTACTACGCCGCGACCGAGGGCGGCGGCACCATCGCCACCCCCGAGGAGTGGATCGCGCATCCCGGCACGGTCGGCAAGGCCTGGCCGATCAGCGAGGTCAAGGCGCTGGACGACGACGGCGGCGAGGTGCCGCTCGGCACCCCGGGCACCGTCTACATGAAGATGGGCGTCGGCGACTTCGAGTACAAGGGCGACAAGGCCAAGACCGAGGCGAACCGGCGCGACGGCTTCTTCACCGTCGGCGACATCGGCTACTTCGACGCGGACGGCTTCCTCTACCTGTGCGACCGGAAGATCGACATGATCATCTCCGGCGGCGTCAACATCTACCCGGCCGAGATCGAGGGCGAGCTGCTGCGGCATCCGGCGGTCGGGGACGTCGCGGTGTTCGGCATCCCGGACGAGGACTGGGGCGAGCAGATCAAGGCCGTGGTGGAGCTCAACGAGGAGTATTCAGCCTCTGACGAGCTGGCCCAGGAGATCATCGCCTCCCTGGACGGCCGGTTGGCGCGGCTGAAGTGGCCCAAGACGCTGGACTTCATCGACCAGCTGCCGCGCGAGCCCAACGGGAAGCTGTTCAAACGGCGGCTGCGCGACCCGTACTGGGCCGGTCACCAGAGCGCGATCTGAGACGCGGGGGCCACGATGACGACTCAGGCTTCTTCGGCTTCCCAGACCTCTGACGAGCGGGTACTGCATGTCCTGGAGTTCCCCGGCGGCTACACCCGCTCCACCGGCCCGGTGATCGGACGCTTCCTGACCGGCCTGCGGTCCGGCCGGATCTACGGCGTGCGGACGCCCGACGGCAAGGTCCTGATCCCGCCGACCGAATACGACCCGGTGACCGCGGCCGCGCTCGGCGCCGCGGACGAGGACTGGGTCGAGGTCGGCCCGGCCGGCACCGTGACCAGCTGGACCTGGGTCGACGAGCCGCGCGGGGACCATCCGCTGGACCGGCCCTTCGCCTGGGCGCTGATCCGGCCGGACGGCGCGGACACCGCGCTGCTGCACGTCGTGGACAGCGGCTCGAAGGCCGCCATGGCGACCGGGATGCGGGTGCACGCGACGTGGCGGGCCGAGCGGACCGGCTCGGTCAAGGACATCGCGGCGTTCGCGCCGGGGGAGGGGCCGGCCGAGGTGCCGGTTCTGGCCGGCGAGGCGGAGCTCGAACCGGTCTCGGTGGTCACGCTGCCGCACCGTCTGGAGTACCGGCTGCGCGGCGGGACGGTGTGGAACCACTTCATCGACGGCATGGCGGTGGGGCAGATCCGCGGGACGCGGTGCGCGGCGTGCGGAAAGGTCTACGTTCCGCCGCGCGGCGCGTGCCCGGCGGACGGGCTGCCCGCGACCGAGTGGGTCGATCTTCCGGACACCGGCGTGCTGACCACGTTCGCGGTCAACAACGTGCCGGCGGCCGGCGCGCCTGAGGTGCCGTTCATCAGCGGTTATGTGCTGCTGGACGGTGCCGACATCGCGATGCTCGTGCTGGTGTCCGACGTGCCGTGGCAGGACGTGCGGATCGGGATGCGGGTGCGGGCGGTGTGGGTGCCGGAGGCTGAGCGGACGCGGTCGGTGAAGAACCTGAAGTGGTTCGCGCCGAGCGGCGAACCCGACGTCCCCTACGAGCGCTTTGAGGAGTACGTGTGATGAGGGACGTCGCGGTCGTCGGCTTCGCGCAGAGCGAGCACAGCTTCTCCGACCTCGGCTGGACCGAGGCGGACCTGGTCATGCCGGTGGTGAACGAGGTGCTGGAGACCACCGGGCTGAAGCGGTCCGAGATCGGCTTCACCTGCTCGGGGTCCAACGACTACCTGGTCGGGACGCCGTTCTCGTTCGTCGCGGCGCTGGACACCATCGGCGCGTGGCCGCCGATCGCCGAGAGCCATGTCGAGCAGGACGCGGCGTGGGCGCTGTACGAGGCGTGGGTGCGGATCCAGCACGGCGACATCGACACGGCGCTGGTGTACGGGTTCGGCAAGGGCACGGTCGGCGACCATGTGGGCATCAGTTCCCTGGGATACGACCCCTACTACCTCGCGCCGCTGGTGCCGGGGCATGTGGCGATGGCCGGGCTCCAGGCGCGGGCTTTGAAGGACGCCGGGTTCGACGTCGATCCGGATCCGACGGCGCCGCCGGCCACCGACGGCGCGGCGGCGGTGATTCTGGCGGCCGGGGATGTGGCGCGGCGGGTGCGTGCGCGGCCGGCGTGGATCACCGGTATCGACCATCGGATCGAGCCGCACAGCGTCGGGGCGCGGGATCTGACGCGGAGCGATTCGGCTCGGCAGGCTGCTGAGCGTGCCGGGGTCGGGTCCGGCTCCGGTGCTGTCGATTTCGCTGAGCTGCATACGCGGTTCGACCACGAGGAAGTGTTGCTGCGGCGCGAGTTGGGCCTCGACGAGAAGACCGTGGTGAACGCCTCCGGCGGGCCGCGGAAGGCTGATCCGATCATGGCGACCGGGTTGATCCGGATCGGCGAGGCCGCGGCCCGGATCCACGACGGGAGCGCCGGCCGGACGGTCGCGCACGCCACCGCGGGGCCGTGCCTCCAGCACAACTTGGTGTGTGTGCTCGATTCCGAAGGGCAGGACTGACCATGGGCAACCGTTGCGCCGTGATCGGCGTCGGTCAGACCGCGTACCGGACCAAGCGTGCCGACGTCTCGCTGGCCGGGCTGGTGCGGGAGGCGGCCTTGCGGGCGCTGGAGGACGCCGGGCTGACGTTCGCCGACATCGACTCGGTGGTGCTCGGCAAGGCGCCGGACATGTTCGAGGGCGTCGCCACGCCCGAGCTGTATTTGGCCGACGCGCTCGGGGCCGCCGGGAAGCCGATGATGCGCGTGCACACCGCCGGCTCGGTCGGCGGCTCGACGGCGCTGGTCGGGACCTCGCAGGTGCAGGCCGGGGTGCACGAGCGGGTGCTGGTGGTGGCGTTCGAGAAGCAGTCGGAGTCGAACGCGACGTGGGCGCTGTCCACGCACTCGCCGTTCTCCGCCTCGCTGGTGGTCGGGGCCGGCGGGTACTTCGCGCCGTATATCCGGGCCTACATACGGCAGTCCGGTGCTCCCGGCAATATCGGGATGATGGTCGCGGTCAAGGACAGAATCAATGCCTTGCGTAATCCCTACGCGCATTTGAAGATCCCGAACATCGACCTCGCGATGGTCGAGGAATCGATGATGTTGTGGGATCCCATTCGCTATCTGGAGACCTGCCCTTCCTCCGACGGCGCGGTGGCGATGGTGCTGGGCTCGGAGCGGGCCGCCGCGGCCGCGGCGGCGGCGACCGGGCGGCGTCCGGCGTGGGTGCACGGCGCGGCGATGCGGTCGGAGCCGATGGGGATGGCCGGGCGGGACAGCGTGGACCCGCGGGCCGGGCGGGACTGCGCGGCCGACGTGTACCGGCAGGCCGGTGTGACCGAGCCGCGGCGGCAGTTCGCGGCGGCCGAGGTGTATGTGCCGTTCTCTTGGTACGAGCCGATGTGGCTGGAGAACCTGGGGTTCGCCGAGAAGGGCGCGGGCTGGAAGCTGACCGAGGCCGGCGCGACCGCGTTCGACGGGGACATCCCGTGGAACCCGTCCGGGGGCGTGCTTTCGTCGAACCCGATCGGGGCCTCGGGCATGATCCGGTTCGCCGAGGCCGCGCAGCAGGTGCGCGGCCAGGCCGGGGAGCATCAGGTGGCTGCCGCCGCGGACGGTTCGCGGCTGGCTTTGGGGCACGCTTATGGCGGCGGGTCCCAATTCTTCGCGATGTGGGCGGTGGGCGCGAACAAGCCGTAGCCGCACTGATCGTTTCAGGGTTGTTTCGAACAGCCGGACATGAGAATTCAACATTTTGCTCAGGTCATATGCCGCACTTGGCGTCATTCCGGCGCCGCGCCGAAGCGTAAAATAGGAAGGGTATTGCGACGCCGTTCGGCTCGGCGTAACGTCCGCGTTCAACACCGGCGCGGAAGGGCTGAACGCGGCCGGTCACATGGGCTGAAGTGCGGTGAGACGGTGTGGCGACAGTCGATTTCATTCAGGCGAGTTGCACGTACCCGGAGGGGAAACGCAAAGCGGTTGACAATCTGACGCTTTCGGTGGCGGACGGCGAGTTCCTGGTGCTGCTGGGACCGTCCGGCTGCGGCAAGACCACGGCCCTGCGCATGCTCGCCGGGCTGGAGGACGTCCAGACAGGTCAGGTCCTGGTCGACGGCGAGGATCTGGAAGGCGTCGCACCGGGCGAACGCGACCTGGCGATGGTGTTCCAGAGCTACGCCCTGTTCCCGCACATGTCGGTCGCCCGGAACCTCGGCTTCCGCATGGAACTCGCCGGCGCCCCGCCCTCGGCCGTATCGCGCCGCGTCCGCCGCATCGCCGCCGAACTGGACCTGAGCGACCGCCTGGACCGCCTGCCGAAGACCCTCTCCGGCGGCGAACAGCAGCGCGTCGCGATCGGCCGCGCGATGGTGCGCGAACCGCGGGTGTTCTTGATGGACGAGCCGCTGGGGGCGCTGGACGCGAAGCTGCGCGCCTCGGCGCGCGCCCGCATCGCGGAGATGCAGCGCAAGAGCGGCATCACGACCCTGTACGTGACCCACGACCAGGTCGAGGCGATGGCGATGGGCGACCGCATCGCGATCATGAACCGCGGGACGCTTCAGCAGGTCGACACCCCGCGCAGGCTGTACGACCACCCGGTGAACGAGTTCGTGGCGGGATTCGTGGGCTCGCCGGCGATGAACCTGGTGCCCGGCACGTACAAGCACGGATGGGCGCTGATCGGCGAGTCGGACGTGTACGAGGTACCGGTGGAGGTGGCGGCGCCACTGACGTCACCGTCGGTGCTGGTTGGCTTCCGACCGGAGCACGCCACGTTCGCGGCGCCGGGGTACGGGATTTACACGACGGTGAGCTTGGTGGAGCGGCTCGGGCATACGGCGTACGTGTACTGCGAGATGGGCGTGGGGCGGGGGCGGCGGACGGTGATTGTTCGGTGCGAGGAGTATGAGGCGCCTCGGGCTGGGGCTCAGGTCGGGGTGGTGCCGGATCCTCGGGAGATTCATTTGTTTGATGGGGCTAGTGGGTTGCGGGTGGGGCGGTAGGTCGGGGGTGCGGGCTGTCTGGTTGATGACCGCAGACTGCAGACTGCAGACTGCAGATCGCTGACCGCTGACCGCTGACCGCTGACCGCCTACCGGTTGGCCGCAGGCTGGTTGCCGCCGATCATTGCCTGCCTGCCTGCCTGCCTGCCTGCCTACCGCCGACGGTGCGGTGCTTGATGCTTGCTGGTCGAGCGCTGAGTTGTGCTCGTCGCCGCTTGCCGGTTGTGTCCTTGTCCCTGCTCGCCTATCGCTGGGTTGTGGCGATGATGCGTGCGGAGAGCGCGTCGAGCTCCTGTTCGCCCTGTGCGAGCTGGGCTTGCGCGGCCTGGTAGTACGCGGGGTGGTTGCTCGCGGCAGCCAGTGCGTCGGTGGCGCCGGCGACGTAGGCGCTGAGCGCGGCCTGCCAGGCGGTGGCCCCGACGTTGTCGGGCATGGCGGCCAGTTGCCCGACGCCCCCGACCTCGTCGCACAGGCCCTTGGCGGCAGCGGGGACGGCGGCGGCGTCCTGCTGAACGATGATGCCGTGCAGCGCGGCGGCGTTGGCCCGCAGAGCGTTGACGCTGGGAGTGGCCATGATGGCCCAGCCACCGATCGAGGAGATCGTCCCGCTGCCGCCGCTGACGGACTTGGCGTTGCCGAGCGCCGCCGCGCACGAGGCGCTGGCCCCGGCCGCCGCCGGGTTGCCGGTGCTGGGAGTGGCGCTGGGACTCGGGCTGGCACTGCTGGTGGCGGCCGCGGGGCTCGCCACGGCGGCGTTGCCGTTGGAGCCGGCGCCGCCTCCGCCAGTCGCCGAAGCGGCGGCGCTGGCGGAGCTCGAGCTGCCGGTGTTGGTCGACAGCAGGTGCCACCCGAACGGCCCGACGGCACCTACCACGGCGAGCGCCGCCACGACCCCGAACGCGATCCGGCGGTCGAAACGGTCGTCAGCCGCACCGGACTCGTCATCGTGGGCCGGGGGCGGTTCGGGCGGCGTTGTGGTCATGCATCCACGGTCGGACGGGCTGAGAGCGGGTGCCAGCCGGGTGGGCCGTATGGCCTATGGCCGAGGTATCGGGGCGTTGATATCTATCTCGCACATTTGTGCCGGACGGTGAAGCGGGGCACTACGGGGAATGATGCGGGCGCGGCAAGGCTTGGCGGTCGGCTGCGGATGGTGATGTGGTGCGCGCGGGCGTTGGGGTGGCCGTGGTTGTGACTGGCGTGCGGGTGCCGGGTTCGTGGCGTGCCGGAGCGGGCCGGTTGGTGGGGTTGCTCGGGCGGCGCTGCTGTCAGGTGCCGGGTGCCTGGTGCCGGCGCGGCGGCGGGTGGGTGCGGCGTCGGCGGTGTGGCGCGCGGGAGATTAGGCGGCCGTGTGTCCGCGAGCAGCGCATGGGTGGCGGGGGTGCGGCGTGCCTGAGCGCATCGGGCGGTTGAGGGTGCTTGCCGGAGGTGCGGCGCCGGCGGCGTGGCCGGTCGGTGGTTGCTCGGGCGGCGCTGCCGGGTGCAGGCGAGGCGGCGGCGTCGGCGGTATGGCGCGCGGGAGATTAGGCGGCCGTATGTCCGCGAGCAGCGCATGGGCGGCGGGGGCGTGGCGTGCCCGAGCGCGTCGGGCGGCTGGGGGCGCTGGCCGGAGGTGCGGCGTCGGCCGCGTGGCCGGTCGGTGGTTGCGCGGGCGGCGCAGGTGCCAGGTGCCGGCGAGGCGGCGGGTGGGTGCGGCCTCGGTGTCGTGGCCGGTCGGTGGTTGCTCAGGCGGCGCAGATGCTGGCGAGTCGTTGGCCGTTGCTGGAGGTGCGGCGTCGGCGCTGTGTGGCGCGCGGGGGTTGCGTGGGTGGCCCCGCTGGCGAAGTGGTGGGGGCTCGGCAGGGGTGCGGCGTGGGTGGTGGTAGCGCTGGCTGGGGCGCGCGCGGCCGGTCCGGGGCGCTTGGCGCCGCGTGGAAGTGCTCAGGCTGCGTTGGGGGTGCGGGTGGCGGTGTCGCCGGGTTTGGGGGCGTCGGTGCCGACGTCGGTGCCTACGGTGGGGTGGGCTGGGGTGGTGGAGGCGGCGATGGCGATGGTGCTCAGGAGTGCTGCTGCTGCGAGGGAGATCAGGGTGCCGGTGGCGTGGGGGTGGATGGACATCAGCCAGATGGCCCAGGTGGCGGCTATGGCGGTGATGCGGGCGCTCGCTAGGAGGACCGGGTCGCGGATCAGGGTGGCCAGGTGTGGGGGGAGGGGGCCTTCGGGGGCGGCGTTGGCGGCGTCGAGGAGGCGGGTGGCGGGGCGGCCGCTGAAGCCGCCGCCGACTACGGAGATGGCGACCACGATGCCTATGGCCGCTACCACCCAGGCGTCGCCGAAGTGGAAGGCGGGGTCGTGCGCCACCAGGGCCAGGCCGCAGCCGGTCATCAGGAGGGTGGCCAGGGGCATCAGGACGGGGAGGGCTCGGGCGGCGCGGACCGCCAGGCGGAGTTCGGCGACGGTGGTGGCGCGGCTCGCCGCGGTGACCGCGTAGACCTCCAGGCCTATGCCGGCGACCAGGACGACGGTGCCTATCACGTGGCCGAAGAGCAGCCAGGCGTCGATCATGGTGGTTCCCCCTCGGAGCTTCTGGTTTCCTCTGGCTTCTGCCTTGTCTCCCCGCGGCTTGCCCCTGGTCCGCTTCAGTTCGTTTCAGCCCGGTTCAGTCCGTTCAATCGGGGTGATTCGGTGTGAAGTGGATGAAATCAGGATAGGTCGGGGGGTTGTGGGTATGCCAGCGCCCGAATGGGTGAAGTGTGGGGAACTAGACAGTCGCCTGATATACCTTGCGCAGGGTTTCGTGTACGGTCCAGCGGGTCTTCGCGCCCTCGGTGAGCAGTGCCACGTCGCCGGGGCCGACTTCCAGTGTCGTGCCGTCCTCGAACTCGATCGTCGCGCGGCCCGACAGCACCACGAACAGCTCGTCCGCCTCCGTGTCGGTCACCACGCCGGGCGTCATCTGCCAGATCCCGCGCAGCACGCGGCCGTCGTCCGACTCGCTCAGCACCAGCTCCGAGACCTCCGGCGTACCGGCGATGACCTGCGACGGGTCCAGGGGGACGGGTTCCAGGGCGGCATCGGCGACGGGGAGGGCGAAGCCTAGAACAGAGGTGCGATCGTCAGACATGCACGGCACCCTATCCACGCCGAACCTGCCCGCCCACGGTACTGGTGTCACCGCTATCGGGTAGAAATTGACACTGTGGAGGCGCTGGAGCAGAAGAACACGGAGGGAAGGCCGGACGACAAGCCGACTGAGGTTCCGTTGCTGGACGTGCCCAATGCCCCCGAAACGCCGTCGCAGACCGCCGTCGACAAGCCGCGGCCGCCGACGGCCGCCGACGATCCCCGGCAGGCCGCGCGGCGCACGGCCCGCCAGTCGGCACGTCAGTCGGCACGTCAGGCCAAGCCCAAGCCGCCGCGCGAACCCGCGGCGGAGCTGCCCTATGCGCAGGTCGTGCTGCACCTTGAACTCAGCCACCTGGACCGCGCCTTCGACTACCTCGTGCCGTCCGATCTGGACGCCGACGCCCAACCCGGCGTCCGGGTCCGCGTCCGCTTCGCCGGTCAGCTCGTCGACGGCTTCGTCATCGGCCGCGTCGCCGAGTCCGACTTCGCCGGCCGCTTCGAGTACCTGCAGAAGGTCGTGTCGCCGCTCCCGGTCCTGACCCCGGAGATCCTGGACCTGGCACGCACTGTCGCCGACCGCTATGCGGGGACGCTTGCAGACGTCCTCCGTCTGGCGGTACCGCCGCGCCACGCGAGCGCGGAGAAGACCTCTGCCAGGGAACCGGATCTGGGCCCTGGAAAGCCCGTCGACGGAGCGCCATGGGGCGTCTATGGCGGCGGTCGCGAGTTCATAAAGGCTCTCCAACGCAAGACGGCGCCCAAGCTCCCGCGCGCGGTGTGGACCTGCCTCCCGGCCACGGACTGGGCCACCGCTATCGCGACCGCCATGTACGCCGTGGCGACCGACGCTGTCGTGTTCCCGGAGCCCGAGCCCGCTCCGGTACCGGCGAGCGCCGAGGGAACCGAGACCGCGGAAGTGGTCGCGGACCCCGACGCGATCGTGATCGCCGACGACCCGGCCATCCCGGACCTCGCCCCCGACCCGACCGATCCCGCGCTCCCGGACCCGGACCTGCCCACCGACTACGACATCGACCCCGAGAACCTCAGGGATCTGGACGACGATCGCTATAGCGACGCCGAAGCCGAATCCCCTACAGAGCTCCCCGATAAAGGTCCGGCCGACGTAGTAAGTGCGGCAGCCAGTGCCAGTGCCAGTGCGGTAGTGAGTAGCGAAACGCACAGCGGAGCCGACCCCCTCCACGTCCCCGGCCGAGGCGCCCTGGCCATCGTCCCCGACCACCGCGACCTGGCCCGCCTGGACGCCGCCCTCACCGAGATCGCCGGCCCCGGCCACCACGTCGTCCTGTCCGAAGAACTCGGCCCCGCCAAGCGCTACCAGAACTGGCTGGCCGTCCTGCGTGGCGACGTGAAGATGGTGATCGGCACGCGCTCCGCCATGTTCGCCCCGGTCGCCGACCTCGGCCTGGTCGCGGTCTGGGACGACGGCGACGACCTCCACGCCGAGCCCCGCGCCCCCTACCCGCACGTCCGCGAAGTCCTTCTTCTGCGTGCGCATTCCACAGGTGCGGCCGCGCTTATCGGCGGCTACACGTGTACCGCGGAAGGTGCGCAACTCGTGGAGAGCCGATGGGCATATCCGCTTACTGCGTTCCGCTCTACTGTGCGCGCGAAGTCGCCCCTGATCCGTACCTCTGGAGAGGAACAGGAGAAGGAGAGGGATCCGGCGGCAGCAGCCGCCCGCCTGCCGAACCTCGCCTGGCGAACCGCGCGCGCCGCCCTCAACGACGGCCCGGTCCTCGTCCAAGTACCGCGCGGCGGCTATGCGCCGTCCCTGGCGTGCATCCGCTGTAGAAAGCACGCGCGCTGCAACCACTGTCACGGCCCTCTGGAACTCTCCTCAGGGCACGCCATGGCGTCCTGCCTATGGTGCGGACGCCCAGCCGGCGGCTGGCGCTGCGACGGCGTCGTCAACGACCGCCCCTGCGGCGGCGACCGCTTCCGCATGCTTACCATCGGCGTCCACCGCACTGCCGAAGAGCTCGGCCGCGCCTTCGCCAACACAAAGGTCATCTTCTCGGCGGGGAACTCCGTCTTGTCGCAGGTGTCCGACAAGTCGGCCCTCGTAGTGGCGACTCCTGGAGCCGAACCCGTAGCGGACGGAGGCTATGCGGCCGCGCTTCTCCTGGACGGCTGGTCCCTTCTGGCTCGAAGAGACCTGCGCGCTGGAGAGGAAGCCCTGCGGCGCTGGCTTAACGCTGCCGCACTGGTACGTCCCGGGGGAGAAGGCGGCAAGGTCGTCATCATGGCCGAGCCGGGACTGGCGCCGGTCCAGGCGCTCGTGCGCTGGGACCCGGTCTGGCACGCCCGCCGAGAACTGGTCGACCGCGGCGAGCTGCACTACCCGCCTCTGGCCCGGGTGGCGGAACTCACCGGTACCCCTGCCGCGGTCGCTGAGGAACTGAGCCTGCTCCGGCTGCCCGAAGCGGCCGAGATCCTCGGCCCGGTCCTGGTGGACGTCCCGAGATCGGACGACCGGGCCGCGCAGAAGCCTGACACCCGGTCCGGCAAGAACACCGACCCCCTGGGCCGTCGGGAGGGAGCAGACCGGCCCCGCGCCGCTGTTGAGGAGGGCCCGCGCCAGCAACTGCACCGCGCGCTGGTCCGCGTCCCCCGCCGCCTCGGCGGAGACCTGGCCGAGGCGGTCCGGGAAGCCCAGGGCGTCCGCAGCGCCCGCAAAGCCGAGGACTGGGTCCGCGTCCGCATCGACCCGGTCCAGATCGGCTGAACACCCTCTGCCCGGTGTGCACAGTGTGCGAGCCGGTACCGACCAGCGACGCTCCGCCACCGCCGCCGGGCTCCGTACACTGGATAGCTGAATCCCGTACACCCATGAACGGAGCGCGACCCTTGACCGTCCAGCCGATCCGCCTCTTCGGCGACCCGGTCCTGACCACCTCGGCCGCGCCGGTCGTCGACTTCGACAAGGAGCTCCGCACCCTTGTCAAGGACCTCAGCGAAACCATGTTGGACGCCCCCGGCACCGGCCTGGCCGCCCCGCAGATCGGCGTGGGCCTGCGGGTCTTCACCTGGCACGTCGACGAACAGCTCGGCCACCTGGTGAATCCCAGCCTGGACCTGTCCGACGAGGAGCAGGAGGGTGACGAGGGCTGTCTGTCCATCCCGGACCTGGCGTTCCCCTGCAAACGCGCCCTGCGCGTGGTCGCCAAGGGCTGGAACATGCACGGCGAGCCGGTGGAGATCGAGGGCAGCGAGCTGCTGGCGCGCTGCATCCAGCATGAGACCGACCACCTGGACGGCGTGCTGTTCATCGACCGCCTGGACCGCGAGTGGCGCAAGAAGGCGATGCGCGCGATCCGGCTGGCCGACTGGGCCAACGAGGGCGGCCCCGAGCCGGTCGTGAAGGTGTCCCCGCACGCGACCTTCGGGCGGGCGATCTGACGATGCGCATCCTGTTCGCCGGCACCCCCGAGCCCGCGCTGCCCTCCCTGCGCGCGCTGCTGGACTCCCGCCACGAGGTGGTCGCGGTCCTGACCCGCCCCGACGCCCGCTCCGGCCGCGGCCGCCGCATGGAGGCCTCGCCGGTGGCGAAGCTGGCCGAGGAGGCCGGCGTAGAGGTGCTCAAGCCCGAGAAGGTGCGCGACTCGGCGTTCCTGGAGCGGCTGGCCGAGATCTCCCCGGACTGCTGCCCGATCGTCGCCTACGGCGGCCTGATCCCGAAGTCGGCGCTGGACGTCCCGCGCCACGGCTGGGTCAACCTGCACTTCTCGCTGCTGCCGGCCTGGCGCGGTGCGGCCCCGGTGCAGCAGGCGCTGCTGCACGGCGACGAGATCACCGGCGCCTCCACCTTCCTGCTGGAGGAGGGCCTGGACACCGGCCCGGTCTTCGGCACGGTCACCGACGAGATCCGCCGCACCGACACCAGCGGCGACCTGCTCGCCCGGCTCGCCGAGTCCGGCGCCCGGCTGCTGGCCGCCACCCTGGACGCCATCGAGGACGGCACCGCGCGCCCCGTGCCCCAGCCGGCCGACGGCGTCACGCTGGCCCCGAAGGTGCTGGCCGACGACGCCCGGATCGACTGGACGGCCCCGGCGCTGCGCGTGGACCGGCTGGTCCGCGCCTGCACCCCGGCCCCCGGCGCCTGGACCGTCCTGCCGGGCGCGGACGGCGAGGAGGACCTGCGGGTGAAGATCTTCCCGGTCACCGCGCTGCCCGGGAGCACCGAGGTCCCGCCGGGCCGGATCGTGCAGGACTCGCGAGGATTGATGGTGGGCACCGGAAGCGGGCACACGGTGCGGCTCGGCGACGTGCAGCCGCAGGGCAAGCGGCGGATGCCCGCGGCGGACTGGGCACGCGGCCTGCGGCTGACCGGGGACGAGGCGTTCGTCTGAGCCGTCCGGCCCCGCCCGCACCACCCACATCATCCATATCCCGTCACAAAGGAACAGCGAACCCTCCCATGGCACCGCGCACGTCCACCTCCACCGCCGACCCGGCCCGCTCCGCCGCGCTCGAAGTCCTGGAGGCGGTCCGCACCCGGGACGCCTACGCGAACCTCCTGCTGCCGCGGGTGCTGCGCGAGCGCGGGCTGACCGGCCGCGACGCCGCGTTCGCCACCGAGCTGTCCTACGGCACCCTGCGCTGGCTCGGGACCTACGACGCGATCATCGCCGCGTGCGTGGACCGCGAGCTGGACGCGGTGGACCCGGTGGTGCTGGACGCGCTGCGCCTGGGCACGCACCAGCTGCTGGCGATGGACGTCCCGCCGCACGCCGCCGTCTCGACCACGGTCGACCTGGTGCGCGCGGTCTCCAACGAGGGCGCCTCGCGGTTCGCCAACGCGATCCTGCGGCGGGTCGGCCAGGGCGACCTGCAGGCGTGGATCAACCGCGTCGCGCCGAACTCGCAGGAGGACCCTGAGGGCTTCCTCGCGGTGTCGCGGTCGCACCCGCGCTGGATCGTGTCAGCGCTCTGGGACTCGTTGCAGGCGCACCGCGGTGCGCAGCGCGCGCACGGGGACATCGGGGAGCTGCTGGACGCCGACAACGCGCGTCCGGGGGTCACGCTGGTGACGCGGCCGGGCCTGGCGCGGGTCGAAGAGCTCACCGATCTCGGGGCGCTGGCGGCGCGGTACTCGCCGTACGCGGCGTATCTGGCCGGCGGCGACCCGGGCGCGCTGCCGCCGGTGCGCGAAGGGCGCGCCGGGGTCCAGGACGAGGGCAGCCAGCTGGTCGCCATGGCGTTGGCCGCGGCGCCGCTGGAGGGCCGGGACGAGCGGTGGCTGGACATGTGCGCCGGCCCCGGCGGGAAGGCGGCGCTGCTGGCCGGGCTCGCGCTGGAGCGCGGGGCGTCGCTGCTGGCGAACGAGATCGCGCCGCATCGGGCCCAGCTTGTTCGCAGGGCGCTGCGGGGCTATGGAGAGCGGTTGGTCGGCTTTGACGGAGTGGCCGGGCGTGACTGGTCGGAGGCGGTGTCGGCGGACGAGGACGGGCCCGATGACGAGGGCGGCGTCGGCGTCGTGGTCGGTGCTGGTGCTGGTGCCGATGCGGGCGTCGGGGTCGGGATCGGTAGCGATGGCGGCGCGGATGACGCCGACTCGGCGTCTGAGTCCGGTCACAGTGACGGTGCAGGTACTAGTGCGGGGACAGTGCCCCCGGGCCCCGGCGCTCTCCAGGTGATCGCCGCCGACGGCATCCGCGCGCCCTGGAAGCCGGGTTCCTTCGACCGCGTCATGCTCGACGCCCCCTGCACCGGCCTCGGCGCGCTGCGTCGCCGTCCGGAGTCGCGCTGGCGGCGCACGCCGGACGACCTCGAACGGCTGACCCGCGTGCAGCGCCGACTGTTGTCCTCTGCGCTGGACTCTGTGCGGCCCGGGGGACTGGTCGCCTATGTGACGTGCTCCCCGCATCTGGAGGAGACGCGCGACGTGGTCCGGCAGGTGGTCAAGGCACGGCGGGACGTGGAGCGGGTCGACGCCCGGCCGTACCTGCCCGGCGTGCCCGATCTCGGTGGCGGTCCCGATGTCCAGCTCTGGCCGCATCTGCACGGTACCGACGCTATGTATCTGGCGCTTCTGCGCCGTTCCTGAGGCCGATCGCCGCCGCACACTGTCTCAAAACGATCACAGGTTCGTCCCCGGTACGTCTGCGCCGTGACTTTTTGCACCCCCCAGGTGGTCTGGAGGTTTGGCAGAGCTGGTGCATTCGGCGATGGGGTGGGTGGGGTGGCGTGAGGTCTTCCATAGGTGCGTCCGTATTAGGGCGGGTCGGCTTGTGGGTTCCGTTGGGTGGGGCGGCGGCAGCGGTGGTCGCCGCCGCGTGGTTGGCGGCGCCGTTGGGGCCGCATCAGCCGCCTGTCCCTATGCGTTCGGAGGGCCCTGTCCTGGGGGCTGACAGCGGGGCGGCTATTAGCGCAAGCCCGGTGGCGGTTCCGCAGAGCGGGGATCCCGTTGCGCCTGATCAGGCTCTCTATACGGTCGTGCTCAGGAGCGATGACACCGGGCACTCCTGGAGCGGGACCGAGAAGATCTCGTTCGCGAACTCTGGAACCGTCCCCATTACGGAGTTCTGGATAAGGCTGTGGGGCAACGGAGACGCCGGCTGTGGCGCCACGCAGCCGGAACGCATCAGCAACCTGAGCGGCGGCTCGATAGCGGAGACAGAGCAGAAGTGCACAGCGTTCCGCATAGTGCTCGACAGCGCGTTGGCGCCAGGAGCGCGTACAGAGATTGGGTTCGCGCTCGCTATAGACGTACCGGTGCGGGCCGACCGGTTCGGGGTGAACGGCGTCGACACGTACGTGGGGGACGCCCTAGCGGTTCTGGCCGTCAAGGACGAACACGGCTGGGAGCTTCCTCCGTACGTCGACTTCGGGGAGAGCTTCTACTCGCTGACCGCGGACTACGACGTCACCCTCGACCATCCGGCGACGTTACAGGTCCCCTCGACAGGGGCGATCGCAGGGGAGACTCACGAGGGCGACCGGGTCGTCACGCATATATCGGCGCCCAAGGTGCGCGACTTCTCATGGTCGGCCGGCGCCTTCCACCACGCGAGCATGACCAGCGCCACCGGCGTGACGATCGACGCGTACTGGCCGAACTCGGAGAGCGATTCGAACTGCCAGTCCCTGATGCGCTATGCGGCCGGCGCTATAGACGCCTACTCAGCCCGCTACGGCGCCTATCCCTATCCGCGGTTCTCGATCGTCTTCGACGAGTTCGGGTCGGCCTTCGACGGGATGGAGTACCCGAACTACGTCCTGTCCTCCGCGTCCGAGGGGGCGGTCGCGCACGAGGTCGCGCATCAGTGGTGGTTCGCGCTTGTCGGCGACGACCAGTACCGGCATCCCTGGCTCGACGAGGCCTTCGCGGAGTACAGCGCGGAGGAGTTCCAGGGCGCCACGACGCCCGCGCACAACTGCGACTGGATCGCCTCTGACGAGCGTATGGACGCCTCCATGGACACCTATGAGAAGACCGGCGACTACCTCTACCACGATGCCGTCTACCACGAGGGCACGTGCATGCTGTTCGACCTGGAGCACACTCTGGGCCGCGACGCCATGGACCGGATGCTGCGCGGACTGTTCACCAAGTTCGAGTACGGAGTCGAACGCCCGGACGACGTCCGGGCGATGGCGCAGAGCGTCGCGGGACGGGACCTGTCCGCATTCTGGGTGAAGTGGCGTAACACCGGTGACTGACGGCGGGCGGGGGTAGTGTGCGGGCTCCCCGACCGTTGAGGAATTGGTGAGATGGTGAATTCGGGATTCTCCTTCGAGACCCTTCAAGAGCGTATGCCGGCCGAACCCGCACGCGGCCTGGCGGAGCACGGCACCGGCGGCTTCGCCGACGGATTCCTGCAGTTCCTGGCGCCGGAAGCCCTCGACGACTCCTTGGCCGAATGGCTCGGCGGCTTCCAGCCGGCCCGCGTCCCGTTCGCGCGCACTGCTCTCGGCGACCTGCTCTATATACGCGATCTGAGGGAGCGGGCCGCCGCGCTCGGCCTGGACGCCGATGAGGTGGAGTCGGCCTATGACGTGTCCGTGGTCGACGTCCGCTACAAGAAGGTGAGCGTTCTGGCGTTCTCGTTCGCTGAGTTCACCGAAGGCCTGTCGGACCCTGAGTTCCTGGAGGAGGAACTGCGCAAGGACCTCTACGACGCCGCGGTGCCCCGGCTCGGACGTCCCGGCGCCGACGAGATCTTCACGTTCGTCCCGGTGCTCTCGTGCGGCGGCAGCGAGGACCCGGCGAACCTTGAGCGGGGCCAGGCGGACGTCGCGCTGTCGATCTTGTTCCAGTCCTAAAACTCGTTGACCCGGCCCGGCCGCCGTGGCCAGACTCCTCGCTCATGACGCAACAGCAGCGGCCGGTCGCCGTCGTGACAGGAGTCGGCAGGCGGGCGGGGATCGGCGCGGCGATCGTGGAGGCGTTGGCGCGCGACGGGTGGGACATCGGGTTCACCTATTGGCGTCCTTATGACGATCGCATGGACTGGGGACGCGATGAAGAGGCGCTTGCCGCCATCACCGCTGATGCCGAGGCGTACGGCGCGCGGGTGCACGCGGTCGAGGCGGACTTGGCGGTCGTGGAGACGGCTGGAGAGGTCTTCGCTAAGGTGCAGGGCGCTTTGGGCGGCGTCAGGGCTCTGGTGATGGCGCACTGCGAGTCCGTGGACTCCTCGATCCTCGACACCACGGTCGAGTCCTGGGACCGGCACTTCGCGGTCAACGCGCGGGCTTCGTGGCTGCTGGTCCGCGAGTTCGCGACGCGGTTCGCGCAGCCGCACGGCACCGGTCGGATCATCGCACTGACCAGCGGCGCCATTGTGCACAACGTGCCCTACGGGGCCAGCAAGGGCACGCTCGACCGGCTCATGGTGGCCGCCGCGGTGGAGCTGCGGGAGCTTGGCATCAGCGCCAACGCCGTGGATCCGGGGCCGACGCAGACCGGGTGGATGGACGACAACCTCGCCACCTACCTCAAGGAGCGCACTCCGTTGGGGCGCAACGGAGTGCCGGCGGACTGCGCGGAGCTGGTCGCGTTCCTGTGTTCGGAGCGCGGTGGCTGGGTGAACGGGCAGACGCTCTACAGCGATGGCGGATTCAACGCGGCGCGGTGACGTCCCGCGTACTCACTTCAATCCGAGGATGCCGACTGCCTGCTCCCGCATCTCTACCTTGCGGACCTTGCCGGTGACCGTCATGGGGAACCCGTCCACGATGTGCACATAGCGCGGGATCTTGTAGTGCGTGAGACGTCCTTCGCAGAACGTGCGGACGGCCTCTGCGGTGAGCGGCTGTGCGCCGGGCCGTAGCCGGACCCAGGCCATCAGTTCCTCGCCGTACTTCTCGTCGGGGACGCCGATCACTTGGACGTCCTCTACGTCGGGATGGGTATAGAGGAACTCCTCCACCTCGCGCGGGTATACGTTCTCGCCGCCGCGGATCACCATGTCCTTGATGCGGCCGACGATGGCGACGTAGCCGTCGGCGTCCATCTGCGCGAGGTCGCCGGTGTGCATCCAGCCGTCGCCGTCCACGGCCTCCGCGGTGCGCTCGGGCTCGTTCCAGTAGCCGAGCATGACGCTGTAGCCGCGGGTGCACAGCTCGCCGGGTTCGTCGTAGCCGAGGGTGGCGTCGGTGTCCGGGTCGACGATCTTGATCTCGACGTGCGGGTGGACCCGGCCGACGGTGGCCACGCGGCGTTGCAGGCTGTCGTCGCGGCGGGTCTGGGTGGAGACCGGGGAGGTCTCGGTCATGCCGTAGGCGATGGTCACGTCCGTCATGCCCATCTCGTCGATGACCCGCTTCATCACCTCGACGGGGCACGGGGAGCCGGCCATGACCCCGGTGCGCAGGGAGCTGAGGTCGTAGGCGTCGGGGGACTTCTCCAGGAGCGCCAACTCTGCGATGAACATAGTGGGGACACCGTAGAGGACGGTGCAGCGCTCTTCAGAGACCGCGCGCAGAGTGTCTGCAGGGTCGAACAGTTGCCCGGGGAGGACCATGCAGGAGCCGTGGCTGGTGGCTCCGAGGTTTCCCATCACCATGCCGAAGCAGTGGTAGAGCGGTACCGGGAGACAGACGCGGTCCTCATGGGTCCACCCCTGGACTTCGGCGACCATATAGCCGTTCCCCAGGACGTTGCGATGCGACAGTGTGGCGCCCTTGGGGAACCCTGTGGTGCCGGATGTGTACTGGATGTCCACGGGGTCGTCTGCGTGCAGGCGGCTTGCGCGTTCGGCGAGCGCCGTGGCGGGCACTGTCGTGCCGCGCTCTACGAAGGCGGTCCAGCCGGGTGTGCCGATGAAGACGACGTCCTGGAGCTCTGGGCAGTCCTCACGTACTGCGTTCACCATCGCGACGTAGTCGCTCGACTTCACTTGAGTGGCGGCGAACAGCAGGCTCGCGCCGGACTGCTTGAGGGTGAAGCGGATCTCGTGGTCGCGGTAGGCCGGGTTGAGGTTCACCAGGATCGCGCCGACTTTGGCCGCCGCGTACTGGACCAGGACCCATTCGGCGCAGTTCGGCGACCAGATGCCCACGCGGTCGCCCTTGGCGACGCCGGCGGCGAGCAGGCCGCGCGCCAGCTCCGCGGTCGCGGCGTCGAACTCCGCGTACGTCCAGCGCCGGCCGGTCGCGCACTCCACGAGGGCGTCGCGGTCCGGGTACGCGGTGGCGATCCGCGTAAGGTTCGCGCCGATGGTCTCATCGGGGAGCGCGGGGGAGTCGGGGCCCTTGCGGTGCGCTTCGCCCCGGATGCCAGCGTCGTCATTGCCGCTCATGCCGTCTCACCTGTGCTTCTCTAGAGGCCGACGTCAGGATTCGACACTAGTGGCCCGGTGGACCTTCGTCGATGGGCCGCGCTGAGGGGCGTTCTGCGGGGTAATTTCAGAGGCGTTCTCAGGGACGCTCTCAGGGGTTCGCGGTAGTCTCCGCCGCAACAACCGACGACGGCGGCGACGCGGTGCGGCGGTGATCGGTTCCCAGCCGCCATGGCGGCAACGCGTCAGGCGCGCCGGTCTCCTTCGGCTGGTCGGCTGTGGTCGGATGATGAAGAGGTGTCTGCGATCGGAGGTTGTGATGCGACAGGACGGAGGCTGGCTTCCCAGCCCTGACGCGCGGCCCACCAGGGCCCTGGCGCTGCTGATCACCGGCCTGACCGACGACGCGGTGGCCCGCCGGCTGGCGGTGAGTCGCCGGACGGTGCAGCGCGCGGTGCGGGACCTGATGGACGCCGCGGGCGCCCGGACCCGGATGCAGCTCGGCCATCACGCGGCGTGCGTGGGCCTGCCGCTGCCCGATCCGCCGTCGGCGGCGGAGCCCCGGCACCAGCCCGCGCCGGCCGACCTGCGGCTGCTGGCGCTGCTGCTGGAGGACGCGCGGGTGGACCGCGTGCTCGGGGTCAGCCCGCGGAGCGTGGAGCGGGAGGTGCGGCGGCTGATGACGCTGGCCGGGGCGAAGAGCCGGGTGCAGTTGGGGTGGCTGGCTACGCGGTGGGGTTGGTTGTAGGCGCGGGCGGTGGGTTGGTTCGGGGCCGCTGGGATAGGGCCGGACAGGGAACATAGAGGGACAGAGCAGCGTAAAGCAGGGCACAGCGGGATAGGGCGGGTGCGGACTAATTGCTTGCCGGTGCCGGCCAGGCGCGGGCGGCGGGCTGACCAAGGCTGAGGGCAGGGCGAGCGCGCCGACTGCGGCCGGGGCGAGGCGAGCGCGTGCTGGCTGTGGCCAGGGGCGAGGCGGCGAGTGCGTGCCGATCGCGGCGGGGGCTGTTGAGCGCGGCGCGGGCGGCGACGGGACGTTGGCCGCGGCGCGTGAGCTGGGCGCGTTGGCTTGATCGCGCTGGTGCGGTCCGGGGCCGCGGATCTGCCAGACTTTCCCTATGAGCTCAGTCCAGATCTCCCCGTCCATCCTCTCCGCTGATTTCGCGCGCCTGGCCGATGAGGTCTCCGCGGTGCCGTCGGCCGACTGGATCCACGTCGATGTGATGGACAACCACTTCGTGCCGAATCTGACGTTGGGGTTGCCGGTTGTGGAGTCGTTGGCGAAGGCTTCGCCGCGGCCGCTGGACTGTCATCTGATGATCGCCGATCCGGATCGGTGGGCGCCGGGTTATGCCGAGGCGGGTGCGGGGAGTGTGACGTTCCATGTGGAGGCCGCGCATGCGCCGATTCGGCTGGCGCGCGCCATTCGGTCGGCGGGGGCGCGGGCCGGGATGGCGCTGAAGCCGGCGACGGCGGTCGAGCCGTATGAGGACCTGCTGTCGGAGCTGGACATGCTGCTGCTGATGACGGTCGAGCCGGGCTTCGGGGGCCAGAAGTTCCTGGACGTGGTGCTGCCGAAGATTCGGCGTGCGCGGCAGATGATCGACCGGCATGGCGGTTCGGTGTGGCTGCAGATCGACGGCGGCGTCGCGGCCGACACGATCGAGCGCTGCGCGGAGGCCGGGGCGGATGTGTTCGTGGCGGGATCGGCGGTGTACGGCGCCGAGGATCCGGATGCGGCGGTTCGGGCGCTGCGGGCTCAGGCTGAGGCGGCCGGGGCGCGAGTCGCCTAAGGGTGGCGGCGGGCAGCGGTCGGTAGCGGGGAACTGATTCGGCGCTGGCGCTGCGCGGGAGTGTGGCGAGCGAGCGCGGTGCCCGAGCGCGGTGCCCGAGGTCGCGCCGCCGCTACTGCGACGGCGCCGTGGCTTCTTCTACTGGGCGGACCAGGCAGAAGCTGACTGCGGAGGGTTGCTCCACGTCGGCCCGGCCGGGGGCGTGGAGGCGTTTGCAGATTTCGGGGTCGGCGCGGTCTTCGCGGGCTGTCACCTTGCGGCCGTCGAGGTTGGCGGCGGCCCTTTGGGAGATCTTGGCGGTGATGTGGCCGGTGGCGTCGACCTTGACGAAGTCTCCGACCTTCACGTCGGTGACCGTGAAGGATTCGTGCTTGAGCGTCGCGGCCACGATGCCGCCGATCGTCGCCACGACCAACAGCGACAGGATCAGGCCGCGGGGGCGGCGGGTACGGCGACGGGCGGGGGCGGCCGGGCTGTGCGGGCCATGCAGGCTGGGGCCGTGCGGGCGCTGGCCGGTGGCCGTCGGGCGGCGTGTGTCCGGGATCGGGGGCTGTATGCGGCGGCGCTGGTCAGTGGCCTGCGACGGACGCTTTCCGGTGCCGGTGCCGGTACCGCTGGTCGGCCGACGCGGGGGCACCGCGCCCTGCGCGCGTGGCGGGGTCGCTCCGGATGACGTGTTGTGCCCGCGTGACGCGGCACCGGTTCCGCGCTGACCCGTGGAAGCCGCATTGCCGGTGCGCTGGCCTGTGGAAGCCGCCGCGCCGGCCGGGCCGTGCTGCCTGTTGGCGGCCGGGTTGCCGGTGAAGCCGCGCTGGCCGGTTGAGCCCGAGCCGTTGATCGGCCGCCGCCCCGTCGCCGGTCCCGCAATCGTCGGCGCGACAGGCGGCGCGACAGGCGGCGCAGCAGGCGGCCCAGCGGGCCCCGCAGCACTCGGCGCGACAACCGCAGCGACCGGCGGCACCTCCGGCGCCGCCAACAACCGCCGCGCCCCCGCGATCCCGAGCCGCGCCGCCGGGTCCTTCTCCAGCAGCCCGGTGACCAGCGGGGTCAGCCGCCCGGCGCGCACCGGCGGCGGCGCCTCGTCCAGGATCACCGCGGTCAGGGTCCCGGTCGCGGTCTCGCGGTGGAACGGCGAGAAGCCCTCGACCGCCTGGAACAGCGTGACCCCCAGCGAGAACAGGTCGCTGACCGCCAGGCCCTCGGTCCCGCGCGCCCGCTCCGGCGCGATGTACTCCACCGAGCCCAGGAAGCTGCCGGCTGCCGTCAGTGCCGTGTCGGTGGTGCCGATGGCGATGCCGAAGTCGGTGAGCAGCACGTGCCCGTCGTCGGCCAGCATCACGTTCGCCGGCTTCACGTCCCGGTGCACGATGCCCGCCGCGTGTGCCGCCTCCAGGGCGTCCAGCAGGGCGCCGGCGACCAGGGCCGCGTGCGCGACGGACAGCGGTCCGTACTCCTCGACGTGCTCCTCCAGCGTGTGGCCGGCGACCAGTTGCATCACCGTCCAGGGCGCGCCGTCCTCGACCACGACGTCGTGCACGGCCACCACGTTCGGGTGGTCGCGCAGCCGGGCCGCGTTGCGGGCCTCGCGCTCGGCGCGGCGGAGGCGCTCGTCGGCGTCGGGGCCGGGGGTGGCCGGGAGCCAGACCTCCTTCACCGCGACCTCGATGCGCAGGGCTTCGTCGGAGGCGCGCCAGACCCGGCCCATGCCCCCGGCACCCAGGCGTGCCAGCAGACGGTACCGGCCACCGATCAGCCGGCCGGGCTCTGCCTGTCCAGCCATCCGCGTCCCCCCGCATCAATGGTTTGTGTCCGAGATCAGGCTACGTGCATATCTTCGCGGGCAGCCTACTGTCCGGGAAGTCAAAGCAGCGTCGGGATGTCCGGGTTCCGCGTAAAACTAGAACGTGTTACATTCTGGGGCGAGGGCCGGGGTGACGCGCACCACGCTCGGGCGACCGGGAATGAATCGCGTGGCACACTGGTTCTGCTACGACGAACGCGTGCTCCGGGGTCGGTGAAATTCCGAACCGGCGGTGACAGTCCGCGAACCGCTCGTCCGCCTCGGCGGACGGGTGGCCGATCCGGTGGAATTCCGGGACCGACGGTTAAAGTCCGGATGGGAGGCTGCACGCGACGGGCGTGCCGCCTCGCTGTGTCCGCACAGCTTCCGGTGCGGATCACGTCCCGTCGCGGCGTTCGCGACGGCTGCCGCCGGTCTCCGGCGGTGTATGCCGTGGCGCGCCGCCTCCCCTCACGCACCCCCTTTCCCGGAGTCCGGGTTCGACCGCGTGCCGACCGGCACCGGCAAGAGGCGGATTGCGGATCTAAGAGGGAGCACACCGTGTTCACAGGCATCGTCGAAGAACTCGGCCGCGTCGTGGCGCTGGAAGTGGAAGGCGACTCCGCGCGGCTGCGCGTGGCCGGGGCGCTGGTCACCTCCGACGCCGAGCACGGCGCCTCCATCGCCGTCAACGGCGTGTGTCTGACCGTCATCGAGTCCGGGACCGAGGCCGCGAAGGCCGGCGAGTTCACCGCGGACGTGATGGCCGAGACCCTGGTCAAGTCCAACATCGGCGACCTCAGGCCGGGCGACCCGGTCAACCTGGAGCGGCCCATGAAGCTCGGCGCGCGCCTGGGCGGGCACCTGGTCCAGGGGCACGTCGACGGCGTCGGGACCGTGCTGGAGCGCATCCCCGGCGAGCACTGGGAGGTCGTCCGGGTCTCCCTGCCCTCCGCGCTGTCCCGCTATGTCGTCGACAAGGGCTCGATCACCGTGGACGGCATCTCGCTGACCGTGGTCGAGGCCGCCGCGGATTCCTTCACCGTGAGCCTGATCCCGACCACCCTGGAGCTGACCACGCTGGGCAGCAAGGGCCCCGGCGCCGCGGTGAACCTGGAGATCGACGTGATCGCCAAGTACACCGAGCGGCTGCTGGGCCTCGGCGACACCTCGGCCGACCAGCCCGAGGGCCAGGCCGCGGCGCCGACCATCGGCGGGCAGCGGGCGTGAACGGCGCCTTCCACTGGGCCAACCTGGTCGCCTTCCACCTCTTCGGGGAGACGGTCAAGTGGTCCGACCTGCTGGGCAACCTGCTCGGCCTGGCCACGGTGGCGCTCGCGCTGCGCCGCTCGATGTGGGCCTGGCCGGTGCAGATAGCCGGCTGCGTGCTGCTGTTCGGCGCTGACATATCGGCGCACCTCGGCGGCACGGCGGCGCGGCAGGTCGCGCTGGCGGTGATGGCCCTGTACGGCTGGTTCCGCTGGACGTCGGTCCGCCGGAGCGAGCACGACATCACCATCCGCTGGGCCGGGTGGGCCGAGCGCGCGCTGCTGGCCGCCGGGCTGGGGCTCGGGACCGTCGTGTTCGCTCTGCTGCTCAAGCACTACAACGCCTCGTGGGCGCCGTGGCCGGACGCCTACATCTTCATCGGCTCGCTGGTGGCCACCGTGGCCCAGGCCAAGGGCTACGTCGAGTTCTGGTTCGTCTGGATCGCCGTCGACGTCGTCGGCGTCCCCCTCGCCTTCAACAAGGGCCTGCCGGTGTCCGGCCTGGTCTACGTCTTCTACTTCGCGATCGTCGTCGCGGGCCTGCGCCAATGGATGATCAAGGCGCGTGCTGAGTCCCCCAGCCTGCGGCAGCCGGTCCCCGCTGCCGACACCATTTTGAAGGAGGCCATCGTATGAGCGCCCCGGAAGCCGCCGAGCCCATCGTCCTGGACACCATCGAGCGGGCCCTGAAGGAGCTGGCCGCCGGCCGGCCCATCGTCGTGGTCGACGACGAGGACCGGGAGAACGAGGGCGACCTCATCTTCGCCGCCTCGCTGGCCACCCCCGAGGTCGTCGGGTTCACCATCCGCTACTCCTCCGGCGTGATCTGCGTGCCGCTGCCCGCCGCCGACGCCGACCGGCTCAACCTGCCCCCGATGACCGCCATCAACCAGGACCGCAAGGGCACCGCCTACACGGTCTCGGTGGACGCCCGCGACGGTGTGACCACCGGCATCTCAGCCGCCGACCGGGCGCACACCATCCGGCTGCTGGCCGCCGCCGACACCACCGCCGAGGACCTGACCCGGCCCGGCCACGTCTTCCCGCTGCGCGCCAAGGACGGCGGCGTGCTGGTGCGCCCCGGCCACACCGAGGCCGCCGTCGACCTGTGCCGGCTGGCCGGGCTGCCGCTGGCGGCCGGCATCTGCGAGGTCGTCGAGGACGACGGTTCGATGTCCCGGCTGCCGCAGCTCGCGCGGTTCGCCGAGGAGCACGGCCTGGCGCTGATCTCCATCGCCGACCTCATCGCCTACCGCCGCCGCACCGAGAAGTCGGTCACCCGGGCCGCCGAGACCCGGCTGCCCACCGCCTTCGGCGAGTTCCGGGCCGTCGGCTACCTCTCCGACGTGGACGGCATCGAGCACGTCGCGCTGGTCAAGGGCGAGATCGGGGAGGGCGAGGACGTGCTGGTCCGGGTCCACTCCGAGTGCCTGACCGGGGACGTCTTCGGATCCCGGCGCTGCGACTGCGGCCCGCAGCTGCACGCCGCGCTGCGCGCCGTGGACGTCGAGGGGCGCGGCGTCGTGCTCTACATGCGCGGGCATGAGGGCCGCGGCATCGGCCTGATGCACAAGCTGCGCGCCTACGAGCTGCAGGAGCGCGGCCACGACACCGTGGACGCGAACCTGGAGCTGGGCCTGCCGGCCGACGCCCGCGACTACGGCACCGGCGCGCAGATCCTGGCCGATCTCGGCGTGCGCTCCATGCGCCTGCTGACCAACAACCCGGCCAAGCGCTCAGCACTGGAGGGGTTCGGTCTGCAGGTGACCGGACGGGTGCCGCTGCCCGGGAACGTGACCGCCGACAACATCCGCTACCTGCGGACCAAGCGCGACCGGATGGGGCACGACCTGCCCGACCTGGAAGTGGGCGATCTGGACGGTCTGGACGACCTCGACGCCGCCGACGCCGAAGCGCTCGCCTCGGCCATCGTCGGCTGAGGCCCGCAGGCCCGCAGGCGCGACCGATCTGACCTACCACCCGACGACCCGATCACCCGGCGACCCGGCGACCCGACGACCAACCCGACCAACCCGACCACCTCGCAAGATCGGGACGCGACCGCCGTCCGCGGTCTGGAAGACTTGCCCTCGCGCGCCGCACGGACACGCGGGGCCACGAACGCAACAAGGAGTGAACAACAGTGAGCGGAGCGGGAGCGCCGGCCATCACCACCGAGGGTGGCGCCGACCTCAAGGTCGCGGTGGTGGCCGCGCAGTGGCACACGCAGGTCATGGACGGCCTGGTGGCCGGGGCCGAGAAGGCGCTCGCCGAGATCGGGGCGGAGCACGACCTGTTCCGCGCGCCGGGCTCCTTCGAGCTGCCGGTGATCGCCAAGGCGCTGGCCGAGGCGCCGGCCGGCTACGACGCCGTGGTCGCCCTCGGCGTGGTGATCCGGGGCGGCACCCCGCACTTCGAGTACGTGTGCGCTGCCGCCACCGACGGCCTGAACCAGGTCGCCCTGGACACCGGCACGCCGATCGGCTTCGGCCTGCTCACCTGCGACACCGAGCAGCAGGCGCTGGACCGCGCCGGCCTGCCCGGGTCGAAGGAGGACAAGGGCCGCGAGGCCGTCGAGGCCGCGGTGGCCACCGCGCTGGTGCTGAAGAAGATCGGGGTGCGGCGGTGAACGCCTCGCCCACAGCCGACGAACCCGTGGAGGTGCCGGTGGGAACCGCGGTTCCGATCACGTCCAAGACCTTCGAGACCCTGTTCGGCGAGCTCGCCGCCAAGGCCGAGCGCGGCGAGGAGGGCTCGCGCACGGTCGAGCTGCTCGGGCTCGGCGTGCACGCCATCGGCAAGAAGATCGTCGAGGAGGCCGCCGAGGTCTGGATGGCCGCCGAGTACGAGGACGGCGACCGGACGGCCGAGGAGATCTCGCAGCTGCTGTACCACGTCCAGGTGCTGATGCTGGCGCGCGGGCTGGAGCTGGGGGACGTCTACAAGCACCTGTGAGCCGGTGCGCGTGAGTCAGCGCAGGAACAGCGCTGGAATCGGCGCACGAGTCAGAGCAAGAATCAGGGCCTCGCGAAGAACGCGGGGCCCTGACCCGTCCTCCGGGACGATTACCGGATCTTGCCCTTGACCGTGCTCGCGATCGCGTACTCGACGCTGTCGGCCAGCGCCTGGTCCCCGCCGAACAGAGTGACGGAGCGCAGCGTGGGCGCCTCCGCCGACAGCACCGCCCGGATCGGGGCCGGGAACCCGGCCGGCTCCGTGATCAGCAACGGCATCCCCGCGTTGGCCGCGTAGGCGCCGCCGGTCAGCGCGTCCGGGAAGGCCGCTCCGGAGGCCACGCCGACGGCGGTCGGCGCGTGTCCCGAGATCCGGACCACGGCGTCCGCGACCGCGGCGGCGGTGTCGTAGCGGGTCGGACCGGCGAGGGAGTCTTCGACGTTCCGGCCGGTGGTGGAGATCTTCGCCACCGCGCGCTGCGCAGCCCCGCCGACCGGATCGATGTCCTGGTGCGACCACACGAACGGGGCCACAGCCGGATCGAGCGTGTCGCCGTCGGACAGGATGATCGGCGCGTTCTCCACCGCTCCCAGCGGCCCGGCCGCCAGCGCGTCCGGGAAGTCCTTCCCGGTGGCGACGATGACGTGCGGCGAGCTGCCGAAGGCCTCGGCCACCGCGAGCGAGGTGCGGTAGCGATCGGCGCCCTGGTAGCGGACGACCGAGTAACCGGCCTTGCGCAGCGCGGCCTCGACGCCGGGCGAGACCGCCGAGGGGCCGCCGAGGATGTAGACGGTCTTCGCCATCGACGGCCCGCCGGTGACCCGGTCGATCTCGGCGCGGGTGTCCAGGTCCAGAGCCGCGGGCGCGGTGAGCAGGAGCGGTCCGTGCACGTGCGCGGCGAGCGGCACGCCGCTGAGCGCGTCGGGGGCCTGGTCGCCGCGCGCCAGCACGACGGCGGACGCGGAGCCGGCCTTCCACTGGGCCTGCGAGACCAGGCGTGCGGTGGCGTAGCGGTCGGTGCCGCCGATGCGGTGGACGTCGGCGGGGGTCGACGCCGGAGGCGACGGAGGTGGCGGCGTCGTCGCGGGCGGCGGCACGGTGACGGTGATCATCTGGACCAGCGGCTGAGCGGTCGGCCAGCCGAGGTTGTCGGCCGCGGTGACGGTGACGGGATAGGTGCCGGATGCGGCGTAGACGTGCTCCTGTACGCCGCCCCCGAAGAAGGCGCTGCCGGCGTTCCAGGTCACCACCGGCGTGTGGTCCCCGAAATCGATCGTGTAGGAGCCGAGATAGGGATCGTCGACCGGGGTGTCGATCACCGCCTCGACTTCGCCTGCGGGCGTGTACCAGCCGTTGACCGGCGTGACCGTCAGAGTCGGAGAGAACACCCGCTTGGCGATGGTGGCGGTGAAAGGCTTGGTGAACACCCTTCCGTGCGCGTCCGTGAGGGTGACAGTGCCTTGGTATCCCTTGTCCTCGCCGTAGGTGTGGCTCGGTGCCGTGCCCGTCTCGGGGTAGGGCCGGGTGCCGGAATCGGAGCCGTCGCCGAACTGGACGCTGTAGCTGACGATCGGCCACCAGCTGCCGCCGTCTCCTTGGACGGCGACGGTCACCGTCCGGTAGTCCGAGGGCGTGTTCCCGACGGAGGCCGTCACGGTCGGATTCGGCATGTAGTTCATGGCGAGTTCGAACGCGCCCCGGTCCGCGTAGCTGATCGGGCCGGTCCCGGTGTCGGTGACCAGGGGGTCGTCGGTCCGGACGACGCCGGAGTAGTCGCGGGCGGGCATGTTCCGCGCGCCGGAGTCGGCGGAGTCGATCGCCGGCGAGCCGGGGGCGAGGCCCCAGCCGTTGCGCTGCACGGATCCGGCGGGCACCGGGTTCGCGAAACCCGGGTCGACGGTCAGGTCGTGGGTACCGTGGCCGGCCGCGTCGAGCGCCGGTCCGTCCGCGAACGTCTGGCCCTGCCAGGACACGGCGGCGGTTCCGGCGGCCGTGGTGAGGATGTTCGAGTCGACGACCGGCGCGCTCGCGGAGGCGTCGACGGCCAGCGCGGCGGCGGGCGTCGTCCCGCACGCGCGGGCGTTGCTGATGATGTCGTCGGCGACGGTGACGTCGGCGGACGTGCCGAGCACGGAGACACCGGCGCCGCAGTTCTCGTCGATGGTGTCCGAGACCACGTCGACGCCGGTCGAGTCGCTGACCGCCACCCCGCCGGTGTCGGCGGTCGCGACCGTGTCGCCGACCACCACGTGGGACGACTGCCGGAGCAGGACGCCGGGGCCGGGATTGTTGGCGGCGACCCCGGCGGAAAGGGTCACCCCGGTCGAGCCGGTCACCGCGACCGCCGGCTGGGTCGGGTCCGGCGTGGCGGAGCCGTACTGCGAGGAGGAGGCCCAGAAGGTGTTCACCGCGATGTTCGTCGACGAGTCGATCCGCAGCGCCTCGCCGGTCTGGTCCACGAGGCGCAGCCGGTTCAGGGTGACGTCGTGCTGTCCGGCGACCGAGATGCCGTACGCCCCGCCGACGATCGTCGCGTTGAACCCCTGGGCCTGGAGCGTGATCCCGGACTTGGTGACGTCGATGCCGCCCGGGAAGCTTCCGGCGAGCAGGAGGGTCGTCCCGCTGACGACGCTGCTGGACGCCAGCGCCGCCGGGATCGTGCAGTACGGCGTCGTGGAACTCCCCGCGGTCGCCGCGGCGTCACTGCAGACGTTGATGTTGTCGAACACGTAGACGTTGGTCGCGTTGTTTGCCCGCGCCGGCAACGCGGTCGCCGTCGCGGCCGTCGCCGTCAGCGTCGAGACCGCGATCGCGGCCACGCGCCTGTACCTGCTCACTTGAGTGCCCCCACCTGTGCGCTTGTCTGATCACGGCGCGCGCCGCTGCGCGATCTCATCAGAGCGGACGTCCGGCGTCAATGGGGCTCCCGGGGCGTGTGGGCCAGGGCCTTCATCCCACCGAGTGAACACCCCGGCACGCCCCGCCGACCTTGGTCGATACTGACCCGTGGAGCACCGTCAACCACCGGTAACCGAAGGGTCACACGCCATGCTGCGCATCGCACTGCCGAACAAGGGATCGCTCTCGGAGGCGGCCACGGCGATGCTGCATGAGGCCGGCTACCGGCGGCGCAAGGACGGCAAGGAGCTGATGGTCGTCGACGCGGCCAACAACGCCGAGCTGTTCTTCCTGCGGCCGCGCGACATCGCGACCTATGTCGGGTCGGGCCGGCTGGACGTCGGCATCACCGGGCGTGACCTGCTGCTGGACTCCGGGGCGTCGGCCGAGCCGATCATGGATCTGGGGTTCGCGCGCTCGACGTTCCGGTTCGCCGCGCTGCCGGCGACCGTGGAGCAGGTGGCCAAGGAGCCGGGGGTGGCGGGGCTGGCCGGGCTGCGCGTCGCCTCGGCGTACCCGGGCGTGGTGCGCGAGTACCTGGCCGCCGCCGGGGTGACCGCCGAGGTGGTGAAGCTGGACGGCGCGGTGGAGGTGTCGATCGCGCTGGGCGTGGCCGACGTCGTCGCGGACGTCGTGGAGACCGGCACCACGCTGCGGCACGCCGGGCTGGAGGTCTTCGGCGACCCGATCCTCACCTCCGAGGCGCAGCTGATCCGGCGCGTCGGCGCCGAGGAGAGCCCCGCGGTGGAGCAGTTCCTGCGGCGCCTCAAGGGCGTCATCACCGCGCGCGAGTACGTCCTGATGGACTACGACATCCGGGCCGAGAACGTGGACCGCGCGGTCCAGGTCACCCCGGGCATCGAGTCGCCGACCGTGTCGCCGCTGCACGACAAGGGCTGGGTCGCGGTCCGTTCGATGGTCCGCCGCGCCGAGGCCCAGCGCATGATGGACGACTTGTGGGATCTGGGTGCGAGGGGAATCCTCGTCACGGATATCCTCGCGTGTCGGCTTTAGTTGTCATGGGTTCGTTGAGCCCGGGAGAAACGGACCAGCGTGCAGGTGACGGACAACCACGATCATGACCGCCAGGCCCCCGGACCTCTGGACCCGTACAGCCTCCCGGTCCCCGATCGGGTCCCGCAGCTCCCGGCGACCTTCCGGCCGCGGCGCACCCGCGTGGCGGTGCTGGCGGTGTCCACCGCGCTGATCGTGACGCTGGTCATCGTGGCCCTGATACTGCCCGACACCGGCTCCACGGCCTGGTCGGTCCCCGAGCGCGTGGCGTTCGCGGCGATCGGCCCGGCCATCTCGGCCGGGCTGTACCTGCTGGCGCGCCCGAAGATCGTCGCCGACGAGCGCGGGCTGACGATCGTGAACACCGCACGGACGCAGCATCTGGAGTGGGCGCAGATCGTACGGGTGAATCTTCGCCCCGGGGATCCGTGGGTGCTGCTGGATCTGGACAGCGGCGAGGTGCTGCCGGCGATGGGGATCCAGGCTTCGGGTGGGAAGGCGGCGCGCAAGGCCGCCGGAGAGCTGCGGGCCCTGGTGGACGAGCACACCAGGACCGAGCGGGACGACTGACCAGCGGGCCGAGCGGGCTTAGCGGGCCGCGCGGCACCCGAGGCACCCGGCACGGCAGGCGAACAGGCTAAGCGGCGCCCAGCGAAGCGGTGGCCAGCTTCAGCGCGAAGCCCAGGAACAGCGAGCCGATCCCGCCGGTCATCGACGCCGCCAGCCGCTTGCGCCGGCGGAACGCGCTGGCCAGCCGGTGGCCGGTGAAGATCAGCACACTCAGATACCCGGCCGAGAACAGCATCACGATCGTCGACAGCAGCGCGAAGGCCTCCGTCGGGTGCGCCGCGTGCGGGTTCACGAACTGCGTCAGGAACGCCAGGTCGAACAGGATCGCCTTGGGGTTCAGCAGGCTGACGACCAGCGCGCGCCGGAACGGCCGCTCGGCGGCCTCCACCGCCTCGGCCATCGCGGCAGCGCCCTCGGCGTCCGCGACACCGGCCGCGACCGCCGCCTGCTGGCGCACCCGCAGCGCCTTCACCGCCGAGCGCACCATCCCGAACCCGAGCCAGGCCAGGTAGGCCGCGCCGAGGTACTTCACCACGTCGAACGTCGCCGGCGAGCGCTTCAGCATCGAGGCCGCGCCGGCGGCGGTCAGCGTCAGCAGCACCGCGTCGCCGAGGAACACGCCGGAGGCGGCGCGGTAGCCGGTCCGCACCCCCTTGCGCGCGCCGACCGTCAGCACGTACAGCGAGTTCGGACCCGGCAGGAGCACTATGAGCAGCGCGCCGAGCACGAAGGTCGGCAGATCAACAGTCCCGAGCATGCCGCGAAGCTTCTCATACGAAGCTCCGCGTGCGCGCCCGGTTTCACCGCTTGAAATCGGCGAAGGGATCCTGCCCCGGAGCTTCCTTGTCCTGCTCGGGGTGCTCGGCCGCGTGCTCCTCGCGCAGGACCCGCCGCAGCACCTTGCCGATCATGTTGCGCGGCAGGTCCTCGCGGAACGCGATCAGCTTGGGCACCTTGTACGGCGCCAGGTGCTGGTGCGCGAAGACGTCCAGCTCCTCGGCGGTGACCGACATCCCCTCGGCGAGCTGGATGACCGCCTTCACCGTCTCCCCGCGGTAGGGGTCCGGCACGCCGATCACCGCCGCGTCGTAGACCGCCGGGTGCTCGCGCAGCACGTCCTCGATCTCCGAGGGGTAGATCGAGAACCCGGAGGCGATCACCACGTCCCGCTTGCGGTCGATCAGCGTCACGTAGCCGTCCGGCGACATCACCCCGATGTCGCCGGTGTACAGCCAGCCGTTGCGCAGCGCGAGCTTGGTCTCGTCCTCCTGGTTCCAGTAGCCCTGGAACAGCTGCGGACCGAACACCACCAGCTCCCCGGCCGCGCCGATCGGCAGCACGCGGTCCTGCCGGAACTCGTCGACGATCTTCACGTGGGTGTTCGGCAGCGGCAGCCCGATGGTGCCGGGCCGGGAGTTGGCGTTCAGCGGGTTGGCCAGCGTGACCGGGGAGGACTCGGTCATGCCGTAGCCCTCGGCCAGGCGGCCGCCGGTGGCCTTCTGGAAGGCGTCGATGGTGTCCACCGGCAGCCGCATGGCGCCGGATATGCAGGTCCGGATGGAGCGCAGGTCGTATTTCCCGATCTTCTCGTGCTCCAGCAGCTTGGAGTAGATCGGCGGCACGCCGGGGAACACCGTGGGCCGCTCGTGCTTCACGGCGTCCAGCACCAGCTCCGGGTCGAACGTCGGCAGCAGGACCAGGGTCCCGGCCAGCCGCACGCCGGTGATCACGCACAGCATCAGGCCGTAGACGTGGAACAGCGGCAGCACGCACAGCACCGACTCCCGCCCCGAGACGGCGTTCTGGTCCCACGCCTGCACCTGGTGCGCGTTGGCGACCAGGTTCCGGTGGGTGAGCATGGCGCCCTTCGGCCGGCCGGTGGTGCCGCCGGTGTACTGCAGGACCGCCAGGTCCTGTGCCGGCTCGACCGGCTCCTGGTCGACCGGGCCCGGCGAGGTCTCCAGGAACTCCGAATACGGCACGGCGCGCGCCCCCGGCGGCAGCGGCGTGATCAGCCGCTCCCGCTTCTCCCGGGCCGCGCCGATCGGCAGGTCCAGCAGCTTGCGCTTGAACGAGGGCAGGAAGTCGGCCAGGCACACCGAGATGACGTGCTCGACCGCGGTGCCGGGCCGGGCGGCGTCCAGAGTGGCGTAGGCGCCGTCGAAGACGATCGCCACCTTCGCGCCCGAGTCGGTGAGCTGGTGCCGCAGCTCGGAGTCGGTGTAGAGCGGATTGCAGGCGACCATCACGGCGCCGAGGCGGGTGATCGCGAAGAACGCGGTGACCGCGGCCGGGCAGTTCGGCAACACCAGGGCAACGCGGTCGCCCTTGGCCACGCCGAGCTCGCGCAGCGCGCCGGCCAGCCGGTCGACGTCCCGGCGCAGCTGCTTGTAGGTGGTCTTGCGGCCGAAGAACACCAGGGCGGTCCGGTCGCCGAAATCGCGCGCCGCGTCGTCCAGAAGCCTGGTCACCGGGACGTCCGGGACGGTCACG
Source organism: Catenulispora sp. EB89 (assembly GCF_041261445.1). Lineage (NCBI taxonomy): Bacteria > Bacillati > Actinomycetota > Actinomycetes > Catenulisporales > Catenulisporaceae > Catenulispora > Catenulispora sp. EB89. Next base: position 60,391 of record NZ_JBGCCU010000034.1, read on the forward strand.
TCCGTGGGCACGCCCGCTGCGTAGAACCGCAGCCAGGGCCGCTCCGCATAGGGATCGGGCACGGCTGTAGACGGGGCGGTCTGGCTCACAAGCGGAGTCAAACACGTATTGAGGGGGTTGTCAGTAGCCGCCTTGGACACAAGATCGCAAAATCCGCTGTTCACGAAAAGACTTTCGACTCTTCACACAGGCGTTACGACCGCTAGAGTCCGAAGGATGCGCTACATCATCATCGGCGCCGGCGCGGTCGGCGGCACCATCGGCGGCCGGCTGGCCGAGTCGGGGCGGGACGTGGTCCTGGTCGCACGCGGTGCGCACCTGGAGGCCTTGCAGCGGGACGGGCTGCGGCTGCTCACCCCGGACAGCGATTTGCGGCTGCCGATCCCGGCGGTCGCCGGGCCGCAGGAACTCGGCGAGCTGCGGCGGGACGACGTGCTGGTGCTCTGCGTGAAGTCGCAGGACACCGCCGGCGTGCTCAACCAGTGGGCCCAGGCGCCGGTCGCCGGCGGCGGGACCGCGGCGGAGCTGCTGCCCGTGGTCTGCGCGCAGAACGGCGTGGAGAACGAGCGCACGGCGCTGCGTCTGTTCCAGAACGTGTACGGGCTCTGCGTCTGGCTGCCCTCGGTGCACCTGGAGCCCGGCGTGGTGGCGGCGAACTGCACGCCGCAGTCGGGCATCCTGACCGTCGGCCGCTACCCGGACGGCGTCGACGACGTGATCAAGCAGATCGGCCACGACCTCGGCGAGAGCCGGTTCGACGCGCCGGTGGTCGACGACGTCATGCGCTGGAAGTACGGCAAGCTGCTGAGCAACCTGGGCAACGCCATCGAGGCGGTGGGCGACGTGGCCGCCGACGACGACCTGGCCGAGCGGCTGATCGAGGTGTGCCGGCAGGAGGGGATCCGGGTCCTGAACGCGGCCGGCATCCCGTTCGTCGGCTCCGCCGAGCGTCAGGCCGTCCAGGGCGACCGGATGGACTTCGTCGAGATTGCCGCCGTCCCGCGCGGCGGCGGCTCCAGCTGGCAGAGCCTGGCGCGCGGGACCGGGTCGATCGAGACGGACTACCTGTCGGGCGAGATCTCGCTGATCGGGCGGACCCACGGCGTCCCGACCCCGGTCAACGCACTGATGCAGCGACTGAGCGCGCTGTTCGCCGCCGAAGGGCGGGCTCCGGGGAGCCTGCCGCTGACCGAGTTGGCGGAGTTGGTGGAGCAGGCTCAGGGGTCTGCGGCCTGATCCCGCGAGGCGGCGCGCCGGCATCCGGCGCGCGGCCTGATCTGAAGAGGCGACGCAACCTTTCCGGTTCCCGGTCACTCATGTGTCTCGATCGACGGGAATCGGGAGGGGCCCATGGCCGACCAGGCACGGCTGGAGGAGTTCGCCGAGTACGCGGCGGCTCGGCAGAGCCATCTGAAACGCACGGCGTTCTTGCTGTGCGGGGACTGGCATGAGGCGCAGGACCTCACGCAGACCGCGCTGCTGAACCTGTGCAAGGCATGGCACCGCGCGAAGCGGGCCGACTCCATCGACGCCTACGCGCAGAAGACGCTCATCAACGCCTACCTCGGCGGCCGGCGCAAGCGGAGCCGGGAGCGCGAGGTCCAGGCCTCGGTCGCGGTGACGGCCTCGCCTTTCGCCCGGGAGGACCAGCCCGATCTGCGGCTGGCGCTGCTGGCCGCGCTGACGGAGCTGCCGCCGCGCGGCCGGGCCGTGGTGGTGCTGCGGTTCTGGGCGGACTTCAGCATCGAGGACACGGCCGCCGCGCTCGGATGCTCGACCGGCAACGTGAAGAGCCATTCGTCGCGGGCCCTGGCCAAGCTGCGGGAGCTGCTCGGGGATTCCCTCGCCGACTTCGAGTACTCGCGGGAGGGCGGGCAGCGATGAAGAGCACTGAGGAGATGTCGGGCGAGACGGCGCGCGAGCTGTTCGGGATGGTGTTCGACGAGGACGGCTTGGCGGTGCCGCCGGACGATCTGGCGCCCGGAGCGATGGCCGGGTACCGGCGGTTCCGGCGTCGGCGGACGGCGCTGGCCGGGGCCGGGGCCTCGGCGGCGCTGGTCGGGGTCGCGTGCGTGACGCTGCTGGTGGCCGGCGGCGGCGTGGGGCGGTCGGGGACGGCGCCGGGGGTGTGGTCGAGTGCTGAGGCGACGGTGCCGGTGACGCCGATGGCGCCGGCGACCGGGCCGTCCGGGCAGCCGGGCAGCGCGACGCCGCCGCAGGCCTCGACGTCAGCGCTGGGGAGCAGCGGCAGTCGGATCGTGGACTGTTTCAGCAACTTCGAGGCGGACGGCGACCTCGCCAAGGCACAGGCGGACTGCCGACGGGCCGAGTCGCTGTGGCAGGCGGTGTTCCCCGGGCTCGCGGTCAGCGGGGCGCGGAATCCGAGCTTCACGCAGATCACGAGCGGTTTCCTGGCACGGGTCTCGGTGCAGAACGCGGCGGCGCCGGCGCTCTACGGCCAGGCTCAGCCGAAGGTCCTTCAGGACTGGACCGAGGCCCGACAAGAGGATGCGGACGCGGGCTCCCAGACCTGGTCGGGCTTCAACATCGCGATCCCGCAGGGGAAGATCATCGTCTCCGCCGACTATCGGTCGGGTGCGGACAGCACTACCCACCAGCCGTGCTTGGGGGTCAGCCCGTGCGAGCCGGTACGACTCAAGGATGGTTCAGTGGCGGAGGTTTCCAGCACCGGCCCCGTGCACGGCTACGCGGTGACGGTACGAGCCCCCGACGGTGACGCCTACCGCATCTCTTTTACCAGCCACTACGACCCGCGCTACGTCGACGTACCCTGCTCGGCGCCCGGCGGCCACTGCTACGCCGACCTGAACGACGGCTCCATCCGTCCCGGCGCGGTCCCCGCCCCCGACGCCGTCACCTTCACCCCGGTGATCTCTCACGCGATGCTGACCGACATCCTGACCAAGCCCGCGTTCGCCGCGCTGGTGCAGGGGTACTTCGCCGGCAAGCTGGGACAGCCTGGCTCGTAGTCGTAGTCGTAGTCGTAGTCGTAGTCGTAGTCACAGCCGCCTTCGCATCGCCGCCGCCTCCGAGCCGGCGGTGGCGACGCGGCCGCTAAGCCCGTCCCACCACGATCGCCGACCCGTGCCCGAACAACCCCTGGTTCACCGCCACCCCGACCCGGGCCCCGGCGACCTGCCGGGCCCCGGCATCGCCGCGCAGCTGCCACGTCAGTTCGCATACCTGCGCGATGGCCTGCGCCGGGATCGCCTCGCCGAAGGAGCTCAGGCCGCCGCTCGGGTTCACTGGCACCCGGCCGCCCAGGGAGGTCGCGCCGTCGTGCAGCAGCTTCTCGGCGTCGCCGGGGTCGCAGAGTCCGATCTCCTCGTACCAGTCCAGTTCCATCGCGGTGGTCAGGTCGTAGACCTCGGCGAGGTCCATGTCCTGCGGTCCGAGGCCGGCGGCCTCGTAGGCCGCGTGCGCCAGCGACTCGCGGAAGGTGCGGGGCGCCGGCTGCGTGGTGGCCGTCGAGTCCGAGGCGAGGTACGGGAAGTCCGGGACGGTTCTGGGGTACGTCGGGGTCGGCGCGGAGACCGCGCGGATGCGGACCGCGTCCTTGTTCAGCCGTCTGGCGTAGTCCTCGGAGGTCAGAACGACGGACGCGCCGCCGTCGCTCGTCGCGCAGATCTGCAACAGGCGCAGCGGGTCGCTCACCATCGGTGAGTTCAGCACGGTCTCCGCGTCCACCTCCGCGCGGAAGCGCGCGTTCGGGTTCAGGGCCCCGGCGCGGGCGTTCTTCACCTTCACCGCCGCGAAGTCGTCCTCCGTCGAGCCGCGCAGGGCCATCCGGCGGCGCGCGTAGAGGCCGAAGTACGCCGGGTTCGTCGCGCCGAGGAGGCGGAAGCGCAGCCAGTCCGGGTCGTCGGGACGGTCGCCGCCGACCGGGGCGAAGAAGCCCTTCGGCGTGGTGTCCGCGCCGACCACCAGGACCACGTCGGCCAGGCCGGCCAGGATGTGCGCGCGGGCCGTGGACAGCGCCTGCGCCCCGGTCGCGCAGGCCGCGTAGCAGCTCGCCACCGGTGCGCCCTGCCAGCCCAGCGCCTGGGACAGCGCCGAGCCCGCGACGAAGCCCGGGTAGCCGTTGCGGATCGTCTCGCCGCCGACCACCAGCTGCACGTCGCGCCAGCCGAGGCCGGCGTCGGCCAGGGCGGCGCGCGCCGCGGCCGAGGCGTACTCCACGAAGGGTTTTCCCCACGCGCCCCAGGGATGCATCCCGACGCCGGCCACTGCGACGGAGTCCGTGCGGCTCATGCGTGCGCCTCCCCGAGGTATGCGTCGTATGCCGCCGAGTCGGCGATGGATTCCTCGGATGGTCCGATCGGGCGCCAGTTCCAGACCTTTTCCTCAACTCCTGCAGAGGAAACGAGGGTTCCGGGGACCAGTTCCATGGTCATTCCGACGCGCAGCGACTCCGTGGCGATGTCGGGGGAGACCTGTCCGAGCACGATCATGCGCTCGGCGGTCAGTTCGACGGCGGCCAGCGCGTAGGGAGAGAACTCGGTATCCGGGGGCCGCGGGTAGGGCGGCGGGGGAGCGTAACGGGCGTCTGTGTACGACCACAGAGTTCCGTGCGTCGACAGCGGCTCAGGGCTCTGTTCCAGGCCCGCGCAGTCGGGGTCGGGGCAGCCGGGGACGGTCCGCGGGGGGAAACTCAGGGCGCCGCACGTCGTGCAGCGGCCGGCCAGCAGGGCGAAGCCCTCCGGACCTTCGCGGAACCATGCGTCGGTTCCCGGAGCGGCCGGTATGCCGTCAGTCATGGATCTGACGGTATATCAGATTCGCCGCTCCGGGAACGTCGGCCCGCGAGTGGATCACGTGGTGGATCGGTACTGCGCCCGGCGCCCGTCACCGGGAAAGAGCCGGTGGGACAGAGCCGGTGAAGAGAAGGTGGCGTTCTCGCACGGTGTGGTGCGGTTGCGCTGTGCGCCTGCGCGCCGTTCAGAGCCTGCTAGGACCAGGCGGGCTCGGTGGACGTCGCCGTCTCGCCTCAGTCGTCGACGCGGCGGCGGCTGCCGCGCTGGTCGTCGAGCCGGCCGAGCACCCCGGGCAGCCGCTCGAGCAGCCCGACCAGCTGGTCGAACTCCTCGTCGGTGTAGGAGCGGCGCAGCGAGCGGTCCAGGGCCCGCACCCGGCGCTTGGCGGCCTCGTAGGCCTCCTTGCCGCGTGCGGTGACCTCCGCGTCGATGACGCGGCCGGCCCCCCGGCCGAACTCGCGGGTGATGTAGCCCTTGCGCTCCAGCGCGGCCACCAGCCCGACCATGGCCTGCGGAGTCACCGAGACCGAGCGGGCCAGCGTCGCCGAGGAGGCTCGGCGCAGGTGGACCAGTGCCTGCAGGACGCCGTACTGGGCCTCGGTGAGGTCGAGTTCGGCGAGCAGGCGTGTCATGTGCCGGGCGAGCTCACGGTCGCACATCGTGAGCAGCCACGGCAGGTAGCCCGTGGAGGGCCGGTACCGGACCGGGCGATGGCCGCGGCCGGCGAGTGATCCGCCGGTGGCGGGGACCAGTTCCTGGTCGTCCTCGTCCTCGTGCTCGGCGGTGTGTGCAGATGTGTGTTCTGACACAGCGGGTCTTCCCCCCTTGCGTGTTGGTGCCACTCCCACTGCCACGTTCCCGCCAACGTGGTGACAGCGCTCATGTTGCGTGTCGAGTGGAATGGACTTGTTCAAGCCCATCATATTCACGGAATGGGCACTACGACAGCAGGTCTTCGCTGTAGATCTGTGTACGCAGATTTACGGATGTTGAGAACAGCCGATTGAGGGTATACGCCCAGGGCACGCCAAGGACGCCGTCACCCGGCGTGACCCGGGCGCGGCGCAGCGCGAAACAGGGCTCTGAGGTGCACACACAGCACGCTCGGAACCGGATCGGACTCCATTGCGGGGGGTGCGGAGTCCGGATAAAGGGGGGTGTGTTCGGTTGTCCGCAGGGGGATACGGACGCTCCACCCGCGCTGCCGGATCACCTGGGGGGAGAGGGAGACAGGGCGCGGGTGGAGCGGTTTCGTACTCGGCGACACCGTGCGGGCTGGTGCGGTGGGTCGGCCGGTCCTGCATCACTGAGGCTACCGCGCGGACACGCTGAGTTGACGATCATGGCGTACTTCTTGAACCAGACTTTGCCGTTTCTTGGCACAACCCCTGGCGGACGTGTACCGATGTCCCAGGCCCAGCCCCTGATCGCCTATCGTTGCTCTTTGTGAACCGAGGCAGGGCGGGCGACTACGACGACGGGTACGGCTACGAGCACGACGCGTACCAGGCCGGCTACGGCTCGCCCGACCACGACCCCGACGCGACCGTCAACATCAACGACTACGGCGAGGAGTTCGCCGAGGGGTCGTATGAGGACGACGGGTACTACGCCGAGGGCGACGGGTACGACGACGGCGCGTACGACGACGACGGCCAGGGCGAGGGCGGCGGGCACGGCCCCGCCACGTACTACGACGACGGCTACGGCGATGACGGCTACGACGACGACGAGGACGACGTCGCGCGCGGCGAGGACGGCCTCCCGGTCTCCAACCGGGTCCTGACCATCCCGAACCTGATCAGCCTGGCCCGGCTGGCCGGCGTCCCGCTGTTCCTGGGCCTGATCCTCTCGCCCTACTACGGCGGCCCGAAGTACGACGTCTGGGCCCTGGTGATCCTGGCGCTGTCCGGCTTCTCCGACTGGCTGGACGGCAAGCTGGCCCGGCGCTGGAACCAGATGACCAAGTTCGGCGCGATGATCGACCCGCTGGCCGACCGGCTGTACATCCTGGCCACCCTGGTCGGGCTGACCATAAGGCAGATCATTCCGCTGTGGCTGCCGATCCTGCTGGTCGGCCGGGACGTGGCGATGCTCGTTCTGATCTCGCCCAAGCTGCGCAAGGCCGGCTACGGCGTGGCGCTGCCGGTGCACTTCCTGGGCAAGGCCGCGACGTTCAACCTGCTCTACGCCTTCCCGCTGCTGCTGCTCGGGCAGATCAGCGAGAAGCCGAACCACCTGACCGACATCGCGAACATCTTCGGCTGGGCGTTCGTCGGCTGGGGGACCGCGCTGTATCTGTTGGCCGGCGGGATGTACTTCGTGCAGGCCCGTCAGCTCACGCGCGACGTCGGGCGCTGAGGCGCGCCCGGTAGCGCGGACATGTCAAGATGGCCTCCATGCCCACGCCGCCCGACGCCCGGAACACCGCGCGCCGCGACGCCTCGATGTCGCTGCTGACCAGCCTGCTCAACGACACGCTGGACCCCGGGTACGCCGAGACCGCGGCGCGGCGCAAGGCCAAGGGTGAGGACGCCGGCGGCAGCCACTGGACCCGGCGGCCCTCGCCGACCGTGCTGCTCGGGGTGGCGGCCGTCGCGCTGGTGCTGGTGATCGCCGCGATCCAGACCCACCGCCAGGCGCCGGCCGCCGAGCGCGAGCGGCAGCAGCTGATCTCGCGGGTGCAGGACGCGGAGCGGAAGAACTCCGCCGACGAGTCCATGATCTCCACGGTGCGCGGGCAGCTCCAGGCCGCGCAGGCCGAGGCGCTGGGGCCGGAGCAGGGCAAGGCGTTCACCGCGATGTCGGTGGCGACCGGGGCCTCGCCGGTCACCGGGCCGGGGCTGGAGGTCGTGCTCAACGACGCCGCCGGCGCGGACAACCCCTCCAGCACCGACCCGCGGCAGAACGGCACCAACCAGAGCCGGGTGCTGGACCTGGACCTGCAGCACGCCGCGAACGGGCTGTGGGCGGCCGGCGCGGAGGCGGTGGCGATCAACGGCCAGCGGCTCACGGCGCTGTCCGCGATCCGGACCGCGGGGTCGGCGATCATGGTGGACTTCCGGCCGCTGTCGCCGCCGTACACGCTGCAGGCGATCGGGGACCCGAAGTCGATGGCGGCGAAGTTCGCGGACGGGGCGGACGGCCGGTACCTGTTCGAGCTGAAGACGCAGTACGGGATCGGCTTCACGACGAACACCAAGAGCAAGCTGGCCCTGCCGGCGGCCACGCAGCTGACGCTGAGCGACGCGGTGCCGGCTCCTTGAGGGGCGCTGTGAGGCGGGCTCCGAGCGGGCTTTCGTGCGGGCCTTCGCGCGGGGCGTCGAGTGCCGGTGCTCCGGGCGTCCCCGGGGGTTCGGTACGGTGGCCCCAGCAGTTTTCCGTATCAGGTTACGGGCGCACCCCGCGCCCGGCCGACCAGGGCCTGGTCAAGGCCGGGATGACTGAGACCGAGATGACTGGGACTACCGAGATGACTTGGAGGGCGTCGTGATCGCGGCGATCGGACTGGTGATCGGCGTGATCGCGGGGGTGGTCTTCCACCCCACGGTGCCCGCGGGACTGGCCCCCTACCTGCCGATCGCGGTGGTGGCGGCGCTGGACGCGGTGTTCGGCGGCGTGCGCGCCCTGCTGGACGGGATCTTCGACGACAAGGTGTTCGTGGTCTCCTTCGTCTCCAACGTGCTGGTGGCCGCGCTGATCGTGTACCTCGGCGACCAGCTGGGCGTCGGCTCGCAGCTGACCACCGGCGTGGTGGTCGTGCTCGGCATCCGCATCTTCTCCAACGCCGCGGCCATCCGCCGGCACATCTTCCACGCCTGAGAAGGAGCGCTGGGTGCAGACGCGGCCGGGAAACGAGCCGGAGCCGGATCCGCAGGAGTCGGCGGACGGTGCCGGGGCGGGGGAACGGGATCCGTTCACGCCCAAGGTGTCGCCGGTTGGCGATGACGAGGATCGGGACGAGGGCGAGGCGGAGGCTAAGGCTGAGGCTGAGGCCGTCGCTGAGGCCGAGGCTGAGGCTGAGGCTGAGACGGAATCCGGCGCGGATCTCGCCGAGACGATGGATCTTCGGAGCCTGCCTGAGGAGCCCGAGGTCAAGGGTGTGCCTCGGCGGCCCAAGAAGCATGCCGGGCCGATGTCTTCCGAGACGGTGAAGAAGCCGGTCGACGAGAGCGACGACGAGCCTGACCAGCCGGAGCAGCCTGCTGAGCCGGTGCTCGACGAGACAGTGAGTCTCGAGGGTTCCGCCGAGGACCTGTCGGCCGCCGCGAGTGACGATGAGGACGAGGCTTCCGACGAGCCCGAGCCTGGCGCGGAGAAGCCCGACGAGACGGTCGATCTCCGAGAGCTGTTCCCGGAAAAGCCGGCTGCCGCTGAGGCTGAGCCCGATCGCCCGGAGCTCGCCGAGACGGTGAATCTCCGGGACCTGCTTCCCGAGGACCTCGAGGACAAGACCTCCGGCGACCAGCCGGCCGAGCCCGAGCCTCCCGTCCGCCGCCGTACGCCCTCCGAGGGCGAGCCGCTTCGCCGTCGCCCCGCGCCCGGCGGCCAGCCTCCGCCGCGGCGTCCGGGGCCCGGGCAGGACCCGCGTCGCGGCCCCGGGCACCCGCACGCGGGCGAGCCCGGCCCCCGGCGTCGTCCGCCGTCCGAGCACGCTCCGGATCATGCTCCCAACCGCCGCCCGGCGCCCGAGTCGCGTGCGGCCGCGGCGGCGGCATCGGGTCCCGCGGCAGCCGCCTCCGGCCCCGCGGCGCCCGGCAAGCCCGCGAAGCCGGCCTCCGTCTCCCTCGGCCGCCGGCGGCTCCTCGCGGCGTTCTGGCCCCCGCGCATGTCGCGAAACCAGGCCGTGGTCGGCGTGCTGCTGGGGGCGCTCGGTGCGGCCCTGGCGATCCAGGTGCACGCCACCAACACCTCCGACGAGATCCTGCGCGGCGCGCGCAGCGACGACCTGGTCAACATCCTCGACGAGGTGACCTCGCGGGGGCAGAGCCTCGACGCCGAGCTCCGCAACCTGGAGACGCAGAACGCGGCGATCCAGGACAGCGCGGACAAGGCGCAGGCGGCGTTGGCGCAGGCCCAGCAGAAGGCCAAGGACCTGCAGATCCTGTCCGGCACGGTCAAGGCCAAGGGCTCCGGCATCACCCTGACCATCACCGACCCGCAGAACCAGCTGAAGTCCGCGACCTTGCTCAACGCGCTGGAGGAGCTGCGGGCCGCCGGGGCCGAGGTGGTGCAGGTCGACGACGTGCGGGTGGTCGTCTCCTCGTCCTTCGTGGACCTCGCCGACGGCGGCATCGCCCTCGACGGCCACGAACTGACCCAGCCCTACGTCTACAAGGTGATCGGCGACCCGAACACGCTCGGGCCCGCCATGCAGATCCCGGGGGGCGTGGTGGCGACCGTGAAGTCCTCGCCGGGGGCCAACGCCACGATCGTGCCCGGGCAGGTGCTCGTCGACGCCGTGGTGCCGCTGCCGAACCCGGACTACGCCAAGGCCGGATGAGCCGTGAAGGGGCCGGTGGGCCCCGGGGCCCGGCATGGTCCAGAATATGAGCGCGGGCCCACCGGCCCGTGGCGGCCGCCGCGCCGTCGACACCGTGTGAGGAAAGGGCGGCAAGGAAGCCGATGACCCCCGAAGAGCTGAAGTACACCGCCGAGCATGAGTGGGTCCGCTCCGGCGACGCCGACAGCGTCCGCGTCGGGATCACCGACTACGCCCAGGAGCAGTTGGGCGACATCGTCTTCGTGCAGCTGCCCGAGGTGGGTGCCAAGATCACCGCCGGCGAGCCGTGCGGCGAGCTGGAGTCCACCAAGAGCGTCAGCGACCTGTACGCGCCGCTGACCGGCACCGTCACCGCCGTCAACGCCGAGCTGGACTCCTCACCCGAGCTGGTGAACTCCGACCCCTACGGCGAGGGGTGGATCTTCGACGTCCAGCCCGACGACGCCTCCGAGGTCGACGCGCTGCTGGACTCGAAGGGCTACGAGGCGACCATCGCCGAGTAGCACCTGCCGGCCTGCGCCGCCGATGGTCCGGGACCGGCCTGATCCGGTTGCCGGACCTTCGTGTTCACACCCCGCTCGCCGGGCCCGCCGGGCAGGCTGATTCGAAGGCTGATACGACGTAGTCTGGGTGGATGGCGTGGATGTCAGAGCACGAAAGACACGTCATCTCGGCGCGTTCCGGTTGACCTCGACAAGAGGCGCCCCATAAGTTGCGACCAACGCAGGCGGCAGCCACAACCGCCACAGTGAATACTCCGGGAGGCCCACGACATGCCGTTCTGCACCAGGTGCGGGAACGCCAACCAAGCGGGGAGCCGCTTCTGCTCGCACTGCGGCACCGCATTGGCCGAGTCCCCGCTGCCGGGTGACCCCTTGGTGCCCGAGGGGGCGGCGGAGCGGACCTCGACGATGTCCCTGGTCAGCGTGGAGGCCGCCGCGGAAGCGGAGGTCGGCGGCGGCGGGGAGGAGACCGAGCGGATCGGCCTGGGCCCGGCCGACCGCGAGGCGCTGGCCGCGCTCCCGGCCGGCTCGGCGCTGCTGGTGGTGCGGCGCGGCCCGAACGCCGGCAGCCGGTTCCTGCTGGACGCCGACGTCACCACGGTCGGGCGCAGCCCGGACAGCGACATCTTCCTGGACGACGTCACCGTCTCCCGCCGGCACGCCGAGTTCGTGCGCAGCGCGCAGGGGTTCCTGGTGCGCGACGTCGGGAGCCTGAACGGCACCTACGTGGACCGCAACCTGATCCAGGAGGCGCTCCTGCGGGACGGCGACGAGGTGCAGGTCGGCAAGTACCGCCTGGTGTTCCACGCGGGCTGAGCCGACCCCGGCGGCCGCTCGGCGGCCGTGCTTTCGCAGACGGTCAAGCTGGGGGGCCGGCAGGAGAGGTGAGGAGAGCGGCGTGTCCGGCGAGGCGCTCACCATCGGCGAAGTCATCGGCCGGCTGGCCGCCGACTTCCCGGACTTGACCGTGTCCAAGATCCGCTACCTCGAGAGCGGCGGTCTGATCAGCCCCGGCCGCACCCCGGCCGGGTACCGCCGCTTCAGCGAGGAGGACGTCGAGAAGCTGCGCTGGGTGCTGGCCGCGCAGCGCGACCAGTACCTGCCGCTGAAGGTGATCCGGCAGCACCTGGCGGCCGACGGGCCGCGGGTGACGCTGGGGGACGCCGACGCCATAGTGGCCGCGCTGACGTCGGGGGCCGATCTGGCCTCCGTGCCGGATCCGGACGCCGAGGGGCTGGACGATCGGGGGCGGGCCGGTCAGGACGGCTCCGGTCGAGCCGGTCGGGACGGTCGAGACAGCGCCGGACGAGACAGCGCCGGTCGAGTGGATGCCGAGCACGACAACGCGCCGCTGCCTCCGACGGCCACGCTGACCCCGCCGCTGCCACCGCTGCCCCGGACGCGTGCGGCCACCGTCGCCGATCCGGAGTTCTACCGGCTCACCCGGGCCGATGTCGGCGAGCTGCATCTGGGGCGCGAGGCACTGGCCCGGACCGCGGGCGTGTCCGAGTCCTTGCTCGCCGACCTGGTCGCCTACGGCCTGCTGCCGAACCTCGACGACTACGGCGGCGACGCGGTGTTCATCGCGCGGGCCGCCGCCGCGCTGACCGAGTACGGGCTCGAACCCCGGCACCTGCGGCCGTTGCTGCTCGGCGCGCGGAACACCGCCGGGCTGCTGGGCACGCTCCTGCCGACGCGGCGCCACGACGGCGTCACCGGCTCCGGACGGCAGGCGGCGGCCTCCCGGGCGGCCTCGCGCACCGCGGAGGCCGCCGCGGCGGCTGTGAAGCTCTACGCGGCGCTGCTGCGGGCCGAGCTGGCCGGCGGTGCCGCTCCGGCGGGACAAGCCCAGCACGGCCCGCCGGTCCAGCAAGTTCCGCAATCTCAGCACAGCACCGCGCCGACAGCCCACGCTCCCTCGGCGCCGGTGCCGGCTCAGCCCCCGGTCCCGGAGCCGGAACCCCAGCCCACCGCCCCCGCGGCCCTGGTTCCGCCGGCCCCGGCCGACGCCCCGCCGCCGCCGTCCGCACCGGCATCCCGGGAATCTTCCGGCAACCCCGGCATGCCCGGCGGGCCCGCAGCGCGATAGGGTGGACACCGTGAACGAACTCGACGTCGTCGGCGTCCGCGTCGAGATGCCGTCCAACCAGACGATCGTGCTGCTCCGCGAGGTCAGCGGCGAGCGGTACCTGCCGATCTGGATCGGGGCCAACGAGGCCTCGGCCATCGCGCTGGCCCAGCAGGGCGTCACGCCGCCGCGCCCGCTGACGCACGACCTGTTCCGGGACGTGCTGGCCGCCTTCGGCCGGCAGCTGCTGGAGGTCCGCATCACCGCGATGCGCGACATGGTCTTCTACGCCGAGCTGGTCTTCGACGGCGGCCTGCAGGTCAGCGCGCGCCCCTCGGACGCCATCGCGCTGGCGCTGCGGACCGGTGCGACCATCTACGGGGCCGAGGAAGTGCTCGCCGAGAGCAGCATCCTGATCCCGGACGAGCAGGAGGACGAGGTGGAAGTGGAGCGCTTCCGCGAGTTCCTCGACCAGGTCTCGCCCGAGGACTTCGGCGCCTGACGGTCCGGCCGCCTGAGTATCTGGCGCCCGACCTCCTACCACCTGATCCCTTGAGCATCGCCACGAGGCCGGGGAACCGGCTTCCCGCGCTCACCGCGAAGGTCGGATAGTCCGATTCACGAAGACACGCCCGATGCCTCCCGGGCGATGTCGTTGACCGGCGCCCCGTGCCGCGCATACGGTCGAAGACAGCTAGAGGCAGACGTAACTGGAGGGGCGAGCCGAGACCGTGGCCCGGACGGCCTACGTCGGCCGCCGACGGCCGCGGCGCCGATCGGCACCGGCGAATCGGGTTTGCGGAGACTGATCGACGTCAAGGAATCCGGGCGAGGGATCTTTCTTTCCCGACAACACGGATCGGCGTGGGTTCCCTCACTGGGGCTCTTCAAGCGGAAGGCCAAGCACATGACCGGGACGGGCGCTGCGAGCGGGAGCGGGTTCCCGCGCGCGGTCGGACCGGGCGACCTGCCGGCCGCCCCCGCGCGGCGGCCGGACGCCCCGCCGGCCGGCTACCGCGGGCCGACGGCCTGCGCCGCGGCCGGGATCACCTACCGCCAGCTGGACTACTGGGCCCGCACCGGCCTGGTCGAGCCCTCGATCCGGTCCGCCACGGGCTCCGGGTCGCAGCGGCTGTACGGCTTCCGCGACATCATCGCGCTGAAGATCGTCAAGCGCCTGCTGGACACCGGGGTCTCGCTGCAGAACATCCGCATCGCGGTCGGCTACCTGCGCGCCCGCGGCGAGGCCGACCTGGCCGGCGTCACCCTGATGAGCGACGGCGCGAGCGTCTACGAGTGCACGTCCCCGGACGAGGTCTTCGACCTGGTGCAGGGCGGCCAGGGGGTGTTCGGGATCGCCGTGGACGCGGTGTGCCGCGAGGTCGAGGGGACGCTGAGGCAGTTCCCGGGCGCCGGCGAGGACGTCGCGGGCGGTGCTGGCGCGGGATCCGGCGCTGGATCCGGCGCGAGTGTCGCCGGCACCGGTACAGCTCCGGGAGACCAGGACGACGCGTCGCAGGCCGTGGACGAACTGGCCCGGCGGCGGCGGATAAAGGCGGTCTGAGACCGGTGACCCCCGGGTTTTCCCGGACCGGCGCGGCGCCGATCCGGCGGAACCGCGGTCCACGGCCCGGCGTCTACTGCACGTGACCCGAATTCCGCTGCGCCGGTGGCTGTCCCAGCGCGTGCCCCGGACCCGAAAGAGCCAGCGCCGGCTGTACCAGGCCGCGGTGCTCGCCGTGGTGCTGCTGTTCGCGCCGGTGACCGCCGTGCGGGCCTACGCGTCCCCCTATCAGCGCACCGCGGCCTCGGTGCCCTACGAGCCGGTCGCGATCGTGTTCGGCGCGGGTGCTCCCAACGGCCGGCCGACGCCGTACCTGGCGCGGCGCCTGGACGTCGCCCTGGATCTGTACCAGCGCGGCAAGGTGACCGTGATCCTGGTGACCGGCGACAACTCGCACCCCGGCTACGACGAGCCGACCGTGATGCGCGACTACCTGGTGGCCCGGGGCGTGCCGACGGCGCGGATCGTGCGCGACTTCGCGGGGTTCGACACCTGGGCCTCGTGCGCGCGGGCCAAGAAGATCTTCGGGGTCGATCACGCCACGCTGGTGACGCAGGACTTCCACATGCCGCGCGCGCTGCTGCTGTGCCGCGCGGCGGGGATCGACGGGTACGGGGTCCCCGACACCGGCGAGTCCGTGGACGGCGAGAACGAGCTGGTCCACGACTCGGCGCGGGAGGTGCTGGCCGGGATCAAGGCCTGGGGGCAGGCCGTGTTCCAGCCGGATCCGGTGCTGGGGAAGAAGGAGACCGGCGTGGCGAACGCGCTGGCGGCGGCGGGCGTCAAAGCCGCTGCGCTGTTGCGATGAGGATGTTGTAGGAGAAGGGGACGGTGTCCTCGGGCGTGATCGACTCGCGAAGGGCGTCGCGGAAGACGTCGCGAAGACGCGCCATCGCGGCCTCGTCGAGCGGCTCGAAGTCGTAGAGGCTGGAGATGCCGGCCCACACCTGCTCGAACGGGCCGCCCAGATCGAGGGTCACCTTCTCGAACACCGCCGGGGCGAAGCCGGCCGGGCTCAGGATCTCGTCGAGCCCGTCGCGGCTGCGCGTCCTCCGGTCGCCCAGCCGTGGCATCCGCTCGGCCTCGGGGACCTGCTCGATCTCCTCGGTGGCCAGCGCGCGGAACCGGTCGTAGGCCTCGCCGAGCAGCACGCCGTCGCCGACCACGAACGCCAGGACCCCGCCCGGTGTCAGGACCCGGGCCACCTCCGCCGCGACCTGCTCGATGTCGGCCATCAGCATCAGCGCCATGTGGCAGACGCAGGCGTCGAAGCCGCCGTCGGGGAAGGGGAGCGCCTGGGCCCGCGCCACTTCGAGCGTGGTGCCGGACAGCGCCGGGCGTTCGCGGGCGAGCGCCAGGGTCTCCGGGGAAAGGTCCACCCCGGCGAGCCGCCGACCGCTCTCCCCGGCCAGGAGTTCGAGCAGGAAGCCGTCGCCGCAGCCGAGGTCCAGGACGCGCTCGCGGCCGGCCACCCGGTCGCGCAGGAGCTCGTAGCTGGACCGGCCCTCCGGGTCGCGGGCGTGGCCGAGCCATTCCGAGGTCACCGCCGGGTGCTCGGCGTGGAACGCGTGGAGGAACGCTTCTTGCGATGCGGCACTCGTCATATCAACAGCCTACGGATGCCGGAGGTCGTACGGCGGACTAGCGTCGAGGCATGATCACAGGTACTCACGCGATCCTCTACAGCACCGACGCGGAGGCCGACCGGGCCTTCCTGCGGGACGTGCTCGACTTCCCGTACGTGGACGCCGGCGGCGGCTGGCTCATCTTCCAGCTGCCGCCGGCCGAGCTCGGTGTGCACCCGGCCGAGGGTCCGCCAGCCAGCGAGCTTTACCTGATGTGCGACGACCTGGACGCGACGCTGGCCGTGCTGGCGGCCCGGGGCGTGCACTCGGTGGGGGAGCGGGACGAGGCGCGGTGGGGGGTGCGGGCGTGGATCCCGCTGCCGAGCGGGACGCGGCTCGGGTTGTACGAGCCGCGGCATCCGGTGGCGCGGGGGCTGTGATCAGCGGGCGTTCTTCAGCCGGCGCTTTTCAGCCCGTGCCGGATCTCGTCCAGGATTCCCGGGACCGCGCGCTCGATCAGGTCCAGGACGTGCTCGAAGGCTTCGTCGTCCGCGTAGTAGGGGTCCGGCACGTCCAGGTCCGGACCGGCCGAGGGGTCGAAAGAGCGCAAAAGTCGGATCTTGTCCCGGTCCTGCTCGTCGCGCGCCAGGGCGCGCAGGTCCCGCAGGTGGTCGGCGTCCAGGGCGATGACGAGGTCGTAGTCGTCGAACCAGCCGCGCTGGAACTTGCGGGCGGCGTGGTCGGAGGTGAAGCCGTGGCGCCGCAGGGTGCGGACCGTGCGCCGGTCGGCGGCGTCCCCGGCGTGCCAGCCGCCGGTGCCGGAGCTGTCGACGATCGCCTTCAGGCCCTCGTCCTCGATGTACCTGCGCAGCACGTGCTCGGCCATGGGGGAGCGGCAGATGTTGCCGGTGCAGACGAAGGTCACGCGGTACGGGCCGCGGGCAGTGGTGTCGGACATGTGATCGATTCTCTCCGGTTCCGGGGGCTGCGGGGAATCGGGGGTTCGGAACGGTCTGAACGTCCGTTTGGGGATGTCATCGGGTACTTGAGCGATGAATCGGTAAAGCGGCAGCTCAGTGCGCTACCTCGGCATCTTCCGCCAGACCGCCTGCGGAACGAGCCGCGCGACGAAGTACGCGGGCCGCAGGGCACCCGGGACCCAGACCCGGATACGGCGCTTACGCAGGGCTTTCACCACCGCGTCGGCGACTTGGTCGGGCGTGCTGGACAGCGGCGCGGGGCTCATGCCCTCGGTCATGCGGCCGATGACGAAGCCGGAGCGGACCAGCAGGAGATGGACGCCGGTGCCGTGCAGCCGGTCGCCGAGGCCGCTGGCGAAGCCGTCCAGGCCGGCCTTGGCCGAGCCGTAGACGTAGTTCGCGCGGCGCACGCGCAGACCCGCGACCGAGGAGAAGACCACCAGGTCGCCCCGGCCCTGGGCCTGCAGCAGGGTGGCCAGCACGGTCAGGACGCTGATCTGTGCGACGTAGTCGGTGTGCACGACCTGCACGGCGTGCGCCGGATCGCGCTCGGCGAGCTCCTGGTCGCCGAGGATGCCGAAGGCCACGACCACGACGCCGACCGGCCCGGCGTCGGCGAAGATCTTGGTCAACAGCTCCGGATGCGCGGCGACCGCGTCGGCGTCGAACTCGACCCGGTGGATCTCCCGGGCCCCGGCCGACCCCAGCCGCGCCTCCTCGACCGCCAGCTCGTCGCTGCGCCGCGCGGCCAGGACCACGGTCCGCCCCGCCGCCAGCCGCTCGGCGACCTTGAGGCCGATCTCGCTGCGTCCGCCGAGCAGGAGCACGGCGCCTTCTGTCATCGCACCCGGATTCACGGTCGCTCAGTCTGCCAGGTGCGTGTCGGATCCGGGCGCGGCCGTTCGTGGTAAGGGTGAGCGGCAGCCCGTGAGGGGCGCCGACGACGTACAGGAGTTGGTCTGAGATGCAGTATCTGGTTTCCGTGCTCTTCGATGCTCCGGGGCGGGCCACCGAGGAGGAGGACGCGGCGATCGACGTGTTCAACGCCAAGCTGATCGCGGACGGGCACTGGGTCTTCGCCGGCGGGCTCGGCGAGCCGGTGAGTGCGACGGTGATCGACAACCGGGGCGCGGGGGACCCGATCTTCAGCGACGGGCCTTATGTCGAGTCGAAGGAGTTCCTGGCCGGGTTCTGGATCATCGAGGCGGAGGATCTGGACGTGGCGCTCAAGCTCGCCGCCGAGGGGTCGAAGGCGTGCAACCGGCGGGTCGAGGTGCGGCCGTTCCTGTGAGCGAGAGCGGAACCGGCGCTGACCGCGACGTCAGCGAGGCCGTCACCCGCGCGCACCACGAGGAGTGGGCGCGGGTGGTCGCCACCATGACCTGGCGCTTCGGCGACCTCGACGTCGCCGAGGAGGCGGCGGCTGAGGCGTTCGCGGCGGCGGTCGAGCACTGGCCGGCCGAGGGCGTGCCGCCGAACCCCGGCGGCTGGCTGACCACCACCGCGCAGCGCAGGGCCATCGACCGGATCCGCCGCGAGAGCAAGCGGGGCGACAAGCAGAGGGAGGCTCAGATGGTTCAGATACTCGCGTACGACGACTCACCCGAGCCGTTGGGCGCCATCGACGACGAACGGCTCCGCCTGATCTTCACCTGCTGCCACCCGGCGCTCGCCGAGGAGACCCGGGTCGCGCTGACGCTGCGCATGGTCGGCGGCCTGACCGTCGCGGAGATCGCGCGCGGCTTCCTGGTGCAGGAGAGCGCGATGGGGCAGCGGATCACCCGCGCGAAGGCGAAGATCAAGGCGGCGCGCATCCCGTACCGGGTGCCGTCGGAGGAGGACCTGCCGGCGCGGGTGTCAGGCGTCCTGTCGGTGCTGTTCCTGGTCTTCAACGAGGGCTACCTGGCGACCGGCCCGGACACCGACCCGGTCCGCCACGAGCTGACGGCCGAGGCGATCCGGCTGGCACGCCTGATCCGTACCCTGCTCCCGCAGGACGGCGAGGCGGCCGGGCTGCTGGCGTTGATGCTGCTCATCGAGGCCCGCCGCACCGCCCGCGTCTCCGGCAACGGCGAGCTGGTCGCGCTGGACGAGCAGGACCGCGGCGCCTGGGACCGGGCGCTCATCGCCGAGGGGCACCAGCTGGTGCGCGAGCGCCTGGCCACCGGCAAGGCCCCGGGCCGCTACCAGATTCTGGCGGCGATCAACGCGGTGCACACCTCAGCCCGCGACGTCCGCGACACCGACTGGTCGCAGGTCGTGGCACTCTACGACCTGCTGGCCCGCCTGGACCCCTCGCCGATCGTCACCTTGAACCGCGCGATCGCGGTCGCCGAAGTCGACGGCCCGGAGGTCGGCCTGGCCGCGGTCGACCGCCTCGCCGAGCGCCTGGCGGGCTACCACGCCTACCACGCGGCGCGCGCCGACCTGCTGCGGCGGGTCGGACGGAGCGGGGAGTCGCGCGCGGCTTACGACCGCGCGATCGAGCTGGCGGGGAACACTGCGGAGCGGGCGTATCTGGCGCGGCGGCGGGATCAGTTGGCGGGGTGACGGTTGGCGCTCAACGCCGCCCCGACCGCGATCAGGTCTGACTCAACCCTGCTCAGCCCACCCGCGCCCCAAAGCCAGCCGCCCCTCCCGATGCGCCGCCCGCCGCTCAGCCGCCCACCGCGCGACCGCCCCCGCAGACTCCGCGAGCGGCCGGCCGGTCGTGTCGAACACCGGCGACTCCCAGCGCGGATCGTCCGAGGCCCAGCCGGTCCACCGCTGCCATGCCATCTCCGGCCAGCTGCCCTCGACGATCACGTCCGGCCGGTACCGCGGATCCCGTGCGTGCTCCCGGTGCCACGCCGCCCAGCCACAGAACGCGTCGAGCGCCGCCTCGTCCCAGCGCCCGGCGTCGCGCGCGGCGAGGCGTTCGCGGCGCTCCCGGTCGGCGACGTCGATCAGGCAGACCGCGATCCCGTCCAGCAACGGTGCCGACGGCGCGGCCAGGATCTCGCCGAGTGGTGAGTTCCCCGACAGCACCAGGTCGGTCCCGCGCTCCTGGTACTCCAGTGCGCGCTGGATCCAGTGCTCGGTCATCTCGTTGCGCCAGTGCGGGGGGATCGGCGGGTCCGGGACGCCGATCTCGTCGAACTCGTGCACCACGGCGCCGGGCAGCAGGTCGGCCACCGCGCACGAGAGCGTCGTCTTGCCCGCCCCGCTGGAGCCGGTCAGTACCAGCAGCATCAGGCGTCCAGCATCAGTCGTCGATCTCCAGCTCCATCGCCAGTCCCGCCACCGCCACCAGGCCCGGTGTCCGGAACGTCGACACCCGCGCGATCCGGTCGCCGCGCATCGTCAGTACCTGGATCGACTCCGCGCCCAGGATGCGGTCGTCGTCGCCGGAGTAGACCGCGAAGGCGGGCTGGTTGTTGGCGGTGATCGGGATCATCTCGCGGTGTTTGCCGTGCATGCCGAGGCGGTGGGTCAGGAGCCGGCGCACCATCGTCGCGCCCTGGAACCACATCGGCTGCGGCGGCATCTCGTAGATCGCGTCGTCGGTCAGCAGCTGCATCAGCGTGTCGACGTCGGCCTCGACGAACGCCCGGGCCCAGCGGTCCAGGATCGCGCGCTGCTCGGCTTCGGTCGGCTCGGCGACCTCCTCGACGTCCGGCGCCACTTCCGCCAGGCGGGCGCGGGCCCGCTTGAGCAGGCTGTTCACCGCCGTCACCGTGAGCTCCAGCAGTGCCGCCACCTCCGCGGCGCGCCAGCCGAGGACGTCGCGCAGGATCAGCACCGCGCGCTGCCGGGGCGGGAGGTACTGCAGGGCCGCGACCAGGGCCAGGCGCAGGCCCGCGCGGGCCGCGACGACCGAGGCCGGGTCCGCGCCGGCCACGGCGGAGATGCCGACGGGGCCGGCGACGCCGGGTGTGCCGGTCGTCAGGACCGCGTCCGGGAAGGGCTGCAGCCAGGTGATCTCCGGCGGGACCGGGCTCAGGTCGCCCTCGGGGTCGGTGTGCGGGGCGCCGATGCCGGCCGGCAGGGGACGGCGCGCGCGGTGCTCCAGGGCGGTCAGGCAGGCGTTGGTCGCGATGCGGTACAGCCAGGTGCGTAGCGAGGCGCGGCCCTCGAAGCCCTCGTAGGAGCGCCAGGCCCGCAGGTACGTCTCCTGGACCAGGTCCTCGGCGTCGTGGATGGAGCCCAGCATGCGGTAGCAGTGCGCCAGGATCTCCGGGCGGAAGGGGTCGGCCAGCCGGACGAAGTCCTCCTCGACCCGCATGTCGCTCCCCGCCGTCGCTTGGTTCGTCACCATGGTCGTCGCACTCTCCCGGCGCCTCAAGATTGGCACGTTCGTGCCCTCGGCGGTACCGACTTCGCCCGACGCCGGAAGTGGGCGCTCGCGGCGCGACCAATCCGGGCCGCGGCGGGGGTCAGAACCGGCATGGGTACCACAGTGGGCACAGACCGAAAGCCAGTGGGCACGGACCGGAAGCCGCCGATGACGGCCGCGCAGCGTTGGGTCCTGACGCTGACCTCGCTGGCCGCCTTCATGATCGCGCTGGACGGCACCATCGTCACCACCGCGCTGACCACCATCCGCAGATCGCTGCACACCTCCGTCGAAGCGCTGGAGTGGACCGTCAGCGCCTACATCCTCACCTTCGCCGTCCTGATGCTCACCGCCTCGGCGCTCGGCGACCGCTTCGGCCGCCGCCGGGTCTTCGTCGCGGGCCTGGCGCTGTTCACCGCGGCCTCGGCCGCCTGCGGCCTGTCCTCGACCGTCGCGGAGCTGATCACGGCGCGCGCCGTGCAGGGCGTGGGCGCGGCGGTCATCATGCCGCTGGCGATCGCGCAGCTCGGGGCGGCGTTCCCGCCCCGGGAGCGGGGCCGCGCGATGGGCGTCTCGGCCGGCATCATCGGCCTGGCCACGGCCGGCGGCCCGTTCGTCGGCGGCGTGGTGGCGCAGGGACTGGCCTGGCAGTGGCTGTTCTGGGTCAACGTCCCGGTCGGAGTGCTGGTCATCGCCGGGGTGCTGCTGAAGATGAGCGAGTCCCGCGGCCCGCAGGCACGGCTGGACCTGGTCGGCGTCGTGCTCACCACCGGCGGCGTGTTGGGCCTGGTGTGGGCGCTGGTGCGGGGCAACGACGCGGGCTGGCTGTCGGCCGAGACGCTGGGCGCCACGGCCGCCGGGGTGGTGCTGATGGTCGGCTTCGTCCTGTGGGAGCGGCGCTCGCCGGCGCCGATGGTCCCGATGGGCTTCTTCAAGGCCCGGGCGTTCTCGGCGGGCAACGTCGCGAGCTTCACGATGACCGCCTCGATGTACGCGCAGCTGTACTTCCTGGCGCAGTACTACCAGACCGTCCTGCACTACGGCCCGTTCGGCGCGGGGGTCCGGATGATGCCGTTCACGGCGACGCTGCTGGTGTTCGGCCCGTTGTCCGGGCGGCTGGCGGACCGGTTCGGCGAGCGGCGGCTGGTGGCCGGCGGGCTGACGCTGCAGGCGCTCGGGCTGGCCGCGATCGGCGTGCTGGCGGGACGGCATGTCGGCTACCCGGCGATGGTGCCGGCGCTGGTCGTCAGCGGGGCCGGGGTGTCCACGGCGATCCCGCCGACGCAGAAGGCGGTGGTCAGTTCGGTGCAGCCGCAGCAGATCGGGCAGGCCTCGGGTGCTTTCAGCATGCTGCGGCAGTTCGGGGCGCTGTTCGGCACGGCGGTGTCGGTCGCGGTGTTCGCGGGTTCGGGGAGCTACGCGACGGTGGCGAGCTTCACGCACGGGTTCACCGCGGCGATGGAGACTGCTGCCGGGCTCGCGGTGGTCGGGGCGGTGGCGGGACTGCTGCTGCCGAGGCTGCGTCGCGCGGGGGCCGGTGCGGCGTCGGCTGCCGCTGCTGCCGCAGAGCCGGAACCGGAAGCTGTCGCGGCACGCTGAGCGGGTGCCCCCACACCAGAAAACGGTTGTGGCCGGTCCGAACCCCCGGACCGGCCACAACCGTCGGCGACATCGGCGATACCCGCGCCGTGCGCCCGCGCAAAGGCGCCAGGCGATAGCCCCCTTACTGCCCGCCGCCCTGCGCAGCCTGCGAATACCCTTCGTACTGCGTCATCTCGCGGTCGTACCGCGTGGTCAGCC
The DNA here is from genome assembly GCF_041261445.1 of Catenulispora sp. EB89. NCBI lineage: Bacteria > Bacillati > Actinomycetota > Actinomycetes > Catenulisporales > Catenulisporaceae > Catenulispora > Catenulispora sp. EB89. The sequence continues at coordinate 83,464 of NZ_JBGCCU010000034.1, forward strand.
CGTGGCCGTACGCGTCCCAGAACGTCATCCGCTGGCCGTGCACCGTGGTGTGGGTGTTGCCGTAGACGGTCTGGTCGTAGTTGATGCGGGCGTCGTGGAACGCCTGCTGGAACTGGTCCGGCGTCATCTGCTGCAGGGCCGTCATGTTGTCCGCCGACACCGAGTTCGCCGAGGTCACCGGGGTGTCGCCGGTGGCCATCGAGTTCAGGATCGCGCGGGTGCCGCCGATGCCGCGCATGTGGGCGCTGGAGGCGATGGCGGCGCGGATGCCGGGGTCGGTGAAGTCCTGGGCGCCGGCCTGGTCGGCGTGCTGGCTGAGCAGGTTCGCGACCACCGCCTGCTCCTCGGGGCTGCCCTGGCCGTACTGGTTGCGGGCGGCCATGATCTGGTCGTAGCCGTTGTGGCTGCTCTGCCGGAAGCCGTAGACCTCGGGGACGCCGCCCTGGTTGCCGCTGGCGCCTTCGGAGTGCATCAGGCCCGTGACGAAGCCGTTCGGCAGGGTCTGGTGCGTGCCGGCCGCGGCGGTCGTGGCCGCCGCGGCCGGCACGGTCGGGGTGTGGGCCGGGGTGGCCGCGGGGGTGACAGGGTGCTGTGCGGCGGGCTGCGCCTGGCCGTTGGTCTGGCCGCCGTTCAGCGACAGGCTCTTGTAGCTGTCGGCGGTCTTCTGGTCCAGTGCGTTGTAGTCCTTCAGCACCGTGTTGATCGCTCCGGTGAGCGTCTCGATGAAGCTGACGACCTTGCCCAGGCTGCCGGTCAGCTGGCTGTGCAGGCTGTTGTTGGCGCTGCCGACCGCCGAGCCGATGCCGGCGAAGCTCATGATGTCCAGGACCAGGGTCTCGATCTCGCCGACGACCGAATGCGAGCCCCCGGTCACGGACTGGAGCTGGGATATCGCCGTCTGCACTCCGGGCGTGGAGACGGTGAACGGCGGGAGCGAGCTGCTCCCGATCTGGCTGGTCATGAACGCTCCCTGTCGAGGTTGGGATGAGGATGCCGGCGGTCGGATCCGACCGCCGGTGGCCGCCGCACAGGCGGCGGCCACCGGCCGTGGCTACAGATCGCCGCCGATGACACCGGGGGAGACCGGGGCGCTGGCGCCCCAGACGTCCTCGGTCTCGACCAGCCACGCCGGGATGCGCCGGTTGGCGTCGCCGCCCATGCCGCCGCCGGCCATGCCGCTCATCGGCATCATCGGCATCATTCCGCCGCGGCTCGCGGCGGCCGCCGCCGCGCCGCCGGCGCCCAGCACGCCGCCGCCGAAGTCGTTGGCCACCTGGGCTTCCGTGGCGGTGAGGTTCTTCGCCGCGTCGGCTGCCGCGTTGGCCGCGGACGGGTCCGCGGTGACGCCCTTGATCGAGCCGATGCCGCCGGCGCCCCCGCCGCCGCCGCCGAACTTGCCGGCCAGGTAGCGCGAGCCGAGCACCCCGGCGGCGTCCACCGCGGCGTGCTTGGAGGCGTCGTCCTTCGTGCCGTTCGGGTTCGCGACGGGCGTCAGGCGCCCGGTGATCGGGGTGTTGCCGTTGAGCTGGGTGTTCAGCTGGGAGTTGTTCTGCCCGCCGAGCATCCAGTTCTGCCCGGCGGTGCCGGAGGTGGCGAACTTGCCGCCGGCTGCCGCCGCGGCCGCCGCCAGGCCGACCGTGAACATGTCGCCGAACAGCGATTGCGAGCCCTGGTTCTGCTGGCCCGGAGCCGTGGGCTGCCCGGGAACCTGGTTCTGGGTGTTCGTCGTGGTGTCGGTCAGCAGGATCGGGACGCCGTTGCTGTTCAGCTGCACCGGGGTGGCGTTGGGCGCGAGCCCGATGGGCTGGCCGGCGCCGTTCACCGACGGGGTGGCGCCGCCGGGGGTCGGGGGGAAGCGGTTCTGGGCGACCACGTAGCTGTCGGCCAGGGTCCGCATCACCGCCACCGCCTGCGCGTGCGCGGCGTTGGACGCGCTGACCGCGGCCTGCTGCGCCTGCACCGCCGACACCGCGCGGGCCTGGTCGGCCTGCATCTGCGCGGCCGCGGCCGGCGAGGTGGTGGCGTCGATCGGCAGCGGGGTGGTGGCCAGCGCCAGCGTGGTCGGCGGGATCACCGGCACGTCGACCGCGGCCGGCATCGCCGCCCGCGCCGCGGTCAGCGAGTCGACCGCGTCGTAGGTCAGGTCCCGCATCTGCAGCGAGGTGTCGGCGACCTTGCGCAGGCCGGTGACCAGGTCGGTCACCATCCGCTTGTACTCGTCGGAGGCGGTACCGGACCACTCGCCGTCGAAGTGCCGCAGCCGGCCCTCCAGGTTCGAGGCCTGCTCGTGCAGCATCTTGCCGGTGGCGTCCCAGGTCTGGGCCTGGGTGGTGCCGGAGGCGGGGTCGCTCTCGAACAGCATCTGCGACAGCTGCGGCAGCGTGTACTGGGAGAAGTCGGTGACTCCGTCGGAAGTCGGAGACGTGGGCATGGGTCACGAACCTCCTTGCGGAGAGCCGGGGAAGGCGGCGGTCCAGGGGGCTTCCTGGCCCGGGGCCGGCGGCGGCGTCCACAGCGAGGAGTCGGAGCCGCCGCTGTCGAAGGAGTCGTCGAACGTCTGGCCGCCGGAGGTGGTGCCGGCCGGCGGCGCCTGGTTCGCGTTCGCCTTGGACTTGCCGACGACGCCGAGCAGCGCACCGCCCAGCAACGCGCCGGCGACCGGCACCGCCGTCAGCGGCGTGCCGGGGAAGGGTCCGCTGGTGTTCTGGTTCGGGACCCAGTTGGGATTGGTCTGCGTGGACACCGGGGTCGCGATGACCTGGTTGCCCTGGTTGTTCTGCGTCGGGTCGCTGTACGGCGGGTACTGCTGGTTCTGGTTCTGCCCGCCGTACGGGTCCCCGCCGCCCCACGGGCCGGACACCGGGCCGCCGCCGTACGTGTTCTGCGGCGGGCCGCCGAGGCCGTAGGCGATGTCCTCGTCGGCGTTCCGGTAGTTGTCGGCCACCGTGCCGGTGACGTCGCCGGCGAACGCGACCGCCTGTTTGACCTGCCCGAGCAGATTGAACATCTCCTCGATGGCGGCCTGTTCGCCGGCACCCAGAGACCAGGCCTCGTGGAAGGCGCCGTACTGCGGTGGCGTCCCGGACATGGTGGCGAGATGGTCCATCGGGGCCTGAAGGCTCTGGATCTGCGTCGTGAACTCGTCGGCGAAATCAGTCAGCGACTTCAGGTGGATGGAGAAGGACTGTTCGGGCGAGGGCTCGGACATCGCTCACAGCTCCTGGTGGATTGGTCGGGGCTGGTGGAACCGGACCCGGCCGCCGAGGCGGCCGGTGCCGTGGGCACGGCCGGCGGGAGGGGGGTCCCGCCGGGGTTGGGGGGGGGTGCGCCGTGCCCGACGGCGGTCCAGTCAGGCGAAGTAGCCCGTCATGGTCTGCTCGGCCGAGTACTGCAGGTCGTGGGCCTCGGTGACCTTGGCCGAGAACTGGTTGATGGTGGCGATGATGTCGTTCGTCGCCGCGCGCAGCTTGGTCTCGGCCTGGTCGGCCGCGACACCGGCGGAGGAGCCGGACTCGACCCAGGTCTGCTTCATCGGCTGGAGGTTGCGGAGCAGTTCCTCCAGCGCCGAGGTGAGAGCGGCGGCCTTCGTGGACAGCGAGCCCGCGCTGGCCTGCAGGGCGCCGAAGTTGACGCTGATCTGGTCTGCGGTCATTGCCTTGATCCCTTCAGGAAGTCGGTGTGGTGCGGGAAGCTCAGACGCCGCCGAGGCGGGACAGCACGCTGTTGCTGTTGCCGGCGCTGCTGGCGACCTGGCGCAGGGTGTCGGACACCGTCTGGTCGCTGGCGCCGTAGGTCTGGAAGCTCTTGTTCACCAGGTCGGACATGACGTCGATCTCGCGCGAGGCGACCGTCATCTGCTCCTGCAGCTCGGTGTGCAGGTTCCAGAACGCGATGGCCTGGTTGCCCTGGTACTGGGCCAGGGTCGAGGTCAGGTCGTTCTCCAGGTCGGACATGGTCTTCTTCGCGTTAGCGGCGCACTCCGAAAAGCCCTGGATCGCCTGCGTCATCGCAGCGGCGTCACTCAGGAAACCGGGACCGGCCACGAGGGCCACCTCCTTCTGTCTGGGAACCCGTGGTTGGGGGTGGCCGGAGCATCCTCCGGCCGATAACCGATACGTTAGGGAATCTGTGCACTACCACCACACGGCACAACTGCCGGTCGCAGCGACGGCACAAGTACCCACGCAGCTATGTGCTTGTGACGCGCAGCGTCTCCACAACGGGTGGTGGTGGGAGACGGGCGGGGGCGGGACCGTCAGCACTCTTATCCGCTGCCGGAACCACGCCGCTCATTCGCCTTCTGTTCAGTTCTGCTCAGTGCCGTTACTTGGCCGGCGGCGTCCAGGCCACCTGGGCCTGCCCCGGCGCCGAGCGCCGGTGCACCAGGATCCCGCGCCCGGGCGGCTGCGGCCCGGCCTTGGTGGTGCCCAGCAGCGGCCCCTCGTCCTTGCTCCCGGACATCACCAGGCCCGGGGAGCCGAGCTCGCGCATCCGCTGCAGCACCGGCTCGAACAGACCGCGTCCGGCACCGCCGGCGCCGCGCGCGACCACCAGGTGCAGGCCGATGTCGCGGGCCTGCGCCAGGTACTCCAGCAGCGGCTGCAGCGGGTTGCGGCCCGGGATGGCGACCAGCTCGTAGTCGTCGACGAGCACGAACAGGTGCGGGCCCTTCCACCAGCTGCGGTCGCGCAGCTGCTCGGGGGTGACCTCCGGGCCCGGCAGCCGGCGGCGCATGGCCTCGGCGAGGTTGCCGACCAAGTCCACGGCGGCCGGTTCGGCGGCGGCGTAGCCGAGCAGGTGCTCGCCGGTGACGGCGTCCAACATCCCGCGCCGGTAGTCGATGACCGCGATCGCGGCCTGCTCGGGGGTGTAGTCGGCCATGATGCCGGCCGCGATGGTGCGCATCAGGCCGCTCTTGCCGCTCTCCACGTCGCCGAAGGCGATGAAGTGCGGGTCGGCGTCGAAGTCCGCGTACACCGGCTGCAGGTCGGCCTCGGAGATCCCGAACGGGACCGCGCGGCCCTTGCGCGGCGTCGGCAGCAGCGCCCTGACCTCGGCCGGCGCGATCTCCGCCGGGAGCATCCGGACCTGCGGCGCGGCCGGTCCGGTCCAGGCCGCGGCGATCCGCTGGACCAGGTCCGCGGTGCCGGCGCCGACGGTCTCAGCGGAGGTCCCGCCGTCGATCCGGGGCAGCGCGGCCAGGAAGTGCAGCTTGTCCGGCGTCAGCCCGCGCCCCGGCCGCCCGGCCGGGACGTTGTTCGCCGCCCGGCGGTCGATCAGCGACTCGCCGGGGTCGCCCAGGCGCAGCTCCAGCCGGGTGCCGATGATGTCGCGCATGGCCGGGCGCACGGTCATCGCGCGGCCGTTGGTGATGATCACGTGGATGCCGAAGCCCAGACCGCGCTGGGCGATCGCGGTGATCGGCTCCTCCAGCGCCTCGTAGTCCGCGCGCAGCGTGGTCCAGTCGTCGATGACCAGGAAGACGTCGCCGAAGGCCCGGCCGTCCAGGGCGTGGGCGGCCAGTTCCGCGCGCCGGGCCCGGAACGCCGCCGCCGAGTCCACCGCGGCCTGCGCGAACAGCTGCTCGCGCTCGGCCAGCAGCGCGGTCAGCTCGCCGACGATGCGGCGCACGCGTTCCCCGTCGCGCCGGGTGGCGTACCCGCCGACGTGCGGCAGGCCGCTGACCGTGGACAGCGCGCCGCCGCCGGTGTCCAGGATGAAGAACTGGACCTCCTCCGGCGTGTGCGTCAGCGCCAGCGAGCTGATCAGGGTCCGGACCATCGTGCTCTTGCCGCTCTGCGGGCCGCCGACGATCATCGCGTGCCCGGCGGCCCCGGACAGGTCCACCCACAGCAGGTCCCGGCGCTGCTCGAACGGCTTGTCCACGAGCGCCAGCGGCACCGTGAGCCGGCCCAGGCCGCCCCAGCCGGCCGGGCACAGCCCGCGCGCCGGATCGACGGCCAGGTTGGTCAAGATGGCGTCCAGCGACACCGGCTCGTCCAGCGGCGGCAGCCAGATCTGGTGCGCCGCCGGGCCCTTGCCCACCAGAGCGGCCACCATCGCGTCCATGATGCTGGGCCCGCCGCCGCCGGCCGCCGGGGTCAGCAGCTCGGCCGGGTCCGGTTCGGCGGTCGGCGGCGGGGCCGCGTTGTCGACCACCCGCTCCAGAGTGAACGGCAGGATCCGGCGGTGCGCGCTGCCGGAGGAGCCGCGGCGGCGGGCCGGCATGGGCCCGGAGACGTAGGCCGCCTTGAACCGCAGCAGCGTCTCGGTGTCGGTCTTCAGGTACGCCGACCCCGGGACCGACGGCAGGTGGTAGGCGTCCGGGACGCCGAGCACCGCGCGGCTCTCGGCCGCCGAGAACGTGCGCAGACCGACCCGGTACGACAGGTGCGCGTCCAGTCCGCGCAGCCGGCCCTCCTCAAGACGCTGCGAGGCCAGCAGCAGGTGGATCGCCAGCGACCGGCCCAGCCGGCCGATCATCACGAACAGGTCGATCATCTCCGGCCGGTTCGACAGCAGCTCGCTGAACTCGTCGATGATGACCAGCAGCGCCGGCAGCGGCTCCAGGTCCGCGCCCTTGGCCCGGGCCCGCTCGTAGTCGCGGACCGAGGCGTAGTTGCCCTTCTCCCGCAGCAGCTCCTGGCGCCGCAGCACCTCGCCGTTGATGGCGTCGGCCATGCGGTCGACCAGGGTCAGCTCCTCGGACAGGTTGGTGATGACCGCGCACACGTGCGGCAGCCCGGCCATGCCGGCGAACGTCGCGCCGCCCTTGAAGTCGACCAGCGCCAGGTTCAGCGTCTCGGAGGAGTGGGTGGCCACCAGACCGGCCACCAGGGTGCGCAGCAGCTCGCTCTTGCCGGAGCCGGTCGCGCCGATCACCAGGCCGTGCGGCCCCATCCCGTCCTCGGCCGCCTCCTTCAGGTCCATCTCCAGCGGCCGGCCCTCCGGGTCCAGGCCGATCGGCACCCGCAGCCGGTCCCGCGCCGAGCGCGGCAGCCAGCTGCGGGCCACGTCCAGCTCTTCGGGGTCGCCGATGCCCAGCAGCTCCGGCAGGCCGAAGTTCGCCGACATCGGAGAGGCCGCGGCGGTCGGCGCACCCTGGTACGTCCCGGCCAGCCGGCGCGCCAGCGCCTCGGCGGTGGCGGCGTCCAGCCCGTCCGGGTGCCCCAGGAACTCCAGGTGCCGGTCCTTGCCCTCGCCGACGACCATGCCCATGCGCTCGCCGCCGACGTGCAGCCGGCCCTGGAACGGCCGGGGGATCGGGGAGGGCTCGGGGCCCGCCAGGTCGATGATCGTCACGCCCTGCAGCCCGGACAGCGGCGCCAGCGTGGTGTCGCCGAAGGTCCGGCCGCCGTCCACGATCACCAGCAGGTGCGGGTTCTCGGTGCCCGCGCCGCGCCCGGAGCCGAAGGACGGCCGCGTCCCCAGGTCGCTGCCCAGCAGCTCGGCCAGCGTCCCCAGGTCGCCGGCGGCCAGCCGGGCCGGGCCGACCGCGTCGGAGTTCGCCGCCGGCGCCTGCGCGTGCGGCAGCCACTTGGTCCAGTCCCAGGTGGCGCGGCTGTTGTCGGCCAGGCACAGCGCGATCTTGAGGTCCTCCGGCGAGTGGAACGTGGTCAGCTGCGCGATCAGGGCCCGGACCAGCGGCACGGTGCTGTCGCGGTCGCCGCTGACCGAGACCGAGGCGAACGCCCGCAGCGACAGCGCCACCGGCAGGTCCGGCACCGTCATGTAGGTGCGGATGAACTGCCGCAGCGAGGCCGAGGACACCGGGTCCAGATCCTCCAGCGGGGCGGTCTGCGGCGCGCGCAGCGGGGTCGCCAGGCGCTGCGGGCCGCGGCCGACCCGGGCGTGCCCGAAGTCGTCGTCGGTCCGGCGCCGCTCCCAGGCCCGGCCCTGCGCCACCCGCAGCCACAGGTCGGCCGGCTCCGGGCGGGTGACGGTCAGCGTCGCGCGCTGCGCGGCCGCCACGTCCCGCACCTGGCCGCGCAGGGACGCCAGGTACCGGTGGTAGTCCCGGCGCTCGTTGTTGATCTGTGCCTTCTTCTGGGCGCTGCCGCGGGTGAGCGACATCAGGATCATGCCGATCATGGTGCTGCCGTAGAGGGCGCCGAAGACATATGTCATCGCACCGCCCTTGCCGCCCATCGAGGAGAACGACATGACGCCCATCCCGAGCATCATCGGCAGCATGAACATCAGCTGGTTGAGTCCCGAGCCCGAGCCCTTGGCCAGGACCGGCGGAGCCTGCAGCTGGATCTCCCCGTTCGGCGAACCCGCACCCCGGCGGTCGGTTCGCGCGGGCGGGGTCAGGGTCGTCGGCATCACCGCTAGGTCACTCCCGCAATCCTTGGTCTTCTCAAGATGCGCGCTCAATGTACGGGCACGGGGGCTAAGGACAGGTGGGTACTTTTGCCGTCCACCAGCTCCGGGCCGCCGTTCTAGCCTGAAGCTCGATCATCGACGACCCTTGTGACTTCCACCCCCGACTACCAGGCAGGCGGTGCGACATGTTCGTGATACCGAACTCCAGCGCTATGGACGCCACCGCGATGGGCGGCGGCCCCGGCACCTTCGTGGCCCAGATAGCGACCGGCTCCCCGGAGAGCATCGAGAAGCTCGTTGCCCAGCGTCTCAAGCAGGCTGAGCAGTTCCTCTCGCTGATCAACCAGGCGCGGACCGCGACCCAGAACCTGGAGAAGGCCTGGGGCGGGCAGGCCTCGCAGACCGCGGTCAAGAAGTTCACGGACACCCTGAACTCCTTCGAGCAGATCGTCAAGGTCATCCAGGTCTCCTCGGACCTGCTGACCACCTCCAGCACCCTGATCAAGGCCGCCCAGACCGGGTACACCAGCGTGGTCAACGCGGTGAACCCGGCGGTCCAGTCGCTGGCCTCGAACTGGTGGACCTACTGGGCCGCGGTCTCGCTGTCCACCTCGGTCAGCGCCGCGCTGCGCGCCTTCATCAACGGCATCGAGGCCATGCTCTCCGCGCTCGGCGGCGGCCAGCTGATGCAGGAGGTCACCACGGTCATCAAGATCATCGGTGACATCGAGAAGCTGATCAGCTCCGGCTCGCACGGCAACCAGGTCCCGCCGTCGGGGGCCCTGTCCGGTCCGTCCAGCACCGGCTCCACCAACCAGCTCAAGGCCCCGCCGCAGATCGCCAGCACCACCGGGCAGAACGTGGCCAACAGCGGCGGGCAGGACCCGGCGCTGGCGCAGACCATGAGCCAGTACCAGCAGAAGCTGAACAGCGGCATCGGCACGCAGTTCCAGAACGGCGGCTCGCAGAACGGCAGCGGGCAGAACGGCATGCCCAGCGGGGGCGGCGTCCCGTACACCCCGCCGCAGGTGCCGGTCGGCAACGGTGCGACGATCCCGGGCCAGAACCAGACCCAGAACGGCCAGTTCCCGAACACCCAGATCCCGAACACGCAGATCCCGAACCTGAACCAGTTCCCGCAGGGCCAGTACCCGACCAACGCCCAGTACCAGTACCCGCCGCAGCAGTCGGTGGGCAACGGCCAGAACAGCGGCTGGAACGCGGTCAACCCGCCGGCCAACTCCGACACCCCGGTGGTCGCGCACCCCACGACCCCGACCACGCCGACCACGCCGACGACCCCGAGCACCCCGGCCACCCCGGCCGGCGACATCACCGTCACCACCACGTACGACGGTGTCAGCACCACCGTGACAATGCCGGTCGGAACGCAGACGGATGTCACTCTGGTGGACCCGACGAATGGCAGCCAGGTGCACGAGCACATCTCGGCCGGCGTTTCCTGACAATTCACAGAACAGGCCGTGGCGAAGGCGGAGTAAAAGTCAATGGAAAGCATCGACTTCTCGACCAATGTGAATGCACTCATGGAGCGGATTCGCGACCAGCAGGCGGATATCGAGCGCATTCAGCGTGAGCTGGAGGTGATGGAGGTCGTCGGCGCCAGCCGGGAGGACGAGGTCCGGGTGACCGTGCGAGGCAACGGCCAGGTCGTCTCGGTCGACATCGACGAGCGGGCGATGCGCGAGAGCGACGCCTACGAGCTCGGCCAGCTGGTCAAGGAGGCGGTCAACGACGGCCTGGGGCGGGTCGCCGAGGCCGGCAGCCAGAAGTTCAAGCCGATGATCGACGCGGCCCAGTCCGCACCGGGGAGCTGAGCGGCGTGGCGGGAAGTCACTCGGCCGGCGGCGCGCTGACGATGACCTCGTCGGCGCCCGCCGGCGAGGCCGGGCCGAACCGGATGACCTGGGCCCGGCGCGCCACCGTGGTGAGCCCGCGGGCCCGGGTCGACGTCGCGCTGCCGGTGCAGGCCACGTTCGCCGAGCTGGTCCCGGAGCTGGTCCGGCTCTCCGACGCGCAGCGGCACACCGGCCCCGGCCACACCGGCTGGGTGCTGACCCGGCTCGGCGGCTCGCCGCTGCCGCCGGAGCTCACCGTCGCGGCCTCCGGGCTGCGCGACGGCGACGTGCTCTACCTGGTCCCGCGCGAGCGCCAGGGCGCGCCGCTGCTGTTCGACGACGTCATCGACGCGATCGCCAGCGCCTCGGAGAACTCCGACGGGGCCTGGCGGCCGAGCACCGCGCACCGGGTCGGCGTGGCCGGCGGCGCGGTGGCGCTGGCCGGCGCCACGGCGCTGCTGTTCGCCCTGCTCTCCGGCAAGGTCGCGGCGCCCGCCGCGGTCGGCGGCGCGCTGGTCGTGCTGCTGGCGGTCGGCGGTCTGCTGGCGCGGGTCGTGCACGACCGGCGGGCCGCGATCGCGTGCGTGGCCGCGGGCCTGCCCGGCGCGGTGCTGGCCGGTCTGTCCGCGCCCCCGCCGCACCGGCTGCTGCCGTTGCACGGCGGTTCGGCGGCGCTGGGGCTGGCCGTCCTGGCCGTCTACGGCGCCGCGGCGATCGTCACCGTGAAGCACTACTCGGCGTGGTTCGGCGCCCTGGCCGGCGCGGCCGCGCTCGGCGGCGCCACGGCCGCGGTGGTCGGGCTGGCCGACGTCACCGCGGCGCACGCCGGCGTGGTGCTGGCCGTGCTGTCCACGGCGCTGGCCGCCGGGGCGCCGATGCTCTCGATGCGCTTGGGGCGGCTGCCGCTGCCGCGGGTGCCCTCGGACATCACCGCGTTCCGCGAGAACGAGGAGCCGACGCTCGGCCCGGACGTGCTGAACCAGACCACGACCGCGCAGCGGATGCTCACCGGCCTGCTGGCCGCGCTCGGCCTGTCCGCGGTCGCCGGGTCCGTCGCGGGGCTGAAGGCCCCGGGGACCTGGCCGGTGGTGTTCGTCAGCCTGCTGAGCGTGGTCTGGATGCTGCGGTCGCGGTCCTACACCGACACCGTGCAGCGGGTGCTGCTGGTCGGCAGCGGCCTGGCCTCGCTGACCTGGCTGGCCGGCTCGCTGGTGGTGCGGCACGAGGAGTCGCTGCTGCTGGCCGGGGTCTCGGTGCTGGCGCTGGCGGGCCTGGGCTGCTTCGTCTACGCCCGGCACGCCGGGCAGGGGCGGCACTCGCCGTACTGGACCCGGTTCATGGACGTCGCGGAGTTCCTCAGCGTGGTGGCCCTGCTGCCGATCGCCGGGGTCGCGCTCGGGGTGTACCAGCACCTCGGGCACATCAAGCAGCACTGATCCGCCGCTACGAAAGCTCTGATTGACGGGGCACGGCGGCCGCGCCTTTCGGGCGGCGCGGCCGCCGGTTTTCCGGCAGTTGCCGGCAGTCGGGCCCTGATCGGGACAGCGTCCTGATCAGGGCCCGACTGTTTTCGTTCTCAGTGGTGGATCGCCAGCGGCTCAGTGGTGGATCGCCAGCGGCATGGTCCGCAGCACGAACTCCTGCTGCCGGCCGTTGGCCCGGATCGCCGGGAACGGCGGCTCCAGGCTCTCGGCGTCGACCCCGGCGATCCGCAGCGCGGCCTCGCTGCGCACCCGGCCGCGCGCGGTCCGGCTCAGCGTGTACGAGGCGCAGGTGAACGCCGCGCCCGGGGTCCAGCGGCCGAGCAGCGCGGCCGGGTCCAGCGCGCGGTGCGGCTCGTAGCAGATCTGCCGCAGGGCGCCGGCCGACCAGTCGCGCCAGGTCTCCAGGACGGTCGGCGGGGCCGGGTCCGCGCCGTGCAGCGCCACCATCAGCTCCTGGCCGAGCTCGGCCTGGTCCAGCGCGTCCGCGCCGTAGCCGGCCTCGTCCAGCCGGGCCACCAGGCCCAGCGCGGCGCTGGCCACGGCGCGCGCCGAGCCGAGTTCGCCGCCGCCGCGGGCCAGGGCCGCGGCCGGGGCCTGACGCGGCCGGTAGCGCAGGGCGAGCCAGGTCACGCGCATCGGGGCGAGTTGCTGCGGCTGTTGCTGCTGCCCGGACTGCGGGGACTGCGAGCTCTGCGAGCCCTGCGATGCCGGCGCTGATGACGCTGATCCGGACTGTTGCGCCGGCTGCTTCCCGGACTGCTTCGCTGGCTGCTGTCCCGGCGGCTGCATGGTGTCGGTGATGGCCTGCAGGGTCATGGTCTCGGACAGGTCCGGCGACGGCATGGCGGTCAGGCTCTGCGTCTCGGAGAGGTCCGGCGACGGCATGGTCGCCAGGCTCTGGGTCTCGACCAGGTCCGGGGAGAGTGCCTGCTGGCTGTTCTGACCGTTCTGGCCGTTCTGGTGGAGCTGGCCCTGCTGGCTGTTCTGACCTTGTTGCGCCTGCTGGGACTGCTGCTGGAGCGGGGCCTCGGGCGGCGCCGCCGTCCAGACCACCAGCTGCGCGCTGGCCAGCGGGATCGTGGTCCCCGCGTAGGCCGCCTTCAGCACCTCTATCAGGGTCCCGACATGCGGGTCCTCGGTCGTGCGCAGCCGTACCGCGGAGACCCAGCCGCCGTCGGTGGCGGCCAGGCCGACCCGGTTGCCCGCGCGGTCCACGTACTCGCCCAGGCCCAGATCGGGCAGCAGGGCGGCCAGCGGTTCGGCGGCACCGGTGCCCGGCCCGTCCTTCCTGCGGCGCGTGTTGACCCGGCGGTAGCGGTAGCGGCCCTGGGTATCGGCCCACTGCGCCAGATGCCGGCCGCGGAAGCGCACGGAGGTCAGGCCGACCAGCGCGCCCGCGCCGGCGTAAGCCGTGGCCTCGGTCGCGGTGGAGTGGCCGTACCCGGCGACGGCGGCCAGCGCGGCGGCCTCCCAGGCCACGGTCTGCCAGCCGCGGACCGGGGCGATCCAGTCCAGCGCCGCCGCGCCGCGCGGCACCGCGGCCGGGTCGGGCACGGCCGCGGGGGAGACGGCGGCGGTCGGGATCGGGGGAGCGGAAGCCATGATCTCGGCCGCCGGCGCGGCGTGACTGCTCATCGCGGACACCATATTTCTTCGAGCCGGCGGGAAAACGGACGTTAAACGCCTGTCGACGCCCACCGGACACGCAGTCGAGAATTCGACGCGAACCGGTCCCCGCATATGCTTTTGGCGCTCGCTTATCATACGTATACTGGCTCTGGTTCGTACAGCGCTCCAGCCATCCTTCAATGGCGGAAAAGGTCGCGACGGGCCGCTCGATTTTCCGATCACGAGAAATACCGGGGCGCGCAGTGTGGACTGAGCGGGACCAGATCCAGGCGTACCAGTTCCTCCGACGGCGGCTGGTCTCCGCCTTGGTCACCTCCGACCCGAACCACCCGACCCCGCCGCACCGGCGGCTGGTGATGGGCACCGTCCTGGGCGCCGTGGCGACGATGCTGACCGCGGCCGGCTTCGGGGTGTCCGGGATGATGGCGCCCAGCCCGCCCCCGGACTGGCAGCACACCGGGCTGGTGATCCTGGACCAGGACGGCGGCGGCCGCTACGTCATGGACAACAGCGGCATCCTGCACCCGGTGACGAACCTGGCCTCGGCGCGCCTGCTGGCCAACGGCGTCAAGACCGTCTCGGTGCAGTCCAAGCTGCTCCGCAACGCCCCGCGCGGCGCCACGCTCGGCATAGCGAACGCCCCTGACATGCTCCCGGACGCGACCAACCTGATCGGCGACGCGGACCCGGTGGCGTGCTCGCGGGCCACCTCGGACATCCCGAAGGAGACCGGCCCGGTCGCCGCCCTGCTGCTGGCCCACGCCGGCGACGGCACCGCGACGCTGAGCACCATGGTGTCCCTCCCCGACGGCCGCGGCCTGCTGGTGCAGACCCCGAAGGGCGACCGCTACCTGATCACCGGCGGCCTGAAGTACCGGATCGCCGACGACAACGTGATGACCGCCCTGGGCTATCAGGCCGCGTCGATCGTCCCGGTCGCGGCCGCCTGGCTCAACGCCGTGCCCTCGGGCCGCGACCTGGCGCTGATGGCGGTCCCCGGCGTCGGCGCCTCCGGACCGCACGTCGGCAGCGTCAAGCGCAAGGTCGGCGAGGTCCTCACCGTCGACAACGCGGTGGCCGGCAAGACCCTGTACTACCTGGTCCGCGCCGACGGCCTGGAGCCGATCCCGCAGATCGAGGCGGCGCTGATCGTGGCGGACAACGCCAACGCCGCCGCCTACACCGACGGCCCGCAGGCGCCCCGCCCGGTCTCGGTCTCCGACGCCACCGCGGTCTCCGCGAGCCCGCCCGGCGACGACGCCAAGGGCTACCCGGCCGGCGTCCCGGCCCCGGTCGGAGCCCTCGGCGCCGGCACCGTGGTCTGCGCCACCGGCGACGACACCACCCCGTCCCAGATAGCCCTCGGCGCGGCCTTCCCCCTCCCGCCCGGCGCCCGCACCGTCCCGACCGGCGCCCCGCAGGGCGGCACCGTCGCCGACGAGGTCTACCTCCCCCCGGGCACCGCCGCCCTGGCGACCACCCACGCCGACCCGCCCCCGCCGAACTCCCAGACCCCGCCCCCGGCACCCCCGATCTACCTCATCACCGACGCCGGCACGAAGTACCAGCTCACCGACGACCAAGCCCGCCCCGCCCTCGGCTACGGCAACTCCGCCCCCGCGACACTGCCCAAGAACGCACTGGCGATGCTGCCCACCGGCCCGAACCTGGACGAGGCCGACGCGCAGAAGGCCGTGGTGGTGGGGAACTGAGAGGCGCGGGACCTCCCGCGTCACGCGCCGCACAGCGCGGCGAGCACCGAGGGCCACGCCAGCCGGCCCAGCCGCCGGTCGGCATCCTCGGTCCCGCCGTAGTCGAACGCCTCCGAGGCCGCATGCCCTGACTCCCCGGGGAACAGCACCCGGTGCCCGGCATCGCCGTGGCTGATCAGCCGGACCGTACGGCCCGCGGCGCGCCGCCGTTCGGCGATCCGCAGCCGCTGGCGCCAGCTCGACCGGGATCACCGCCTTGGCCACCTGGTCGGCGAATGTCTGCTCGCTGAGTTCGTACAGCCCGCGGATGGGTTGAGTTGGGGAGGCGCGGTCCTCTACCGCCGACCTCGCTGCCCCCGGCAGGTTCGCAGAGCACGGCTTCCCAGGGTTCCGACAGCTCGTGCTCGACGACGCTCACTGCGGCGTCGTCCTCAGCGAGCGGCGGGCGCGACCTCGGCCAGCGCCTCCTGCAGCCGCTCGACCTGCTGCTGCGCCTGGTCCTTGGTGCGGGAAGTGAGCGGCAGCACCATACGGGCCCCGCCGTCGATCATGACCACGTACGGGGAGTAGTTGCCGCCCCGGCTCATCGGCCCGACCCGTACCTCGGCGATCCCGTCGCGCGGGATGACGATCGGCCCGGGCTTGAAGTAGTAGACGCGTACCGCGTCGGGTGCGACTTCGACCCGCATCTGCAGGCCGAGCCAGCCGAAGAACGTGCCCGCCGCGATGACGACGAGGCTGACGACGGCGAACACCGCGACCAGAACCGCGCTGAAGTGGGCCGTGGCGAGCCAGATCGGGTACGCGATGAACGCCAGGTCCCAGACCACGATGATGGCCTTCAGGGCCGTCAGGCTTGCGACCGGCCGCAGTGTCACTTCCCCCATGAGGGCGATCATATATCAGCTCTGATGAATAATCCAGGGTGGAATTTTCATCTCAGCTGTCGTTTTTTAGGTTATTTCATCCCCGTCGACAGGCACCCACAACGTCACCGACGTCCCGTTGCCCACCCGCGACCCGACCCCCGCGGTCCCGCCGACCTCGGCCAGCCGCGCCGCGATCGACTCGCTGAGGCCGAACCCCGGCTGGTGCGCCGCCGGGTCGAATCCGGCTCCGAAGTCGCGCACCACCACGGTCAGCCCGTCCGGCTCGTCCCAGACCCGGACCAGCGCCTCGGCGACCCCGGAGTGCTTCAGGACGTTGCGAAGCGCCTCGCGCGCCGCCGCCAGCAGTGCGGCCCGGCGCTGCGGGGTCAGCCCGTCGTCGCCGTCCGGGCCGTCCACGCCCTCGGCCGCGTCCAGGCGCATCCGCAGGCCGTCCCGCGCCAGCTCCGTGCTCAGTCCGACCAGGCCCTCGACCAGGCCCTCGACCACGCTCGGGGTGCTGCGCGCCTCGGTGCGCCGGGACAGCTCCCGGCGCAGCGCGACCGCCTCGGCGTGCGCGACTGCGCGCACCTCGCGCAGCCGCCGCGCCGCGTTGTCCGCGTCGCCCGGCAGCGTCAGTGCGATCGCTTCGAGGGTCTGCAGGACCGTGTCGTGCAGCGAGCGCCGCATCCCGGTCCGCAGCCGCTCGGCGTCCCGCTCCAGCACCGCCAGCACCCCGGCCGACACCAGCACCGCGACCAGCAGCACCGCGACGTCGCCGAGGAACGAGGCGGTCACCACCGCGATCCCGCGCGAGCGGACCGCGTCGGAATCGGCGACCATCGCCAGCCGCACGACCATCCCCAGCGCGGCCGCGCCCAGTCCGGCCGCGACCCCGCGTACCAGCGTCCACAACGCGACGCAGCCCGCGAAGTACTGCCACGACACCTCGACCGCGCGCACCGACGGAGTGGAGATCGCGCCCATCGCCAGATTCCCGGCCACCGCCAGCAGCGCGTCCAGGAGCAGCACCAATCGCACCGGGACCCCGTGCAGCGCGCCGAACCCGAGCCCGGCGGTGGCGACCACCAGCGCCGCGCACAGCGCCAGGATCGACACGCTCCCGGAAGCCCCGAAGCCGCCTACGTAGACCAGCGCCGCGGCGGGCAGTACCCCGATCTGGAACGCGAGCGGAAGGAAGACGACGTACTCGGCCCCATCCGCGCCCGACCAGTCCCGGGCCGCCAGATCCCGGATCCGGGTGCGGCCGGCCGGAACCCCGGGCACCCCCGGAGCGCCCAGCGCCCCCGGCCGCCCGGCACGCTCCGCCGCCCGCGCCGACACCGTCCCCACCGTCCGTGCACGTCCCGCGAACCGCCCCGCCGCCTGCGCCGCCCTCAGCACGCCGCCGACTCGGCCAGCACGCCGAGCTCGATCGCGGCCCGCGTCATGTCCGCCCGGCGGCGCGCGCCGATCTTGTCGCGGATCCGGTCCAGGTAGGAGCGCACGGTCCGCACGCTGATCCCCATCGCCATCGCGATGTCCCGATCCCGCTCGCCGGCGGCCACCAGCCGCAGCACCTGCTTCTCCTGCCCGGACAGCTCCAGGCGCGGCCCGGCCTGCCGGTTCTGCTCGGTGGTCAGCACGATCGAGGCCAGCGTCGGCGAGACGTAGCTGTTGCCGGCCGCTATCTCACGCACCGCGCGCAGGATCTCGGTCCCCTCGGACTCCTTCGACAGGAACCCGCGGGCCCCGGCCGAGATCGCGCCGAGCACGTCGGACTTCGCGGCCTCGCCGGAGACCACCAGCACGCGGTTGCCCATGCCGTTGATCTGCAGCACCGCCGCGGAGCCCTTGACCCCCGGCAGCGTCAGGTCCAGCACGACGATCCCGTCGCGGCGCGGCCGGCAGGCGACGAACTTGCCCACGCTTCCGGCGACCACGTCCACGTCCATGTCCCCGGCCTCTTCGAAGAGCCGGGTGAGGGCGTCGCGGTAGAGGGGGTGATCCTCCACGACGCTGACGGGGATACGGGAAGACTCCAGCTCGGGGCGGACGCGGGTGGCTTCCATGGCTCGCCTCTCATGGTGCTCGGGGGCGGTAGCGGGCCGGCGGGTGGACCGGACCACAGGTGGCGTGGGGTCGTCGCCGGCGTCGACCCGCTGTGAGGACCACGCCGACGCCGACGCAGCACCCAGTGTCATCACCCTTAGTCGACGCGTCGTCGGTAAAACTACGTAACCCGCTACTACCTCTTACACAGCGGGCTACCTACCGCCGCTGAGTCGCGGTACCTACCCCGCCGCGCTGCCCTACCTATATGGCCGACCTGCAACGGGCAACCGACTGGCGTCGTAAGCGACAAATAAACAGAATGAAAGGTCTCGGTCACCGGGGCTGGGTACAGTCACACCCATACCTGTGTGAAGTAAAAACTTCTCTGTTGTTCCCTCGGAGCGTCAGGGGTCGACAACCTTGGGGGAGGTGCGCGTGCTTGCCATCGGTTCGCCACAAGCCTGGCAGGCTCTGGTCGGGCGGGAAGCCCAGGCCCAGCGGATGGCCGAAGCCGTCACGGCCTTGGCCTCGGGCCGGGGCGCCGTGCTGGAGATCGCCGGGGACCCGGGGATGGGCAAGACCCGGCTGCTCGGCCGGCTGGCCCAGCTCGCCTCCGGGCACGGCGCCCGCGTCGCCCGGTCCACCGCGCTGCGCGGGAACACCATCCCGCGCCAGCTCTTCCGGGACGCCTGGGCCGACGTCCCGGCCCCGGAGACGTCCGACTCCGACGACGACGAGGCGTTCCGCCGCATCCGCGCGAGCCTGTCCGACTGGGCCTCGGACCCGGTCGGCGTCGGCGGCGCGGTGGTCTTCGACGACGTCCACCTGGCCGACGAGGCCTCCACCCGGCTGCTGGCCCGGCTGATCCGCACCCCGGTGCCCGGCCCGCTGCTGATGGCCATCGGCCACTGCCCGCGCCGCACCGGCTCGGTGCTGCTGGAGGCGCTCGACGACGGCACCCGCACCGGTACGGTGGTCCGGGTCGAGCTGGACGCCCTCGACCTCGGGGCCGTCAACCAGCTGCTCACCGCCTGGTCCGGCGGCAAGGAGATCGACCCCGCCTACCTGGAGCAGATCCGCGCCGCGGCCGACGGCAACCCGCGCAACCTGCGGGTGCTCACCGCCGCCGGCTGGCGTCCGGAGCTGTGGCCGGACAGCCCCGGCGAGGACACCGGCGCGCTGCTGCGCGAGGGCGCGTCGATGTCCGCCGAACTCGATTCGCTGACCCCCGAGGAGACCGCGGTGGTCAGCGCGGCCGCGGTGCTCGGCGGTCCGTTCCGGCCCGAGGACGTCGCCGCCATCTGTACCGCTTTCACCCCCGGCGTCGGGCTCGCCGGCATCCTGGACGCGCTGGACGACCTGGTCCGCGCCGACGTGGTCCGGCACATCGCCCCCGGCGCGCGCTTCGCCTTCCGGCATCCGCTGCTCGGCCACGTCGCGCACGAACGCGCGCCGTTGCCGACCCTGCTGGCCGCTCATCAGCGCGCGCTGGACCTGCTCCGGTCCCGCGGGGCCTCCGCCGTCGACCTCGCCCGGCACGCCGAGCACCTGGTCGGCACCGACGCCACGGCAGCAGCCCCACTGCTGGCCCGCGGCGCGAGCGAGATCCTGCCGGACGCGCCGGAGACCGCGGTGCGCTGGCTGCGCCTGGCGTTGCAGACCCCGGTCGGGGAGCGGCCCAGCGCCGAGCGCGACGCGCTGATGCTCGAGTGCTGCCGCGCGCTGTCCGCCGCCGGGCGGTTCGAGGAGGCCCGGGCGCTGGCGCACGACGTGCTGCGCGACGACACCTGGCTCACCGGGCCGCTGCGGCAGCGCGCGTACGCGATGCGGGTCGCCGCCGAGCGGCAGCTCGGCCGCTACGACGAGGCCTCGGCGGTGGCCAGCGCGGCGATCGAGGCGCTGCCCCGGCCGCTGACCGCCGGCGCCGCCGAGCTCGCGTTCGAGTACGGGGTGCTGCACCTGTACCGCGGCACGTTCGCGCTGGCGCGGCCGGTCGTGCACGAGGTCGCCGCGGCGGTGAAGGCCGCCTCCGACGCCGCTGCCGCCGGGCTCCCGGCCGACGGCTCGGGTCCGGCCACGCACACTCCCGGCGCCCCCACGGCACCGGGACCGTTCGATGCTTCCCATGACATTGACACGTATTTGATCGATATACCGTCGGCGCCCGAAGCCCGCGCGGCGGCGGCGGTCCGCGTCCTGGCCGCCTTCGGCGACGCCTTCCTCGGCGAGACCGCCGACGCGATCCCGGCCCTGGTCGAGAGCGCGCGGCTGGTCGACGGCCTGCCCGACGCCACCGCCGCCCGCAACCCCGAACTGCTGGCCATGCTCGGCTGCGGCGAGATGTTCATGGAGGGCTACACCGCCGCCGCGCGGCACCTGCGCCGCTGCCTGACCATCGCCCGCAAGGGCGGCCCGCAGCAGATGAAGCTCAACGTCCTGCTCGGCCTGGCCTTCATCGACCAGCAGACCGGCAACCTCCAGCGCGCCGAGGAGCGTGCGGAGGAAGCCGGCCGCGTGGCGCTCACCACCGGCGCCGGCGACGGGGCCAGCATGAGCGAGGCGCTGCGCGTCGGCGCGATGGTCTGGACCCGCCCGCGGGCCGAGGCCGCGGCGGTGACCGCCGCCGCCGAGCACGCCGTCCGCATCGCCCGGCCCGGCAACGGCTGGTGGTCCGGCTCGGCCGCGATGCAGCTGGCCCTGGTCCGGATGGTCAACGGCGACGCCGCGGGCTGCGTGGACGCGCTGCTGGAAGGCGGCGGCGGTCCCGAACTGCGCAGGCTGCAACCGGCCTACCGTCCGATGCTGCTGGCGATGCTGTCCTCGGCCGCGCTGCGCTCCGGCCGCCCGGAACTGGCCCGGCAGGCCGCGCGCGACGCCCAAGACGCGGCGGAGGCCTCGGGGCTGTCGGTTCAGCGCTCGTACGTAGTCCGGGCCCAGGCCGCACTCCACGCCGCCGAAGGCGACCACGAAACCGCGGCGAAGCTGTTCGAACAGGCCGCGCTCGGCTTCCGCCGCGCCAACCGGCCGATCCAGCACGCCTGGACCCTGGTCGCGGGCAGCGCCTCGGCGGCGCTCGCCCTCGGCCCGACGGTGGCCGGCGGCTGGCTCGACTCCGCCGAGGAGGTCGCGCGCATCCACGGTGCGGTGCGCATCGAGGAGGAGGTCGCCGACATCCGGACGCGCCTGCTCTCCGGCGGCGCGGCGCGTCCTGCGGCGCCAGCGGGGGCCGTGGTGACCGGTGTTGCTGAGGTGGCCGGCACGACCGGCGCCACCGCGACGGCGACGGCTTCGGCGGCCGGGGCCGCGGCCGGGGTGGCGGTGGCGGGCGTGGCCGGCGTGGCGGGTGTCGCGGGCGGCGCGGGTGGCACAGGTGTGGCCGGTCTGCCGGGGATACCGAGCCCGTCGCCGTCGTCGGGCAAGGGCGGTGCCCCGATACCGGGACCACTGCAATCGGACGACGTCCGGGCCCTGCTGACGGAACGCGAGCGCGAGATCGCCGCCCTGGTCGCAACGGGTCGTCGCAGCCGCGCCATCGCCGACGAGCTGTACCTGAGCCATCGAACGGTGGAGACCCACCTGGCGCGGATCTATCGGAAGTTGAACGTTTCGTCTCGGACGGCGCTGGCGCACCTGCTTCAGGGCACTGATTCCGCCGGCCCGGATTGAACGCCCAGGTCTCTACTCCTTCACTACTCCTTCACCCCGCTCCCCAAAGCCGCCGACGTGAAGTGCCGCTGCGCCACCAGGAACAACACGATCACCGGCACGGCCAGCACGCACGCGCCGGCCAGGATCACGCCGTAGGGGTTCGTCGCGGTGGCCGCGTTCGTCGACACGTACTCGCCGAGCGACACCGCCAGCGGCTGCATCGCGTGCTTCTTCGTGATCAGGAACGGCCACAGGAACTCGTTCCACGGCCCGATGAACGTGATCACCGAGGCCGTGAGGATGGCCGGCTTGGTCAGCGGCGCCGCGACGAGCAGCAGCGTGCGCACCTCGCCGGCGCCGTCGATGTGCGCGGCGTCGAACAACTCGTCCGGCAGGGAAATGAAGAACTGGCGGAAGATCAGCACTGCCGTGGCGTTGACCGCGAACGGCAGGATCATCCCGAGGTAGTTGTCCGCCAGGCCGTAGTCCCGCACCACGAGGATGTACAACGGGATCATCATCACCTGGAACGGCAGCACCAGCACCAGGATCAGCATCCCGGTGACCGCCGGCTTGCCCGGGAAGCGCAGCCGCGCCAGCGCGTAGCCGGCGGGCAGCCCGATGACTATGGTCAGCACCACCGTGCCGAGTGTGAAGATCGCGGAGTTCGCCAGCGACGGCAGTAGCGAGATCGCCCGGTTGACGTCCCGGTAGTTCTGCAGGCCGAGGTTGCCGGCCTTCGGTATCAGGCCACTGAATGCGCTGTCGGCACGCAGCTGCAACGAGCCGACCACCATGTAGTACAGCGGGAAGATGCTGGCCAGTGCTCCGAGGGTGACGAAGCCGTAGGTGGCCAGGCGTCGCAGGACCCTGCCTGTCGATCCGTGCCGAACGTTACTCACGGTCCTCACACTCCTTCCCGGGCCTGGGCCAGCCGGCGCGCGCCGGCGCCGAGACCGGCGACCAGCAGAACGAACAACGTCAACAGAATCCCGATGGCCGCGCCGACCCCCGGCTTGCCCTGCTCGACGCCGTCCTGGTAGATCAGCAGCGCCGGCGACATGGTCGCGCCGTTCGGGCCGCCGCCACCGGTGAGCAGATAGGGCTCGGTGAACAGGTTGGCGCCGACGATCAGGGCCAGGGTGGTCACCAGGATGGTGATGTTGCGCAGCGCGGGCACGGTGATCGCTCGGAACTGCCGCACCGCTCCGGCGCCGTCGATGCTCGCCGCCTCGTAGAGCGAATCAGGGATCAACAACACTCCGGCCAGGTAGAGCAGGACGTAGAAGCCGAGCTGTTTCCACGTCACCTCCAGCGCGATCACGACCATCGCCAGGTGCGAGTTGACCAGCCACGACGGATTCGGCGCCGCGGAGCCCAGCACGTGGTTGACCAGGCCGCTCTGGCTGAACAGGAAGTACCAGACGCCGATGACGGCGATGCTGGCGGTGACGTAGGGCACGAAGAAGGCCGAGCGGAAGAAGGCCTTCATCCGGGTGAGCTTCGCCAGCACCGCGGCCAGCGTCATGCCCAGGATCACGGTCAGCGGGACGTTGATCACCAGGAACTCGCCGATGTTCAGGAACGACCGGCGCAGCAGCGGGTCCGAGAGCGCTTCGCGGTAGTTCTTCAGGCCCACGAACGGCTGTGGCACGGACGCGCCGGGCGCTGCGTAGACGTAGTCGAGGACTGATATGCGGATGCCCTGGATGATCGGCACCGCGTAGACGATGACCAGGTACACGCCGTACGGTGCGGCCAGCCACAGTCCGATGAGGGTCTTCGATCGCGGTCCTCCTCGCTTCGCGCGGGACGTCGGGCCGCCTTGCTTCGCGCGGGAGGTCGGCGCGGCTGGCTTCACGCGGGACATTGCTGCGGCTGGCTTCACGCGGGACATTGCCGCGGCCTACTTGGCGATGTCGGACACGACGGTGCCGGCCGCGTCGTGCAGCCACTGGCTGGTCGACTGCTGGCCGAAGACCACGGACTTCAGGTAGCCGTTGCGGAAGTCCTGCCACATGGTCACGCCGTTGGCGACGTTCGGCACCTCGACGGTGCGGCTCGCCTGCTGCGCGAACAGCGTGTACTCCGGGTGCGCGGTGAAGTAGGACGCGTAGACGCTCGGCAGGTCGGTGCGCAGCGGCATCTGGCCGGTGGTGCTCAGGAGCGCGCCGTCGTTGTCCTGGTCCGTGGCGAACTTCAGGAAGTCCCACGCGGTCTGCCGGTTCTTGCACGCGGTGAACACCGAGACGGTCTTGGAGTCGGCGAAGGTGTGGATCTGGTCGGCCGGCATGCCCGCCGAGGTCGGCACCGGCACCGCGCCCCAGTTCACCTTGCCCTGGTAGGTCGCGATGGCCCACGGGCCGACGATCGCCATCGCCGCCTTCTTGTCCGCGAACGCGTCCCCGTTGTACTTCTCCTTCGGGGCCTGGCTCTTGGCGTACACGCCGGCCCAGAAGTCGGCGACGGCCTGCCCCGCGGCGTCGTCAAAGGTGGCCTTGCCGTTCGCCACCAACGGCTGCCCCCCACTCTCGGCGATGTAGAGCGGGTAGTAGTCGAACCAGTTCTGGAAGAACTCGTTGGTCGGCGCCGGCGCGATGGCGTACTGCGCGACCTTCGAACTCACCAGCTTCTGCGCGGCGGCCTCGAAGTCGGCGTAGGTGGCGAGGGCCGGATGGTCCGGATCCAGGCCGGCGGCCTTGAACATGTCCTTGTTGTAGAAGATCATGACCGGATTGCTCTTCCACGGCAGCTGGTAGTACTTGCCATCAGAGCTCTTGTACTCGGACGCGACAGCCGCGCCACTCCGCCCCTCGATGTACGAAACGCCGTCAGCGAAGTCGTTCAACGGAACCAGGCCGCCCTGCTTCACCCACCCCGAGATCGCCGACGGCGACCCGTTGAACACCAGGCACGGCGCGTTCCCGGCGGCGATAGCGGCGGTGATGACCTCCTCGGAGCTGGTGCCGGCAGGTATCTCCTCACCACTGACCTGCTGGTCCGGATGCGCCTTGTTCCACAACGCGACGGTCGCCTTACCCCACGAAACTTCCTGGGCGTTGTTGGAGTACCAGACCTTGATCGGCCCACTCGTCGGCGTCCCCCCGCCACCGCCACCGGAACTGCATCCCGCCAGCGTGAGTGCCGTGCAGGCCAGCGCCGCGACGGCGGCGGCGGCAGCGGTGAACGTGCGCATCTTCGCCATGGCTGATCCTCTCGAATCCGGCGTAAGGGGTTTTAGGGCCCCTTCCCAGGATGAAGAGAATCAAAGCTCGAAGTCATGTCCAGTCGGGATTTGCGCGCATGCTTTGTGGGGTGGGGGCGGTGGGGGGTGGGGTGCGGTTGGGGTGTGGTTTACAGGCGATTTTTACGGCTTCGCCTAAGGTTTGGTGACCTCGCTGGGGGACGCAGTTCGGTTGAGCGACTCGTTTCGCGCTGGCGGCCGCCGGTTTTCGCGGGCACGACCGCGCGGTGGTTCAGGGCTCTGCGGCAATCGGCAATCGGCAATCGGCTGGCGGTCGGCGGCGGCGGGTGGCCGGCGGGCGGCAGGCGGTGATGTCGGTGGCGCATGCTATATCTATTTATAAGGGGCGATAATGCCCTAACAAAATGCCGCCACGTCCGACTCGCACCACCAGCTAGCGCTGGCTGCCGGGCGGTGTTCGTGGACACGATCGAGCGGCGGTCCGACTCGCGCTGCGGTGCGCTGGCAGGCGGCGGTTTTCGTGGGCAAGAGCGCGCGGCGGTCGAGCTTGAGCGCGGTGGGTTGGCGGCTGGCGGTTTTCGTGGGCAAGACTACGCGCCGGTCGAGTTTGAGCGTGGCGCTTTGGCGGCTGGCGGTTTCCGCGTGCACGACCACGCACAGGTCCGAGTCACTGCGCACGCGTTTGGTCTGGCGGCCGCCTGCCGCGTTTGGTGGGCGCCTCGAGGCCTCCGGCGGGCGCTCTACAGCGAGGGGGCGACCCGCGCGACCTCCTACAGGCGGCGGCCCGCGACTGTTCGGCTCCACTTCACGCTGTTGCCTGCGCCGCGCTGGCCGGTGGCAGTCGCTGCTTGTGGTCACCAGGGTTCTGGGTCCCTCGCCGCGTCGTCGCCGTAAACGGAACCAGTCCGGTCCGCAATGCCGCGTAGTTAGGGTTTTGGTGGTGTTGTCAAATAGGGCTGTGAGCTGTGGCTTTATAGAGTGAACGAGACCTCTGATATGCCGGTTCTTGTCTAGGGAACCCGGGATCGGAGGTCTCGTCGTGTCTGAG
>NZ_JBGCCU010000035.1 GCF_041261445.1 Catenulispora sp. EB89
CCGGTACGACAAGCTCGCCTGCCGTTACCAGGCCACCGTCACCATCGCAGCCATCAACGGCTGGCTATGAACCACTTCTCAGACACGGCCTAGTACGGCTGGACTCTGCATATGTCAGCAGTAGATTGCATGCGATCTTGCACAGGGAACGATCGCGGGAGGCGGGCATGTCGGATCAGTTCGCCATGGGAAGCGCGTGTTTCAGACCAGGGGCCGAGGCGTCCGTGGACCGGCTCCTCGCCGGGGCGGAGTAAGCAAGTGGGCCGGCGGCCAGCGCTGCATGCTCGACTCGCTCCTCCGCAGATGGTTGTCGCTGGCCGAGGAGGAGTGCATCTCCACCGTGCCGGAGTTCTCCAACGAGACCTGGTGCCGTGGAGTGTTGGCACCCGTTTGGTCGCGGCTCCCCGCGCAGGTTCGCGATGTGGGACAGGCTCAGCTGAAGCGCGCGGACGCGCAATTCATCGCGGCGACCATCCCGTGGCCGAACCACGAGGACGAGACGAAGTGGTGGAAGTGGCGCATCCCCCGCGAGCTCGGAGCCTATCCAGATGAGGGTTACGGGTCGGGCTGGCCGCCAGGATGGGCGATGGTGCCATTCGCCAAGCCCGACGAGGCTGCGGTCTGGATCTGGAGCTGATCCAGAGCAGCGGAGGCGCGCCGCGGCCCGCCGTCGGATCGACTACCGTCGGCCCGATGCGCTGGCCTGTGCTTCGAGTAATCGATTTGCCCTGCCGCCGCGGGTCCAGGCGACCGCTCGCCATGGCCGCGGTTGCTGGTGCGTCCACGACTGGAACTCCTGGACCGCAAGGGTCGGCGAGATCCTCCAACGAACGGTTGGTCCTGACGCCTCGGGGACGTCGACAAGCTCAGCGCCAACGTCACCCAATTGATCGATGTCGACGTTCCAGAGGCACAAGTCCCACTGCGCGAGCTCGTCCATGAGCGCGTGGGACTCGATGAGCGTCGGCAGCGACGGGGCGATCTCCAGGAAGTCGCTGCTTCCGTCCTCGGCCCCGACGCGGCCATCGGTGTGCACGAGGTGGCGGATCGGGCTGGACACGCGTTCTCCGAACCAGTCGAAGTACCAGTCGCCGGGTTTGTCCGCCCAGGCGTACCCGCCGAGATCGTAGTTCCATTCGCGGGCCATCTCGTGGCGCTGTCCGTCGAGGACAAGAAAGCGCCGGACGGTGTAACGCAGGCCTCCGTATCGGAGCGCGAATCCCTCGCGCCGGATGATAAGCATCGGAGGAGCAGTGACGAACTCGTCGCCAATCAGTCGGACGTGCTCGATCTGAGTCTGAAGATCGGGTTCGGGCGGCACGCGCCATCCTGTACGCCGAAGCAGGGTCTGTGCTCGGGAGGATAGACCGTCGAGGTCGTCCAACAGGTGCATGTGGCTTCTTCTCTGAACCGGTTGTCGTGCTCATCATGCTGGCTAATCGATCGCGGGTGCAACGGATCCGGGCAATGCCGGATCGACTCTCCTGCACCACGACCACGCCAAAGCCGCGCTTCTTCGCCCCTGGCGGCCAGACTGCGAACGGATCGAGGGCACCGTCTCCCACAGCGGTCACATCAGCTCGAATATGGATGCCTCGATTGCCCAACAACGCGCCGCAGAGGGCAACACCTGATCACATACCGCAGCTCAGTTCTCGGCGCGCAGTGCCGCGACGCATCCCTCGCTGATCCTGGCCCAGTCCCGGTAGAACACGCGCGCCTGCGGATCCAGGAAGATCGCGCGAAGCAGGTTGGTCTCCCGGCCGAGCCAGCTGAACAGCGCCTCGCCGAGAGCGTTGGCCGCCAGCAGATCCATGTGGCGTCCGTAGACCAGCGCCGGGTGTCGGGCCAGGCGTCCAGGAGCGAGACCAGGCTGGGTGCCGCGTACTGCGTGCGCGCGGTCCGCGACGAGCGTCGCGAGGTACCGGAATCGGCCAGGCTGTGCAGGTAGGCGGCGGCCTCGTCGTTCAGGAGCAGCGCCTCGGCGAGCGCGTCGAGCACCTGACGCGACGGATGCTGGTCACGGCCCTGTTCGAGCCGGACGTAGTAGTCGGTGCTGACTCTGGCCGGCATCATTAGGCTAGGAAACCTTTGCCGAGGCGCGCGGTGCTGCGGGCTAGACCTCGGCGAGAATGCCTCCGTCGACTCGATACTGAGCCGGTGAGCCAGCTCGCTCGTTCGGAGACCAGGAACGCGAGCAGTTCGGCTGCGTCCTCGGGACTGTTGGGCCGGTTCATCGGGAGGTTCAAGGATGCCGCGATTCGCATTGCGCCTGCTCCAGCGTCACTCCCAGACTGTCCGCGAGGGCGCCCTCTGTGGCGATGAATCCGGGAAGGACGCACACTACCCGCACGCCCGCCGGGCCGACCTCCGCGGCTAGCGCGCGGCTGTAGTAGTTGAGTGCTGCCTTCGCCGCCGCGTACGCGACCTGCCCGGGCCGGGCCAGGTGGCGGGCCAGGTGGCGGGCGATGGAAGACACGTGCACCACGACTCCCGACCCGCGTTCCACCATGCCCGGAACCAGTTCCTGGTCCAGCCGGACCGCGGACAGGAGGTTGACCTCCAGGTCGGACTGCCACGTCGGCATCGGCCGGGGCAGCACGCTCGACGCGGCGCTGCCGGCGCCTATGCAGGAGCACGTTGATCGGCGACGCACCGATACCCGTCGACGCCTCCGTGCGATCGCGCTGGAGCTGTTCACCCAACAGGGCTACGAGCTGACCTCGCTGACCCAGATCGCGGGGCGCGCGGGCGTCACGCGCCAGGCCTTGCTGCACCACTTCGCCAGCAAGGAGGAGCTGCTTACCGAGTCCTACGAGGAACTGCTCCCCGCGCTCGACGAGCTCATCGACGGCGCCAGCGTTTCACCCGGCGGGTTGACCCACCAGCAGGTCGTTGACCGATTCGACGCCCTCGCCCGCGGCGAGCACGGCGCGACGCTGGTGTGTGCGCACGTTACCGAACACGCTCTGCGCGGTCTCCCGGCTGCGCGGACGCTCCAGCGCAAGCTGACCGAACTGACCGAAGTGCTCGCCACCGACGACACCCCCGAAGGCCGGATGCGCGGTCGGCTCGCCGTCGCGGCCGTGGTCATGGCCGTCGTCCGCCCCCGAGAGCTGAGTGGACGGCGGACTCAGCGGCACGACGCGGCGCGGGCTGTGGCGCGGTCGCTTCTCGGGGCGGAACTTTGACGCTCCGTTCCGCCCTGGCTCGGTCCCGCCCGGGAGCCGGACCGCCCCGGCCGCGCCCCGGACCGCCCCGGCGCCGTCACGGCGTGGCGAGCGTTTCGGCATGGGCCGCGAGACCGTCGGCCATCTTCTGCATGTACCGCTGCAGGTAGGGCCCCATGTACCGGCCGAGACCCCAGCGGGTCGAGTAGACGCCGTGCCAGTGGATGGACGTGCCTCCGTCGGGGGCCGGCTCGATCTCGATCGCGGCCTGGTAGTCGCGCATCATGGGATTGAACGCGTCCTCGTATGCCAGGCGCCGCTGCGGGTCCACCGCCGTCAGGCGCTCCCCGGTGACCATTCGCCCGGTCCGGAACGCCCGAACCGCACCGACGCCGTCCCGCCCCTCCGGGTCGAGGCCGACGGATCGTTCGCGCTCCAGGCTGTCGACGAGGGACCAGACCGGCCAGCTGGCCGCGTCCAGCAGTAGCGCCCAGATGACGGATGCAGGGGCCTTCGATCTCACCGTCACGTCATAACTCTGTCTGTTCGAGAACACGAGCGTTCCTTCCTTGGCGCGATCGACATGGAGCGCTCCCTTCCTGGGAGGTTCACATCGGTCAACAGGCAGCGCCGGCCAAACTTTCCCCCTGACTGGTACGCACTCTGAAATACGGTACTGGCGTGAAGGGAAGCATCGAGGTAGAGCCCTTAGTCACCGAAAGCAGACTCACCGGCGTCGTCGATCCGAACTGCCCCGCCAGAGGCCTGCTGGAGCGCGTGACCAGCCGCTGGGGCGTCCTCACCCTCGTCGCACTCTCCGACGGCACGATGCGCTGGGGCGAGATCCGCCGCCTCCTTACCGGTGTGACCGAGAAGATGCTGGCCCAGACCCTGCGCACCCTCGAGGCCGACGGCCTGGTCGCTCGCAAGGCCCACGCGGTGGTCCCGCCCCGGGTCGACTACAGCCTGACCGACCTCGGATGCGCGGCGGTCGACCTGCTTCTGCCGCTGGTGGACTGGGCAGTGGCCACCGCCATCCCGGCTCAGGGAGCGCAATCTGAAGCAGAGAAGGTCCAGTGGCGGGCACGGCGCTGTACGCGCTGACAGCACTGCATACGAGCTCTGAGACGCTACCAACCGCTAGCGAACGCCTTCTCGGCGCCTGTCGGATCGAGGAGGCGGCATGAGCGCCGAAGCGAGGAGCGCCGAACCGACCCCGAACCCGGCCGCGCCATGGAACGGGCTATTGACGCCACGACACGCCATACGCACGGCCAAGTCGAAGGGCGTGGAACTCGGCGCTGACCTCGCCGAACCGATCCGGCGTCAACCGTTCGCTGTTCGGGTCGCGATCCGTGAGCACAGCTGTCGGGACGCCTGCCATCCTCCAGACGATTCGCGGCAGGCGGCTGCTGTCAAACCGCACCGTGAGTTTGAAGTGGTCACTCCTGCGATGCGGTACCTGTACATAGCGGGGTGCCATTGGCTGGCCGGGCGGAACACGAAGCCGCATCGTGTAACGATGCCGCTCGCCGACACGGAGTGGGCGCGGTAGCAGGATCACGTAGCGGAAGTAGCTCTCGTGGGGATGTTGTTGTTGCGTCAACACGCCGCCGTGAAGCAGTTCGGCTTCCAGCCCGTGCGGAGAAAGCTGGTCGTGCGTGATGCGAGGAACGCTTATGGAGGTCACGAGTTCCCGCACGCCGTCTTTGACCGCGACTGCAATCCGGTGTTCGACCGTTTCAGGCACTGCCCCGTCGAGGGACAGGGCGACTTCAAGGGATTCGAGGTACCAGTCGTCGGCGACCAGAACCGACGCGGTGTCGGGATCGGCGTTCGGCGCGAAGCGGATCCATGGTGGCAGGACGTCCTGCGGCTGAATGGCCGACGGGGCGTAGTCTTCGAGACGCTTGAGCTGAGCCCAATATGAACGCCAACTTGCTTCGTCGCCATCACATGCGACGACAAACGCGGCGACGACGCTGAGGGTGGGCAGGCGCCGGCCTGATGCGGCCTCTTGAAGAGTGCTGATGGAGTATCGGGAGCGCCGGGCGAGCTGGTTGTACGTGAGGCCGGACGTGTTTCGCAGGTCGCGCAGCCAGAAGCCGAACTCGCGGGAGGGCGAGCCGTCTCGTTCGAGGGGTTGCTCTGATCGCCCCATGATATTGCCCCACTGCCTGTTTTCCAGATCTTGCCGCAGATTATCCGGATCGGGGAGGGGGTCTGTCCAGGCCTGGAGAATGATCGCCCGGGTGGTCGGTGTGGATTTTACGGACTCTTGCCAACTTCCTGCGAAACAATTGTGCGGCCATTGTCTCGCTGACAGCTTTGTTGCCATAACGCAACAACAGCATGACGCCACCGTCAGCGCCGGGATCGGCGATCAGCCGACCGGTTCCGTGAAACTGGCTCTGCGATCAAAAGGTGATGACAATGAATGCCCGGGCATCGGTTGCCCCTGTGACGATTTGCACGTCCGCTGTCGGACGGCTTTCTCGGCCCGATATGGCACGCCTCGGTGGGAATTCGAGTTCGTCTCTTTCAGACAACCCCTCCGTGGCCGGATCGAGGTCCGTGCAGGTCGTGCAGGTCGTGCACGTCTCGGCCGTCGTGGCCGCGTACAACGAGGCCGCGACCATCCGGGACGTCGTCCAAGCGCTCGTTGACTGTGCCTTGGTGGACGAGGTGATCGTCGTCGACGACGGCTCGACCGATGGCACTCCCGCCCTCGTCCCGGCCGCGGCGACCCTCCTGCGCAACGCCGAGCGGCTCGGGAAGGGACAGTCGCTGGAACGCGGAGTCCGGCACGCGCGAGGACGCGTGCTGTGCTTCGCTGACGCGGACCTCCTCGGGCTGAGACCGGAGATCGTCGCGAACCTGGTGGCGCCGGTGGTCCATGGCCAGGCCGACATGACGGTCGGACTGCGGTGGCTGCTGCGCTTCCGAATCCCGATCCTGCGAGGGGTCTTCGCCAAGCTCGGCGGCGAACGGGTCCTGACCCGCGAACTGTGGGACTCGGTGCCCGAGGGGTACCGGCGCGGATTCCGGATCGAAGCCGCGCTGAACGTCACGGCGCGACGCGCGGGGTTGCGGGTGCGGCCGATGATCCTTCCTCGGGTGAAGCAGGTGATCAAGGAACGGAAGCGAGGGGTGGCCGGCGGGCTGACCTCCCGGGCGGGGATGATCGTCGAGATCACGGCCGCATACGCACAGCTGGCCGGAGCCCGGAGAACACCATGAGCGGCCATGAGGACGACCTGCCGCTGGTTGAGGTGGTGGCAGGCGTGAAGGCCGCGACGCGGATCCCCGCTCCGAGCATCATCAGGACTCTGCCAATCTCGCTGGCCGGATTCCGCACGCTGCTGGCTGTTCCAGTCATGGCCGCGGAGGCCATGCGGACCCTCACTCCGACTGCGGTGATCATCGGCGCGTTCGTCGTCGCCCGGGTCGCGGAAACCGTGGCGAAGAGCTCGCGAGGCTCCGCGTTGCCGTCCCCAAGCGGACTGACAGCAAGCCGAACGACACCAAGCCGAACGACACCAAGCCGATCGACGCTCGTCGCCGACCGGGCCTTCTGCTTGGCCGTGCTGATCGGTGTCGGGGCAAGCCACCGAATGACTTCAGGGCTCCTGTTCTACCTGGCTGTCGTGGTCGGCGCGCAGATGCTCGTTCCGAGCGGTTCCATCCTGGGACGCTTCCCGGACCGGCTCGTCATCCCGAACGTGGTCCCGCTCGCGGCCGTTCTGGCCGCCTGCCGGCCCTTTGCCGGAGACGGCCCGGTGTCCGTCAGCGTCGAGGTATTGATCGCGGCGCTCCTGACCGGGGACCTCTGGTTCAACACGTTGCACGCCGAGCGCTTCCACGTCCTCTCCTGGGAAGACATGGCAACAGCGCTGCCCACGCGGCTGCGCCGGAACTACGAGATGAAGTTGGAGCGCAGCGGGAATACCACCGCCCGAAAGCTCACCGTCCCCAACCTCGTGACCGGCCTGCGCGTCATCCCCGCGGTCGCCGGCATCAGCGCCCTGGTCGATGGGAACATGGCGGCCGCCGCGGTCTGGATGGTGGTCTTCGGGTTGCTCGACGTGGCGGACGGCTACATCGCGCGCGCGTTCGGCCAGGTCACGGCGTTCGGGACGGTTCTCGACGTCGCGCTGGACAAGACCGCCACCACTGCGGCGATCGTCGCGTTGGTCTGCGTCCACCGGCTTGCGGTCGACGTCGCCGGAGTCGCGGTGATGAGGATCGCGGCGATCGCGCTCACCGCCGGGGTGTGTTGGGCGAGCCGCACCGAACTGCCGCGCAACACCTGGAGCCCGGTGGCTTCGGCGACGGTGCTGCTGTGCGTCTTCGTGCACAGCGACGACTTGGCACTGGCGACGATGTATCTGAACGTCTGGAACGCGGTGCACTTCGCGCACCACGCCGTCCGATTCCGCACGCGGCGGACGGGGTAGCCGCCATGGCCAGACTGCTGGGGGTGTGCGGGACCGGCAACGACCCTCGCAAGGAACCGCCGCAGGTGATTCAGGTCAAGTGGCAAGCGGCTCTGATGCGTGGTGTCGAGCAGGCCGGTGGTTCGCCGGCCTATGTCGAGGACCTGGTCTGCGTCACCTATGCCGACCTGCTTGAGACGTCCGCGCCGGCGACACCCACCACGAGCCCGACGTCTTCTCCTTCACCGTGTGGCACGGCACGGATGGTCCGTTTCCTGTCCGAAGTCCACGCCTACGTGGCAAACCTCGACGTCCGCCATCGTGTCCGTGAGCGCATCGCCACCCAGATAGGCCCCGACACCCACATCATCGTCGGTCACTCCCTCGGCGCGGCCACCGCCTATGAGGCGCTCGCACTCCTGCCCCATCACAACGTCCACACCCTGATCACCCTTGGTTCGCCCCTCGGATATCACAGATACCTGTTGCGGCCCTCACTAATGCCGAACGACCAGCATCGCTATCCGTGGCCGCCCGGCCTCCAACGCTGGATCAACCTCTACGACCGCAAGGACCCCTTCGTCGTCCGCAAACGGCTGAAGCCGCTGTTCGGGGACGGTCATCAGGTTGAGGACTACCCGGTCCGCAACGGACTGGCACTGCATGCGGCAGGGGCCTATCTCTCAACGTTCGCAACCGGGTGCGCGATCGTTGCGCAGTCTGCGCTGCTCTGAACTCGACCCAACCGGGGCTACGACTTGATGAAGGTGGCGAAGCTGTCCAGCGGCACGCTCTATCCGATGCTGGCCCGCCTCGCGGTCGAGGGGTGGGTGACCGCGCTCGCTCGGGTGGCCACGCCGTCCGAGCCGGCGGCTCTGACCGTCGGCGAGACCACGATCTGCCCCCTGCAAGCCACAGCACCCCCGATGGTGCCCAACTCGGGTCCCGTGGGAGGCTGAGGCGTGTTCCAACGTCGGGGGACCACTGCTGTCGCCGTCTTGGACGAGGACACGCAGTCGGGTTCGGAGACAGGTGTGCTGCGCGTCGGCTGGGAGCGGTCGACGCTGATCCTTCTCGGGGTGGCGGCGGCGATCGGGGTCGTCTTTCCCTTTGTCGTCTCGGCGTGGACCGGCAGCTTGTCCATACCGCACAACGACAGTTGGTGCTTCAGCCGCGCTATTGAGATCTTTGCGCGGACCGGGCGCGTCCATCTGTTCAACTGGAACTCGATGGCGTTGGTCGGCCTGTTCATACCTCTGTGGAAGGCGGGGCGCTGGATCCTGGTGCAGGACGCTTATGTCGGCGTCCTCGCGGTCGTCGCGCTCGGGGCCGTCTTCGACATCCTGCGTGCGGTCGGGGGGCGCCGGCGTGCTGCGGTTGGCGTCCTCGTGCTGGTGTGCTGGCCCGGCTTCGGGTTGCTGTCCTCGTCGTTCATGACGGACATTCCGGCGCTGGCGGCCGTGACGGTGACGCTCGCCATCGGGCGGCGGGCGCTCGATCGGGCGTCTGTTCCGCTCTTCCTGGCCGCGTCGGTGGCGGGGTTCTGGGGCTTCACCATTCGCGAGCAGGCCATCGCGGCCATCGTCGGTGTGTACGTGGCGGCGCTCTGGAAGCGGGATCTGCTGCGGCCTGCCAAGCTGGCTTGGTTGCTCGGCTTCGGTGTGACGATGGCGGTCGGGGCGCTGGCCTTCGAGCATTGGCGCCGTACCGTGCCCAACGCCGAGCCGCCGGTGGTGACCCTCGCGCGGTTTCCCGGCTGGCACTACGTGCTCTTCACTGCTGCCGGCGGCTGGCTCTACCTCGCGCTCGTCCTGAGCCCTGTGGTGGTGTTGACGGCGCGGCCGTGGGCCTGGTCGCGGCCGGTGCAGGGGGTCTCGGTCGTCGCATTCGTCTGGTTCGCCTACGAGGTCTACCGGGGCACGGTCGCCCTCCCGCAGAACTACCTGCAGCTCAACGGTGCCTACAGCCCGGCGTTCCTCGGCTCGCGCCCGGACCTCTTCCCCCGGCCGATCTGGGACCTGCTGCTGCCGCTCGGCTGTCTGTCCAGTGCGCTGCTCATCGGCTTGGTGCTCTCGCGCGTCCGTGCGCTCCGTAAAGAAGTGCTCGTATTCGCGGTGCTGACTGCGGGCTCCATCATGCTCGAACTCGCCGAGCACTGGATCCTCTTCGACCGCTACCTGCTCCCGCTCGCCGTGCCGCTCCTGGCGATCGCGCTCGATCGCAGCGAGCCGGTCGCTCGGCCCCGTATCCCGCTCGCCGCGCTCGTCGGCGCGCTCGTGGCCAGCGTTACCGGCTTGCTCACGGCCAACGCGCTGACCTTCGACGCGGCTACCTGGCACGCCGCGCAGTCGATCGTCGCCGGCCGGCAGGCCTCCGCCGAGCACGTCGACGCCGGCCTCGACTGGACGGCCTGGTACTCGCCGGACGGGATGAAGGCGATGGACCCGAACGCCGAACCCGGCATATACGTGAAGAGCGCGGGACTTGGACACGATCACCCGTGCTACGTCGTCGCCTCGAGTCCGCAGCGGCAGGCCGGCTGGACTCTCGACGCGACTCCCGAATACCGCCGCTTCGGGTTCATGGGCCCCCAGCAGTCGCTGTACGTGTACCGGACGGCTGAGACGGTCTGTCACTAGACCATCCGGGACCCCGCTCGCGGCTACGATGCAGGTCGATCAAGGGAGGGCGTCGGTGTCGCCTATTTACGAAGCTGGGAAGGCCACACAGTTGCACGGTCGAGGAACCGGTGCCATCGTCCTGGCGATCAGCGTGATCGCGCTGCTGTTCTGTGTCGCGGTCGCCGCCAACTTCCGCGGGTTCGCCGGCCGAATGCCATGGCGCGGACGCTCGTCCGACCCGGAGCGCCAGGCATTCGTGGTGACGTGGAATCGAGTGGGCTGCGGCGTATTCGCCGTGGTCGCTCTGGTCACCCTCATCGACGGCGTTCGGCTCATCGCCACGGGATCGATGTAGACCCCACCGATCAACCGGAACACGCTCGCGCACGGGCTCAGCCTCGACGGGGTACGGCAGCGGCGAGCGGCGTGGGCTCGCCGCCCATCTGCCTACTAAGAAGCAGTCATCACAGCGTCGACGAAATCCGCCGGCGGCAGATACCCGTGCCGCTCGACGTAGTGCGTGATCAGCACCGGCGCGTGGTACCACCCGCGCGGACCCTCGATGACGATCTCCCCGTTGCCCAGCGCACCGGCGTCTCTGAGCGCCGTGAACAGGGCGGGACCTGAGATCAGGCCCTGTTCTCTGAACTCGGCGACGCAGAAGTCGCAGGGGTGTGAGCCTCGGAACTGGTTGACCGGGTTCGCACGCAGGATGGCCAGTCGTTCGATGGCCTCGTCCTTGAGTGGGCCCGTGGGGAACGGGTGCGGGGCGGCTAGCCAGCCGATGTTCAGGTGTGGTTCGCCGTCGTCTTCGAGTTCGGTGTAGTCGTACGCGCTCAGGTCGGCGTAGTAGGTCACAGCGCCACCTCTCGGCACACTGCCATGTGGCAGACTCCCTTGATCTTACCTTCGTCGAACAGCTCCGACAGGAGTTTGGGCTGGTCGACAGTGGTCGAGCCGCTCATGATCTTCAGTTCGTCGGGCGGGCCGATGATGTAGTTCGGTATTCGTTCGCCCGGGCCGTAGGTCTGGACCGGCATGACGTCGCGGGCGCCGCGTTCGATCTTGGTTCCGACCGAGTCGTCGAGTTTCTCGCCGTGTTGGACGTAGAAGTGCAGGTAGGTGCCGTCCGGCACGGTCGTGAAGCCGTCGGGGGTGTTGTACCAGCCGTGGCCGGCCACGACCTGGCCGCCGTCGGGGCGTCCGCCCGGGGTGATGCTCCACGGCCGGTCGCGGCCGGGGCGCGGGTCGCCCTTGCCGCGCAGGTCCAGGGCGTCCAGGCCGAGCGGGTCGGCGCCGATGAGGGGGTTGGGGACGTAGCCGTGCGGGTCCGGGGCCGGGGCCAGGCCCAGCGGGTCCGCGGTGAGGTAGCGGCCGGTCTCGGGGTCGTAGAAGCGGTGGTAGTTGTAGTCGAGGCCGGTTTCCTCGTCGTGGTACTGGCCCGGGAAGCCGATGGGGCAGTCCGTGTCGGGGGTACCGCCGCCGAACGCGGTTCCGGCGCGCCGTCCGTCGCCGCCGCGCCAGGGGACGCTGCCGTCCTGCGCCACGAGTTCGGTCGGGGTGCCGACCAGGTCGGCGATGATCGCGAAGAACCGGGCGTCGATCTCCTCCTGCGGGGCCTCGGGGGCCCGGCGGACCTGGTCCTGGATGAGCGGTGTGAAGCTGCCCGGGCCGTACTCCCAGGTGGTGACGGTGCTGGCGGCTGCGTCCGTCCCGATCTGCAGGGTTTCGGCCAGCCGGCTCTGGTCCCAGACGAAGCGCGTCTGCCGGACGACCTCGTCGCCGACCACCAGTTGCTTGGCGATCCGGCGCCCGAGGGGGTCGTAGACGTTGCGCCAGTGCTCGCCGCTGGGCGTCACCGTCTCGACGAGCCGGTCGAACGCGTCGTACGAGTACGTCCAGACCTTGCTGCCGCCGGAGAGCAGCTTTCGCACGGCCTTCACACGCCGACCCTGCTCGTCGTACTCGTAGCGGGTTCGTCCCGCGCGGCTCAGCAGGGTCCCGGCGTAGACGCGCTCGCCGGCGACCGCGTCCTGCGAACCGTGGCCGTCGCCGCGATCCGAGCTGCCGCGGTCCGGGCTGTCGCGGTCCCGGCTGTCCGCGGCGTGCGCCAGCCGTCCGTCGCCGTCGTAGGCGTACGTCTCGGTCCAGGTCGCGGCGTGGACGGCGGTGACCCGGCCCATCCGGTCCAGCGCGAAGCGCTTCTCGCCGGTCATCGAGTCGACGACGGAGGTCGGCACGCCGTCGGCGCGATACGTCCACGCCCGCTCCAGCACCGGGGCCGCCGGATGGCCGGTGCCGGTGCCCGTACCAGAACCAGCGCCGGAGCCGCGCCCACCGTCCGCGAAAAGCCGCTGCGCGGCCAAGCGCCCCCGCTCGTCATAGGACATGGCCACCGTGGCCGCCGGGCTCAGCCGGCGCGATGTCTCCCTGCCGGCCGCGTCGAACCCGAACGCGATCGGTGCCGCGCCGTCGCGCTGCAACGTCAACGGACGGCCCGCGGCGTCGTAGCGCCACTGGACCCGGTGTCCGGACGGCGTCGTGCGCTCGGTGCGCCGGCCGACAGCGTCGAACGCGGTGGCCAGGACCGCGCCGTCGAGGATCTGGGACACCGCGCGGCCCAGTCCGTCGCGGATGAACTCCACTTTGCTGTGCGCGTTCTCGGCACGTGCCAACCGGCCCGCGGCGTCGTAGCCGTACTCCACGCGGTTGCCGGCCTCGTCGTGCTGCCGCACCACCCGGCCCATCCGGTCCCGGCTCAGCTCGACGATCTGGCCCACGCCGTTGCGCCGGCGCAGGAGCTGGTTCGCGGCGTCGTGTTCGTACTGGAGGATCCGCCCGTTGAAGTCGGTCTCGGAGACCAGTCGGCCCGCCGGGTCGTAGGAGTACGACCAGGGCCGGCGGCCGGGACGGGACACCGTGGTGAGCCGGGTCTGGCTGTCGTGGGCGAACTCGTAGCGGGTGCCGTCGGCCTCGACGCGGGCCCGGACGGTGTGGAAGGGCCCTGGTTCGTAGCGGGTGAGGCCGCCGGCCGCGTCCTGGTGGCTCAGCAGTTCCCCGTCCGCGTCCCATTCCCACCGCTCGGCGCTGCCGTCGGGGAACCGCTGCCAGGCCGGCCGCCGCGCGACCGGGTCCCAGCCGGTCTCGGTCCGCGCGCCGGTGGGATCGACGACCTCGACCAGCCGGCCGAAGGCGTCGCGGGTGGCGCGCCAGGACGAGCCCAGGGCGTCGGTCACGGCCACCGTGACGCCGGCCGTGTCCACGTCGTAGCCGACGGTGTGGCCCAGGGCGTCGGTGACCGAGCGGAGCGCCCCGGTCTCGTCGAAGCCGTAGCTGGTCACGACGCCCAGCGGGTCGCGGACCCGGACCAGGTTCCCGCGCTCGTCGTAGTGCTGGAGCCATTCGGCGCCGTCCGGTTCCAGCACCCGGACCGGCCGGCCCCGCTGGTCGTACTCGGTGGTGAAGGCCGCACCGTCGGCGAGCTCCATCCGCACCACGTTCCCCGCGGCGTCGCGGACCAGGCGGGTGACCGCGCCGAGCGGATCGGTGTAGCTCAGCATCCGGCCGAAGGCGTCGTTCTCGATGGAGGCCACGTTGCCCAGCGGGTCCGTGGTCCGGCTCAGGTGGCCGCTCTCGTCGTAGTGGAAGGTGGTGCGCGCGCCGAGGGAGTCGATGACGGTGGTGGTCCGCGGCTCTTCGTCGTAGACGAAATCGGCGGACAGATAGCCGCCGGCCCCGGTGCCGCGGATGACGCGGCCGGCTTCGTCGTATTCGTACTCGTAGCGGTATCCGGAACGGTTGATCCAGGCCCGGATGTGGTCGTTCTCGTCGTGCTCGTAGCGGTAGGGCACGTCGGCCGGGTCCAGGACGGCCGTGAGCCGGCCCTGCTCGTCGTACCGGTACCCGGCCACCAGTTCGGCCGCTTCGGCCGCTCCGGCCGACGTGCCCGTGACCATCCACAGGGCCTTGATACGCGGACCCGAACCGGTCGTCTCGGTCTGGACCCGGACGTGGTACCCGCCGCAGTGCCGGACGTCGGTCGGGACGCCGGCCGCGTCGCGGTCGACGTCGATCCGGTTGCCGTGGCGGTCGGTGACCGCTGTCAGGCTGCGTATATGCCCGTTCTCGCCGGTGACGTGGACGACCGCGAAATGGTGGGTCAGCCCCGACGTCCGATCCGCGACCCGGATCTCGTCCGCGCCGCGGTCCCAGGTCAGCTCCCAGCGCGCGCCGTCGGCGGGCAGCACCGGCTCGTCCCCGGTCGGCAGCGGGTAGCGCAGTATCTGCGCGTCGTCGCCGGCGAACCGGATCCCGTCGGCGGCCACGGCGACCCGGATGTCCAGGGTGGACGACCAGCCCGGTCCGAACGAGTGCCCGGTGAGGTACCCGGAGGAGTAGGAGCGGCGCAGCACCAGCGGCAGCGTTCCGGGCAGGCTCAGGTCGGTCTCGGCGGTGATCATCCGGCCCGAGACGACGTCGACCGGGTCGGCCGCGCCCACCGCGTCCTTGTTGCCGCGGGCGGCCAGCTTCTCCAGCATCGGGCCGCCGAACTTCTCCAGCGCCTTGCCGCCGAGGTAGGCCCCGGCGAGCATGCCGGCGTCCAGGAGCGCGTCGCCCCAGTGGCCCTGCATCGCGTCGCCGGCCATCTGCATCACCGAGCCGGCCAGCGCGACGAGGTTGTCGGCCTCTGCCAGCGCGGCGGTGACCACGTCCACACCGGGGATCCAGGAGGTGGCCAGGGCGAGGATGTCCAGGATCGGTGCGATCTCGCCGGCGATGTCCGCGATCTCGCCGCCGATGTCGGCCAGGGCCGCGCCGACGTGCTCCCACCAGTGTTTGTTGTGGATGCCGTCAGACTGTGCGTGGCCGATCGCGCCGGCGCAGGCTTTGGCGGCGGTGATGCGGTCGTCGTGCGCTTGGTTCGCCTGGGCCGTCAGCGCGGCCATATGGGCCTTGGCGTTGGTCAGGTTGGTCTGGGCGGTGTTGTGCGCGGTTTGGGCGTCGGTGACGGCTTGCGGGTTGGGGCTGGCGGCGTGGTTCTGCTGCGCGGTCTTCAGATCGGCGGCAGCGGTGTTGGCGGTGGTGGTGGCGCGTTGCAGGTCGGCGTTGGCGTCCTGGGCCTGACGCAGGGCACTGTCAGCCTTGGACTGCGCCGCCTGTAGCAGCGGTGCGTAGGCGTTCAACGCGTCGGAGGCTTCGCTGTAGGACGTATAAAGCTTCTGCAGCCGCCCCGGCAGCGGACCGAACTGGTCCTTGAAGGCATCAGCGGTCTGACCCACCCACTGCATCGCAGTCGCGTCGGAACCGAAGCTGTTCAGACTCCGGTACGCCGCCTCCACGTCGTGCGCGAAGTCCCCGAACTGCTTCGCCAACGCCTGCACCGACTCCACCACACCCGGAGTCGGATCCCCATCCAGCCCCAGAATGTCCCACCCCGTTGGACGTGCCATTCCCCCGAACCCCCCATGTCAAGGCACTCATCATCGATGCGGCTGACCGCGACGGTCGCCAAGCCTACCGGCCGGTCGGCGGTCCCGGACCCGGGGTACATCACCACCGGGACGGCCCGGAGCAGTTCTTGGAAGGACTTCGCGCGCGAAGCAACAAATGCAAAGATTGCATAAAGTCGCGACCGCTCGTCGAATCCCGTGCATTCAACAGCGATCCGCTACGACCTACTACTACGACCGGCATACGGCGCCGGTCTGGCGGGTTTCAGCCATCGTCCATCCGGCCTTCGAGTGCTCCAGTACCCTGGCGCTCCGATCATTCCGGGAGGACGGCGAGCATTGGGGATATCAACGAATGACCACTGACCAAAAGGCGAAGGCATCCGCGCGAAAGGCTTCTGACGCCGCGCGTGATCCCGACCGCATGGGTCTGGTGGCGCTGATCGCGCTGGCCGCCGGCGGGATGATCGGCTCGGGGTGGATGCTGGGCGCGTACCACGCGACCCAGACAGCGGGTCAGTGGGCCTGGGTGTCGTGGCTGCTCGGCGGCGTCTTGATGACCGCCATCGGCGTGGTCATGGTGGAGCTGGGCCGGCATCGGGCGGAGAACGGGGGGTTGGTCTTCTGGCCGCTCAAGAGCAGTGGTCCCTTGATGACCATCGCCGTCGCGGCCGCGCTGTGGGTGTTCTACGCGCTGAATCCCGCTACTGAGGCGGCCGCCGTGGTTCAGGCGATGGGAAACAAGTCGCTCTACGACTACGACCCCGTGCACCCGGGGCCGACGACGGCGGGTCTGTTCCTCTCCGGCGTACTGATGATCCCCATCGTCGGTGTCACCTTGCTGGGTTTCCGAGTGATACGGACCTCGACGGTGTGGCTGACAGCCTTCAAGGTGTTCGTCCCCGTCTCGGTCATCGTCCTGCTGTTCGCGTCCGGCTTCGACGCCCACGGAGTCGCACAGCATTCGGTGGCACAGGGCCACAGCGTGATCCGCGCCATTGTGAGTGCCCTGACAAGCGGCGGCGTCATCTATGCCTACATAGGCTTTCAGGGCCCATTGGACTTCGCGGGCGAGGTGAAGGACGACGGACGCTTCAGCGAAGCGGCCAGGCTGAAGATCGCGGTGATCGGCACACTCGTCGCCACGACTCTCCTCTACACCCTGCTTCAGGTCGTCTATCTGGGGCACACCGGCCGCTCGTTCGTCAATCTGGAGTCGCCGTACACGAAGTTCGCCGCCGGCATCGCGATCACCGGAACCGCGGTCGCCATCCTGGTCAGGATCGACTCGATCGTGTCCCCGGCGGGAGCGGGAGTCTTGTTCGCGCTGCTGTTGTCGGAGGAGGTCGAGGCCATGAGCCGGGAAGGCCTGACCGATACGCGGCTGGCCACCGTGGAACCGCGCTTGTGGCCGCGGGGTCCGAGGAGGCACTGGCCGATCCTGGCCCTGAACCTGGGCATCGGGTGGCTGGAGCTGGCGTTTTTCGGCGGCGACTGGGTGACCATGGTCACCGCTAGCAGCATCTTGACGCTCTTCGTCTATGCGATGCCGGCTGCGTCGTTGCTCGCGTTCGCCAAGTTCCACCGCGACTACCCGGATCCGGAGAAGCCGGGCTATTTCCGGGTCGGGTGGGGCACGCAGTCGGCTGCCTGGTTCGGGTTCGTGGGGGTGACGGAAGTGCTCTTCTGGGCGGGGTGGACTGTGATGTGGCGGGCAGCGCTGCTGCTTACCGCCGCGACCCTGTTGCTCCTGGTGCTTCCGCGGCTGTCCAGATATATCGAGCGCTTCCAGCTCTATGAGGCCGACAACCCTTGGACCCAGAAATCCGCCCGTCCGGGATTGCTCGTACTGGCGCTCTATTTGGCATCCATTCTGCTCCTGAGCCGGCTGGGAATGTCATCATCTCACCATCCCGTCGTCAGCGCGCAGGTGGGAAGCATCCTCGCCGCACTGGTCGGAATCACGGCGTTGGCATTGCTCCGGCACTACTCGGCCAGGTACCAGGAACGGGAGATTCTTCCGAGCGGCCGGAAAGTGCCCCTACAGCCGGGGAAGAACCTCGCGGGCTAGGTCGAGCATGCCCGCGTCGCGCAAAGCGAATGCCGCCTCCCTGCGCCGCGTCGCCGGCCAGCGTCCGACGGTGGCGCCGGCCAGGCCCTGGACGAATTCGGCGTCGAGCATGCCCATGACCGCCAAGAAGCGGAACACGGACACGACGTCCTTGTCCGAGATCGCGTTGTGCCGGTTGAGGTAGCGCTGCAGGATGGACCTGCCGTCCTTCTCCGTCGCCTCGTCGCGCAACAGCACAGCCCCGACCGGTGCGACGACCCGCGCCATGCGCGCGTCCCCCACGAGCTCGTTGATCATGAGATTCGCGGCTGTCTGGCTTCCCTTCTGGGACCTCGCCTGACGGAGACTTCTGATGTAGCACACGACAGACCGCGTCTTCACCTGGCGATCCTTTGCGGCGACCGCCATCCGTCGGGCGAACTTCTCAGCAGCGTCCGGCCTTTGCTTCGCAGCGATGCTGAACAGGAGCTCCGTGAGGTCGTCGCCGGCACATCCGTCCACCAACGCGTGCTTGCGCAGCTTGTCGCCGGCCGCCTTCGGCAGGAGCTCGTCGTTTTCCAGACGCTCGGCGAGCGACCTGATCTCCACGACGGAACGCGGCCCGCCACGGCCCTGGACGGCCGCGTCGAGCAGGAGTTCGCGACTGCGGGCGCCGGGCAGCCGGCCCCACCAGACCGCGACGGCTTCGGCGACCTGCCCGAGATCCGGGCGTGAGACGACGCGCTCCCGAATCATCGCCGCGTCACGCGCCTGACCGCGCTTTTCGAGTTCGTCGCAGAGCTTCACCGCCGACTTCGGCCGCCAGTTGTCCACGATGTCGTCGATCCGTGCCTGCCGGCGGCGGGACGGCCGTGCGGTCGTCAGCAGTTCGGCCATCACCTGCACCGCGGAAGGGCTGAGCCGTTTGCCCGCCCAGTCGCCGACGACGTCGTTGCCCGGCACGTAGTGGTCGAACTCCTCGTCCAGCTCGACCGCGAGGCCGGCGCGCCAGGGCTCCACGAACACCTTCGTCAACAGCTTGTCCGCTTCGGCGTCGCACCCCGCGCCGATCAGATGCACGTAGA
The DNA here is from genome assembly GCF_041261445.1 of Catenulispora sp. EB89. Taxonomy (NCBI): domain Bacteria; kingdom Bacillati; phylum Actinomycetota; class Actinomycetes; order Catenulisporales; family Catenulisporaceae; genus Catenulispora; species Catenulispora sp. EB89. Next base: position 18,813 of record NZ_JBGCCU010000035.1, read on the forward strand.
CCAGCGCGATGTCGAAGGTCTGCCGCCCCCCGTCGGCGAACTCGTGGGTACCGCGAGCGAACTCCGAGAGGATGGTCTCGATGAGCGAGGTCGCGTTCTTCTGGTCCTCCTCGGTCTGCCAGTCGTACGGCCTGATGGAACCGATCAGCTGGGCGATGTCGGAGGTCAGCCGCTGTCTGGCGAACGTGCCCGCGACCACTTCGTCCGCATCCTGGTCCCGGCCGCTGAGCAGGATCGCGGCGGCCTGGTCGACGTCCCTCTCCAAGGCGGCCACGGCCAGGATGTACGTCCGGTCCTTCGTCCCGAATCCAGACGCGTCGGCGAAGAGGCCCTCAACGGGCCGCTTCGTGGCTATCACCCGCAGGAGCTTGAGAGCTCGCGCGGGATTGGCCGGAGTCCCGTTCCGGGCGGCTTCGATGAATCGCTTCGTCTGTGTCAGGTCGCGATCTTTCAAGACGGCGTCGATGTCGGCCGAGTCCCTGCTCAGATCACTGTCGTCGGCCACGCTCAAGCCCGTCTCTGACATTCCAGTAGATCAGGTAGTCGTCCAGGTGATCCGCGTAGAGCTTGATGGCTTCCTCGTCGATGCGCTTGGCGTTCGCCCGACCCTCCGGACTGTCCCACAGAGCCAGGCTCACCTTCGCCGCTATGTGCGGATCCGCCATCAACGTCTCGATCGGCCAGCTGCGGCCGGACCTCAGCGCGGTCACCCAGTCTTCCCGGCTGGTCCGTTTGGGCAGCTCTCGCGGGATGTCGGGGGAGAGGCAGTTCTCCACGAAGGGGGTGCTGTCGGCCGGCCCGCGCAGGATGAGTCCGGCCAGCGGACTGAAGTGGCAGTCGCGCATGGCGATCCGGATCTCGTCCCGGACGTCCCCGAGCGAGAGCATGTCGCCCGCGAACCTGCTGCCTCGACTGAGCACTTGGAGGAGATGGCCGCTGAAGTGCGTGCAGTCTTTGAAATCGGGGTCGATACGCCCGCAGCTCAGCGGGTTCGCTATGACCTTCTTCCGGTTCGGATCGAGGGCCGTGAAGATCGCCGTCCCCTGGTCGCGTTCCATGAGGGCGAACGTGCGCTCCGGATAGGTGTCGTCACCAGATCCCATCGACGGCAGGAGATTCGAGTAGCAGCAGTCGGCGATGAAGATCCGAAGACCGTCCTGCTTGGGGTACATCGCCCTGCGGATCGCGGAGTACTCCAGCCAGCCCGACGCCATGTCCTCCCGGGATCCGTACATCGCCAGATGGACGAGGTTGTCATGGATGTCAGGCCACGCACGTCCGTGGCCCACATAGACCACGAGAAGCGTCTCGTCCGCCCCCTTCGCCTCTTCCGCCGCGGCTTTGATGGCTACTTCGACCGACACCTGGTCGACGCGCCCGCCTTCTGGCGGAATCACAGTGCAGTTCCCCTGAAAAGGGGCCAGCGAGTCGAGGATCTCGAAGTACTTCCTGACGCTCTCGCCGAAACTGTCGTGGGATGCCAGCGCCTCAGGTCCCTGCTGGAACTCCGACGCCCCGATGATGACGGCGCGGGAGGGCAAGCTAGCCCTCCGTCCCGACGTCGCCGGCGGCTGCTTCGTCTTCCCCCGTCGACTCCACGTCGAGGGTGGCCGCCGGCGGCTCGTGCCAGCGCTTCCTGGCGACGTCCAGCACCGTCCTGCACTGCTCCAACAGGGCTTTGAACGCGTCGTCGGCGACCGCCGTCACCGCCGCGGTGAGGATGATCTCCCCGACGGCGCCCATCGAGGGGCCGGTTTCCCGCTTCTCGCGCTCGCGGTCTCGCCGCCACGGGAGTCCCGTGGCCGCGCCGAGGTCCTCGAGCAGCTGGTCCGTCCACTCGAGGCCGCCGTCGCCGACCCGGGCGACGAGTCGATACGCCGTCATGCTCTTAGGCTCCGTTCCCGATCACTCGTGGGCATCAGCCCGTCATGAAGGCCCCAGCATGACCGGGGCGGGAACGCCCGCGCGGGGCGATGGTCGATTTCCGCCAAAGTTCCGGCCGACCGCGGCGCGGGGTGCCCGCGCCGAATCCGGCCGATGGGCCGGGCCGCCTGGCGGCGGATGCGGACGCGGAGGAAGCTCAAGATCCTTGCCAACGAAGACTCGGCACCGTCAGGATGCCATGAACGGCGAGGGGCCCAGGCGTGAGTGCGGCCGCGCCCCGTGGATGCGGAAGGCATGCGATGGCGACGAACGCGCATCTCCGCGCCAGCCTGGGCCGGGTCCTCGAGGACCTGGGGAGCACCCTGCTTGAAGTGGTGTGCGGTGATGCGCGCTCGGAGGCGCAGGTCGGCGGGGTCGTCATCTACGATCCGCTGGAGGAGCAGGTGCCGTGCCTGGACGCGCTGGTCCTCGGCGTGGGGGTGCGGGGGGCGGAGTCGATCTCCGCGTTGCTCAGCGATCCCGTCATGTCCGGCGCGGCCGCTTTGGTGGTACGGGCGCCTGTCGTCGCCGATCCGGTCATCGAGGCCGCGTCCTCGCGGTCGGGCGTCACCGTGCTGGCGCTGACGCCGGGAGCGACGTGGGCGCAGCTGGCGGCCATGGTCAGATCGCTGATCGCAGAGGGTGACGTCGGCGAGGTGGGCACGCCGACGATGTTCGGGACGCCGGCGGGTGATCTGTTCGCCCTCGCGAACGCGATCGCGGCGTTGCTGGACGCGCCGATCACCATCGAGGACCGCGGCAACCGGGTGCTGGCGTTCTCCGGCCGCCAGGACGAGGCCGACACCTCGCGCGTGGCGACCATCCTGGGCCGGCAGGTTCCGGAGCAGTACACGCGCATCCTTGAAGAGCGCGGTGTCTACCAGGCTCTGTACCGCAGCGAGGAGCCGGTCTTCGTCGATCCGCTGCCGGACCTGATCGCCCACGGCGAGATGCCCAGGGCCGCGCTGGTGGTGCGGGCCGGCGACGAGATCCTGGGCACGATCTGGGCCGCGGTGCGGGCGCCGCTGTCGGCCGAGCGCGCGCAGGCGCTCCGCGACGCGGCCAAGCTCGTCGCCCTGCACATGATGCGGCTGCGCGCCGGGGCCGACGTCGGGCGGCGGCTGCACGCCGACCTGGTCGCCACCGCGCTGGAGTCCGGGCCGGGCGCGGCGCAGGCCGTCGCGCGCCTCGGGCTGGCCGAGCGGGCCGCCGTGGTCGTGGCGCTGGACGTCATCGGCGCTCCCGGGGAGCCGTCCGCCGTGCGGCGCGCGGACCTGGTCGCCGAGCGCCAGCGCGTGGCCGACGCGTTCGCGGTGCACCTGACCGCCGTCCATCCGCGCTCGGCCGCGGCCGTCGTCGGCGACGTGGTGTACGCCATCGTGCCGGTGCCGCAGCAGAGCGCCGACGGCGCGCAGCGCGTCGCCGCGGTGGCGCAGGAGTTCCTGCGGCGCATCGGGATCCGGCACGGCCTCATCGTCGGCATCGGCGAGGCCGGCACCGGCCACAGCGAACTGTCCCGGTCGCGCGCCGGGGCGCACCGGGCCCTGAACGTGTTGCGGAAACGGGACGGCGGCGAGGCCTGCGTGGCCTCGATCGGCGACGTCCAGCTCCAGGCGCTGCTGGCGGAGCTGGCCGAGACGATCACCGAGCGCGGCGACGTGCTCGGCGGCCCGGTCGCGCGCCTGACCGACTACGACTCGCGGCACCGCACCCGCCTGGTCGCCACGCTGCGGGCGTGGCTGGAGGCGTTCGGCGACGTGAACGCCGCCTCCGCGACGCAGTACGTCCATCCCAACACCTTCCGGTACCGGCTGCGCCGCGTCGCCGAGATCGGCGAGATCGACCTGGGCGACGCCGACGCCCGCTTCGCGGCCATGCTGCACCTTCGGTTGCAGCCCTCTGGTTCGCCGGCGACCCCCGGCGACCCTGACGCGTAGTCGACGATCTTCGTCCTGCTCTACAGATTCCGTCACGCGGCCTTATCCGCCCGGACGAAGCTTCAGCCCGACCGGCGGACATACCCTCGGCACACCGATCCGTGAACCAGGCGGGTGTGTCCCGGTGAACGCGCCGGGTCGCGACTGGAACGAGTCCCCCGCACCCCGGAATCAATCGGCGGAAACGACCGCCAGAGACGGATGACGCATCATGATCTCGACTCGACGTTCGGTACTCAAAGCGGGACTGGCCGGTCTCGTGGTCGCCCAGGGATCCATCGCCCAGGGCTCCGCAGCCTTCGCGGCAACGAGTCAGAAGCAGACCTTCGACCAGTGGCTGCACGATTTCGAGGCGAGCGTGCCGGCCCGGCTGGCCGCCGCCCACGTCGCCGGCGTCGAAGTCGCGATCGTGTCCAAGAACGCCCCGACCCCCTACGCGGCGGCCTTCGGCTACGCCGACATCGCCGCGAACCGCACGCTCACCCCGGCCACCCCCATGCACCTGGCGTCGGTCAGCAAGCTGTTCACCGCCTCGGCCCTGGTCCAGCTGTTCGACCGCTGCGGCCTGGACCGGCACGCCGACGTCAACAGCTTCATCGACTTCCCGGTGCGCAACCCCGCCTACCCGGACCTGCCGATCACCCCGCACCAGTTGGTCACCCACACCTCCAGCGTCTCCGACGACAACTACGTGGGCTTCGACACCGTCGGGGACCCGACGCAGAGCCTGTCGGACTTCCTGCGCGCCTACCTCGTACCGGGCGGCAAGCACTACTCACCGAAGAAGTCGTATCTCCCCAAGCACAAGCCGGGCACGTATTTCAGCTACTCCGACGTCGGCATGGCCCTGGTCGGCTACATCGTGGAGTGCGTCAGCGGACAGGACTTCGCCGCCTACACACAGGCGAACGTGTTGGAGCCGCTCGGCATCACGGACGCACACTGGTACCTGCGGGAGTTCGCGCCGGGCGTACTGGCCGTGCCGTACGAGTACAAGAACGGCGCGCTGGCCGCACTGCCCCAGATGAGCTATCCGGACGTCCCCGCCGGCGCCCTGCGCTGCTCGGTGGCAGACCTGGCGACCAGCCTGCGCGCGATGATCGGCGGGGCGATCGGCACGCCCCCGATCCTGTCCCCGGCCGACGTCGCCGAAATGCTGCGCCCCCAGGTCAGCCCGAAGATCGTGCCCTACCAGGGGCTCGGCTGGGTCCAGGAGGTCGTGTCCGGACACCCGTACGTCGGCCACTCCGGCTCCGACATCGGCTTCGCCAACATGGTGGTCCTGACCGAGGACCAGAACCACGCCGTCGCCGTGCTGATCAACACCGACGAGGGCGACGGGTCGCTGGTGACCGACTTCCGCGCCGCGATCACGACGGACCTCGTCCACGGGGCGCAGCTCCTGGGCTGAAGGCCCGTGCTCCGCGCCCAACGCCTGGACCACGGGCCGGTCGGCGCATCGAACCTCGCAGGCCGCCAGTCCGGCGGGGCCGCGCCTGACAAGGAGGACCGCCGGACCGGACAGCTCTGAGGAAGCGACACGATGACCACGATTCTGGAACCGGGCTCGGCGTCGGCCGCCGAGCCGGAAGCCCCGCCGCCGCCCGGCCGGGCTATCGAGGGCCGCTCCCCGGGCCGGATCGCCCTGGCCCGGCTGAAGAAGGACAAGGTCGCGATGGCCGGCGGGGTGACCGTGGTCCTGCTCGTCCTGACCGCGGTCTTCGCGCCCCAACTGTGCTCGCTCACCGGCAACGATCCGTACACCACGCACACGAACCTGATCGACCCGAACCTGCAGATCCCCAGCGGCGGCTTCGGCGGGATGAGCGCCCGGCACCTTCTCGGCGTGGACGTCCCGACCGGCCGCGACCTGTTCGCCCGGGCCGTCTACGGCGCCCGGACCTCGCTCGGCATCGCCGGACTGGCCACCGTGATCGCCATCGCGATCGGGGCCGGCCTCGGGATGGTCGCCGGCTACTTCGGCGGCCTGGTCGACTCGGTGATCAGCCGGACCATGGACGTGATGCTCGCGTTCCCGCTGTTCCTGTTCGCGATCTCGCTGTCCGGGGTGCTCGGCTACTCGTCCTTCGGGCTGACCGGCAACGTGCTGCGGATCGTGGTGCTGATCGTCATCATCGGGTTCTTCTCCTGGCCGTACATCGGCCGCATCGTGCGCGGGCAGACCCTGGCGCTGCGCGAACGCGAGTTCATCGACGCGGCGCGCGCCCAGGGCGCCACGCCCGCACGGATCATCCTCCGGGAGATCCTGCCCAACCTGACGGGGCCGATCCTGGTCTACGCGACGCTGCTCATCCCGTCGAACATCCTGTTCGAGGCGTCCCTGTCGTACCTCGGGGTCGGCATCCGCTCGCCCATGCCGTCCTGGGGCGAGATGGTCAACGAGGCGATCGCCCTGTACCAGGTCGACCCGGAGTTCCTGATCGTCCCCGGCTCGGCCATCTTCCTCACCGTGCTCGCCTTCAACCTGCTCGGCGACGGGCTGCGCGACGCCTTCGATCCCAAGGCCGGCCGCTGACCGGGCGGGACCCGCACCAGAAGACAAAGAGGTTCACACACGCCATGCCCCAACCACGAATCGCCGCCTGCGCGGCGGCGGCCGCAGCGTTGGCGCTCGCCGCCACCGCCTGCGGCGGCGGGTCCACCACCACTACCGGAGCCCACACCTCGGCGGCGTACAACGTCGGCGTGACCGGGATCGTGAACCAGACCTCGGCCGCCGGCCACGGCACGCTCCGGATGGAGCAGCCCTCGGATCTGCAGTCCACCGACCCCGGCAACACCTACTTCGGGGCCGACTGGAACGTGATGCGGCTCTACACCCGCTCGCTGGTCACCTTCGCCGAGGGCCCCGGCCCGGTGAAGCTGGTCCCGGACCTGGCCACCGACCTCGGCAGCATGAGCGCGGACGGCCTGACCTGGACCTTCCACCTGGTCAAGGGGGCGACGTACACGGACGGCTCGCCGATCACCGCGCAGGACGTCGCCTACGGCATCGAGCGCTCGAACTGGGGCCAGGACGTCCTGCCGAACGGCCCGACGTACTTCAAGCAGCTGCTCACGGACACCACGAACTACCAGGGCCCTTACAAGGACAAGAACCCGGCCGACCATCCCTCGGGCATCGACACGCCGGACAGCGGCACCATCGTCTTCCACCTGGTCAAGCCGTTCGCGGACTTCGACGACGTGCTGACGCTGCCGTCGACCGTGCCGGTCCCGCGGGCCAAGGACACCGGCGCCACCTACTACGAGCACGTACTGTCCTCCGGGGCGTACACCTTCGACTCGTACACCGTGGGCAAGGAACTGGACCTGTCGGCGTCCCCGAACTTCGACGCCGCCTCGGACCCGCTGCACCTGCACGTCGCGCACGCCGCCAGGATCGTCGACAAGGTCGACGTCAGTGCGCAGACGGTCGATCAGGACCTGCTGCACGGCACCACCGACATGGACCAGAGCGGCCTGGGCGTCCAGACCGCGACGCAGTCGCAGGTGCTGGGCAACCCGCGGCTCAAGGCCGAGGCCGACGACCCGATCACCGGGCTGCTGACCTACCTGACGATCGACACGAAGATCAAGCCCTTCGACAACATCGACTGCCGCAAGGCGGTGGAGTGGGCGATCGACAAGGCCGCGGTGCAGACCGCGTTCGGCGGCGGCATCGGCGGCGGGGACATCGCCACCACGGTGTTGCCGCCGACCGTCCCGGGCTACGTCCAGCAGGACCTGTACCCGACTCCGGGCCACACCGGCGACCTGGCCAAGGCCAAAGCCGAGATCGCGACCTGCAAGGCGGCCGAGCACATCACCGACATCACCACGCAGGTGGGCTACTACATCGACCAGGCGAAGGACAAGCCGGTCGCCGACGTCGTGCAGCAGAACCTGGCCGCCATCGGCATCACGGCGACCGAGGACGGCTTCAAGTACAGCCAGCTCTCGATCAAGGCCGGCAGCCAGGCTTATGTCAGGCAGAACAACGAGGCGCTGTTCATCACCGCTTGGGGCGCCGACTTCCCGTCCGGGTACGGATTCCTGGACCAGATCGTCACCCCGGACGGCATCAAGTCGACCGGCGAGAGCAACTACTCGGAACTCGACGACCCGGCCATCGATTCGTTGATGGCCGCCGCGCTCAAGACCACCGACCCGGACGCCCGCAACGCGCTGTACGCGCAGATCGACCAGCAGGCGCTGAAGGACGCGGCACTGGTGCCGATGATCGACTCCCGGGCCCTGATGCTGCGCCCGCCGAACGTCACGAACGCCTACATCGAACAGGCCTATGGCATGTACGACTACCAGGCACTCGGCGTCCAGTGAGGGCCCCGACACCATGCTGACTTTCCTCATCCGGCGCTTGTTCGCCGTCGCCGGGCTGCTGCTCGTCGTCGCGTTCGTGACGATGGTCATCTTCTACGAGATGCCGCAGTGGGGCGGGCAGACGCCGGCCACCATGGCGGTCCAGTACGTGGGCAAACAGCCTTCGCCCGCGGCGATCCAGGGTGTGGTCCACCGCTTCGGCTTCGACCGGTCGTTCCCGGTCCAGTACCTGGACTACCTGCGCACCATCTTCACCGGCACCACGTTCAGCGACGGCACCCAGGACATCGCCTGCAACGCCCCCTGCCTGGGCTACTCGTTCCGGAACTACCAGCAGGTCTGGCCGACGATCCTGAGCGACCTGCCGGTCACCGTCTCCATCGCGGCGGGGGCCGGCGTCCTGTGGCTGTTCTTCGGCGTCGCCTCGGGCCTGGCCTCGGCGGTGCGCAAGGGCTCGCTGCTCGACCGGGCGTCGATGGCCACCGCCCTGCTCGGCATCTCGCTGCCGGTCTACTTCCTCGCGCCGCTGCTGTCCCTGCCGCTGGCCTACCGGTGGTCGATCCTGCCGGCCCCGGGCAGCTACGTCGGGATCCTGTCCGACCCGGGCCAGTGGTTCCTGGACATGATCCTGCCCTGGACCTGTCTGGCCTTCGGCCTGGCCGCCCTCTACACCCGGCTGACCCGGGCCGGGATGCTCGACGTCCTGGGCGAGGACTACGTGCGTACCGCGCGGGCGAAGGGCCTGTCCGAGCGCCGGGTGGTCTTCAAGCACGCGCTGCGGGCCGCGATCACCCCGATCATCACGATCTTCGGCATGGACTTCGCCACCGCGCTCGGCGGTGCGGTGCTGGTCGAGATCACCTTCTCCATGAAGGGGATCGGCTTCCTGGCCATCACCTCGATCCAGAACGGCGACTTCCCGATGATGATGGGTGTCACCCTGTTCGCCGCCGCGTTCATCGTGCTGGCCAACCTGCTGGTCGACGTCCTGTACGCGGTGGCGGACCCGCGGGTGCGGCTGTGACGGCCGGGGGCGGGCGTCCGTTCCTCGCCGTGCGTGACCTGCGGGTGCACTTCCCGACCGACGACGGCCTGGTCAAGTCGGTGGACGGGCTCAGCTTCGGGTTGGAGCGGGGCCGGACTCTGGGGATCGTCGGCGAGTCCGGTTCGGGCAAGTCGGTGACCTCGCTGGCGCTGCTCGGCCTGCACCGCTCGGCGCAGAAGAAGAGGAACGCCGCGCGGATCACCGGTGAGATCTGGCTGGACGGCCAGGAGTTGGTGACCGCCAGCGATGCCGAGATCCGTCGGCTGCGCGGCGAGAAGATGGCGATGATCTTCCAGGATCCGCTGTCCTCGATGCATCCGTTCTTCACTGTGGGTGCGCAGATCATCGAGGCGTACCGGGTTCACAACCACGTGTCCAAGCAGGTCGCGCGCAAGCGGGCGATCGAGATGCTGGAGCTGGTCGGGATCCCGCAGCCGAACACGCGGGTGGACGACTACCCGCATCAGTTCTCCGGCGGTATGCGGCAGCGCGCGATGATCGCGATGGCGTTGGTGTGTAACCCGTCGCTGCTGATCGCGGACGAGCCGACGACGGCGTTGGACGTGACGGTGCAGGCCCAGATCTTGGATCTGATGCGGGATCTGCAGCGCGAGTTCAACAGTGCCCTGATCATCATCACCCACGACTTGGGTGTGGTGGCGGAGTTGGCCGACGACATCATGGTGATGTATGGCGGCAAGGCTGTGGAGTACGGTCCGGCGCACGATTTGTTCAAGGCGCCGGAGCATCCGTACACCTGGGGTCTGTTGGGTTCGATGCCGCGGTTGGACCGGGCTCGTGCGGATCGGTTGACGCCGATTCAGGGCAACCCGCCGTCGTTGATCAACGTGCCGTCCGGCTGTGCCTTCCATCCGCGTTGCCCGTACACGGGCGAGACCGGGGGGCGTAGCGACACGGAGATCCCGCTGCTGGCTGAGACCAGCCCTGGGCACCTTGTGCGTTGTCACATGGACCCGGCTCGGCGGCGGGAGATTTTCACCGAGCAGATTCGGGAGACCCTGTGAGCACCGATACCGAAACCACTCCCGAGACGCGGGCAGTCGCCGATCCCGAGGCGCTGCTGACCGTCACCGGTCTGCGGAAGCACTTCCCCATCCGGCGCGGGCTGCTCCAGCGCACCGTCGGCGCGGTCAAGGCCGTGGACGGCATCGACCTGTCCGTCCGGCCGGGGGAGACCCTGGGCCTGGTCGGCGAGTCCGGCTGCGGTAAGTCCACCGTCGGCAGGGTGCTGACCAAGCTGGTGGAACCGACCGGCGGGCAGATGGTTTTCGAGGGCCGGGACATCACCAACCTGTCCCAGGGCGCGTTCCGCCCGCTGCGCAGCGACATCCAGATGGTGTTCCAGGACCCGCAGTCCTCGCTCAACCCGCGGCACACCGTCGGCAGCATCGTCGGCGCGCCGTTCAGGATCCAGAACCTCGATCCGCCGCAGGGCGTCAAGCGCGCGGTCCAGGAACTGCTGGAGCTGGTCGGCCTGTCACCGGAGCACTACAACCGGTACCCCCACGAATTCTCCGGCGGTCAGCGCCAGCGCATCGGCATCGCCCGCGCGCTGGCCCTGCGGCCGAAGCTGATCGTCGCCGACGAGCCGGTCTCGGCCCTGGACGTGTCGATCCAGGCGCAGGTGGTGAACCTGTTCGAGGACCTGCAGGCGGAGCTGAACCTGGCGTACGTGTTCATCGCGCACGACCTGTCCGTGGTCCGCCACATCTCCGACCGGGTCGCGGTGATGTACCTGGGCAAGATCGTCGAGATCGCCTCGCGGGACGACGTGTACGGCCGTCCGCTGCATCCGTATACCAATGCCCTGATGTCCGCCGTGCCGATCCCCGACCCGGACCGCGAGGACGTCGAAACCCGCGCCGGCAGCGAGCGCATCCGCCTGACCGGCGACGTGCCCTCGCCGATCGACCCGCCGTCCGGGTGCCGGTTCCGTACCCGCTGTTGGCAGGCACAGGAGACCTGCGCCGTCCAGGAGCCGCCGCTGCTGCAGATCGCGACGGCCGGACCGGGACACCGCGTGGCCTGCCACTTCCCGGTGGAGCACTGAGAATGGACGGCATCCACGCTGCTTCATCCGATCCGACGAGAGCCACGCCCGGAATTGATCCGTCCGCACCAAGACGGTTCCGGGCGGGCGCGGGCAAGCTGATCGGCATGGCAACGAACCTCGATCCGGCCACGCTGGAGCTGCACCGACGCGCGGTGGTCGCCGACACCCACAACGACCTGCTCTGCTCGGTCGTGCTGCGGCCGGTGGCGCAGTGGCCCGACTACTTCCGCGCGCAGTGGCTGCCGCAGCTGCGCGCCGGCGGCGTGGACATCCAAGTGCTCCCGGTCTACGTCGACGACGTCTACCGGCCCGAAGGCGCGCTGCGCGAGACGCTGCGCATGATCGAGGCCGCGCACCGGATCGCCGAGGGCAACGCCGACGAGGTCAGCCTCTGCCTGGACGGCGCCGACATCGACCGCGCGCTGGCGGCCGGACGGATCGCGCTGGTCCTCGCGCTGGAAGGCGTCCCGGGCGTCGACGCCGACATCGAACTGTTCACCACGCTGTACCGGCTCGGCGTGCGCATCGCGTCGCTGACCCACTTCGGCCGTACGGCGCTCGCCGACGGCTCGGGCGAGGACGCCGCGGGCAGCCGGCTGACTGCGGCCGGGGTTGAGGCGCTGGCCGAGATGGAGCGCCTGGGCATGATGCTCGACGTCTCGCACCTCGGCGCGGCCGGCGTCGACCACGTGCTCGAACTCGCGACCCGGCCGGTACTGGCCACGCACTCCTCCGCCCGCGCGCTGTGCGACCACCACCGCAACCTCACCGACGCGCGGCTGGCGGCCATCGCCGACGGCGGCGGCGTGGTGTGCGTGAACTTCTTCCCGGGGTTCGTGGACCCGCACGAGCCGTCCATTTCCAGGCTCGTTGACCACATCGAGCACATCGGGAAGGTCGCCGGCCCGGGCCATGTCGGGATCGGACCGGACTTCGTGGTCGAGATGCTGCACGACGTGCTGCCCGGCGGGGTCGAGCTCGGGCCGGTGGCCGGCTGCGATCCGTTCGCCGCGCTGCCGGGGCTGGCCGGGCCCGCCGGTCTGCCGCTGCTCACCGCCGAACTGCTGGCGCGCGGGCTGGACGAGGAAGTCGTGGCCGCGACGCTGGGCGGCAATGTGCTGCGCCTGTTCCAGGCCGAGCTGGGCGTGCCCGCCGATCGCCGTGGGGCCGCTGCGTGAGTATCGACACCGCACCGCTGCTTGAGCGGCTGACGCAGTCCTTGCCGTCCATGCTCGCCGACCTGGAAACCCTGGTCCGCTGCGAATCGCCGACCAGCGACCGGTCCGCGACCAGCCGCTGTGCCGACGTGTTCGCCGAGCTGGGTATCAGGCTCCTGCAGTCGCATCCGCAGCGGCTGGAGCACGGGGGAGCGGTCCAGCTCCGGTGGCGCTTCGGCCGGGGCGACCGCGTCCTGCTGCTCGGTCATCTCGACACGGTCTGGCCGCTCGGCACGCTGGACCGACTGCCCTTCACCATCGCCGACGGCCGGATCACCGGCCCCGGCTGCTTCGACATGAAGGCCGGACTGGTGCAGCTCCTGTATGCGCTCGCGGCTCTTCAAGCGGACCGACCCGACGCGTTGGATGGAGTCAGTGTCCTGGTGACCACCGACGAGGAGGTCGGCTCCCCGGCATCCCACAGCCTCATTCAGGACGAAGCCCGCCGCAGTCAGGCGGTGCTCGTCCTGGAAGCCAGCGCCGACGGTGGTGCGCTGAAGACCGCGCGCAAAGGCGCCGGCTGCCACCGCCTGCACGTCGTGGGCCGCGCGGCGCACGCCGGACTCGAACCCGAGCGTGGAGCGAACGCGGCTGTCGAACTCGCGCACCAGATCCTGGCGATCGTGCAGCTCGCGGACCCGGAACTGGGAACGACGGTCACGCCGTCCGTGACCAAGGCCGGGGACTCCACGAACACGGTTCCGGGCGCCGCGGAAGTCGCCGTGGACGTGCGCGCCTTCAGCGTCGAGGAACAGCAGCGGGTCGTCTCCGGACTGGCCGCGCTGCGACCGCGTCTGGAAGGGACCTCGCTGCGGCTGGAGCAGGGTCCTGAGAGTCCGCCGCTGCCGCCTTCGGCGTCGAGCGACCTGTTCGCCCGCGCCGAGCAGGCGGCCGCACGCCTCGGGCTCCCGCCGCTGAGCGGGGTCGCCGTGGGCGGCGGCTCGGACGGCAACCGGACCGCGGCCGTCGGCACCCCCACCCTCGACGGGCTCGGCGCGGTCGGCGGCGGCGCGCACGCCGAGGACGAGCACGTCCTGGTCGACTCCCTGCCCGAGCGTGCGGCGCTGCTCGCCGAACTCGTGGCGGACCTGCTGGCGGCGCGTCCGTGAGCACACTGCCGATCCCGATGCCCTCGGCACGCGCCCTGATCGCCGAGGCGCACGCTCAAGCCGAGGCGGCGGCGCGTGCTGCGGCCGTCACCATCAGAGAACTGACGGAGCCGAGCGATCTCGGTGCGGTCGCCGAGGTCTTCACCCGGATCTGGGCACTTGAGCCGGGTCAGAGCCTGATGCCCACCGGCCTGATGCGCGTGATGGCATACGAAGGCTGCTACATCGCAGGAGTCTTCGACGACAAGAACGGCGACCGGCTGATCGGTGCGGCCACGGCGTTTCTGGCCTCGGACGTGGAGCCGCGGGGCGGCATCCATCTGCACTCGCACATCACCGGGATGCTACCCGAGGCCAACGGCCGGCACGCCGGCTTCGCGGTCAAACTGCACCAGCGCGCGTGGGCCCTGAGCCGCGGGCTGCGCCGCATCACCTGGACGTTCGACCCGCTGGTGCGTGCCAACGCCTACTTCAACCTGGCCAAGCTCGGGGCGGACGCGACGGCCTATCTCGTCGATTTCTACGGCGACATGCCGGACGGAGTCAACGCCGGGCAGGGCAGTGACAGGATCCTGATGAGCTGGGTCCTCGACTCGGCGCGCGCGGAGGCTGCGGCGAACGGCACTCGAATCGAGCCGGGGGACGAAGAATCTCTGCTGAGTTCCAACAAGGTGCTGCTCTCCGGGATCGCGCCCGGCGTGATGCCCGAGCCCGGCCCGTCGTCGGACTTCGGTGGTTCCCTGCTGTGTGCGACGCCCGCGGCGATCCAGGACCTGCGGCGTGCGGCACCTGAGCTGGCGCGTAGCTGGCGGTTCGCGCTGCGCGGCGCGCTGACGGATGCCATGGGACGCGGATACCGCATCGCCGGCTTCACCCGATCGGGCTGGTACCTGCTGGAACCAGACCTGGAACACGACCTGGAACAACGCGAGGAGAACGAACGCCGATGAAGATATCCGGAGTCGAACTGCGGCGCCTGAGCATGCCGCTGCGCAGTCCGTTCGAGACGTCTTTCGGCGTGGTGACCGAACGCGACATCCTGCTGGTCCGCGTCGCCACCGAGGAGGCCGACGGCTGGGGCGAATGCGCCGCGATGAGCGAGCCGGTGTACTCCTCGGAGCACATCCACGGCGCGGAGGACGTCATCCGCCGCTTCTTCCTCCCGAGGCTCGCCGCCGCACCGCGGGTCACCTCGGCGCTGGTGGCGGAGATCCTGGCGCCGTTCAAGGGCCACCCGATCGCCAAGGCGGCGGTGGAGGCCGCGGTCCTGGACGCCGAGCTGCGGGCCGCCGGCACCTCCTTCGGCGACCATCTCGGCGCCGTGCGGTCCGCGGTGCCGGTCGGCGTCTCGGTCGGGATCATGCCGAGCGTCGCAGAGCTCGTCGACACCGTCGGCGGCTACCTCGACCAGGGCTACCGGCGGATCAAGCTGAAGATCAAGCCGGGCTGGGACGTGGAGCCGGTCCGGGCCGTCCGCGAGCGGTTCGGCGACGCGCTGCTGCTGCAGGTCGACGCCAACACCGCCTACACCCTCGGCGACGCGCAGCGCCTGGCCGCCCTGGACCCCTTCGAGCTGCTGCTGATCGAACAGCCACTGCCCGAGGACGACCTCCGCGGCCACGCCGCACTGGCGAACCTGCTGCGCACCCCGATCTGCCTGGACGAGTCCATCACCTCGGCCCGCTCAGCCGCCGACGCGATAGCCCTCGGCGCCTGCCGCATCGTCAACATCAAACCCGCGCGCGTCGGCGGCTACCTGGAGGCCCGCCGCGTGCACGACGTCTGCGCCGCGAACGGCGTCCCGGTGTGGTGCGGCGGCATGCTGGAGACCGGCGTCGGACGCGCAGCGAACGTCGCCCTGGCGGCCCTGCCGAACTTCACGCTTCCCGGAGACATCAGCGCTTCCGAGCGCTACTTCGAGCGCGACATCACCGAGCCGTTCGTCCTGCGCGACGGGGAGCTGGAGGTGCCGCAGGGGCCCGGGCTCGGGGTCACGCCGGACGCTGCGCTGCTCGATGAGTTCACCACGGCGCGGGATTGGATCGATTTCGGGTGACGCCTCGCCGGTGATTCGAGCTTCTGAATCAGGGATCAGCCTTCTGAATCAGGCGAAGCGCCCGAACCCGCCCCGCCGCGCAGCAGGCCCCGCATCCGCGCGGCACGCGGATCCCGCAGATCCTCGAAGGCCTCGGCGGCCTCGGTCCACGCCTCGGCCGCCTCCGTCCGGCGTCCGAGCCGGTCCAGTGCGATGCCCAGATCGGCCAGCGTTTCCGCGCGCATGCGCTGGTCGCCCAGGGCGTTCCGGACCTTCAGGGCCTGGTGGAACAGGTCGACGGCGGCCTGCGGGCGGCCGGATTCCAGGTGGGCGCCGGCGATGTTGTGCAGGACGTAGCCCTGGCCGATGCGGTCGCCGATGCGGTCGGCCAGTTCCAGGGCCTCGCGGCCGTGGCTGATCGCCTCGTCGTAGCGCTGGAGGCCTCGGCAGGAGGCCACGATGTTGCCGAGGGCGACGCTCGCGCCGTTGTCGTTGCCGACCGAGCGCGCCACGGCGAGGGACTGGCTGTGGCACTCCAGGGCTTCCTCGAAGCGGTCGACGCGTTCGTAGACGGTGCCGAGGTTGGCCAGGGTCGCGCCTTCGCCGCGGCGGTCGCCGATCTCGCGGCGGATCTGGAGGGCCTGGCGGAGGTGTTCGATGGCGGTGTCGTCCGCGCGGATGAGTCCGTAGCCGATGCCCAGGCCGTTGAGCATGCGCGCCTCGGCGAAGCGGTCGCCGAGGCGGTGGGCGGCGTCGCAGCCGATGCGGAAGGTCTTCAGCCAGTCGGCGGTGGGGGTGTCCAGTTGGTAGTACGGCGCCGTCGCCACGGCGAGTTGCCAGGCCACGACGTCGTCGTGGGCGCGCTCGGCGATCCGGACGGCCGCGGTCAGGTTCCGGTCCTCGGCCGAGGACCAGGCC
The DNA here is from genome assembly GCF_041261445.1 of Catenulispora sp. EB89. NCBI lineage: Bacteria > Bacillati > Actinomycetota > Actinomycetes > Catenulisporales > Catenulisporaceae > Catenulispora > Catenulispora sp. EB89. Next base: position 35,415 of record NZ_JBGCCU010000035.1, read on the forward strand.
AGTGCGGCGTCGTAGTCGGGGAAGTCGAGCGGGGCCACGGTGCCGTCCGGCGGGTCCAGGTCGAGCTGGCGGGCCAGCGGGGCCAGGCGGCGGTGGGCCGCGGCGGCGGTGTGCAGGTACCAGCGCAGGACCCGGGCGATGGCCTCGGTTCGTTCGGGTTCTGTGTCGTGCGCGGTGCTGATCTCGGCCGCGCAGAGCCTGATCAGGTCGTGCAGCCGGTACACGCCGCGCTCCTGCGAGTCGAGCAGGTTGTTGTCGACGAGCAGTTCCAGCGCCGTCTCGGCGGTGCCCGGCGGCAGGTCGAGCAGGGCCGCGGCGGCGGGCAGGCTCAGCGACGCCCCTTCCCAGAGGCTGACCAGCCGTAGTGCGCGCCGCAGGTCGTCGTCGCCGGCCGGGCGCGCGAGGCCGTCGTAGCTGACCTGGAAGCTCGCGCGGACGGCGAGGTCGTCCACCTGGAGCTCGTCCAGGCGCCGGCGGGCGTCGGTGATCTGGCCGGCCAGGGACGCGATGGTCCAGCTCGGGCGCGCGGCGAGCCGGGCCGCGGCGACCCGGATCGCCAGCGGCAGCCCGCCGCAGCCGTCCAGGACGGCGGCGGCCGCGTCCGGCTCGGCGGCCAGCCGGTCCTCGCCGATGATCCGGGCGAACAGCGACCGGGCGTCGGCCGGTTCGAGCATCCCGAGGATGACCCGGCGGCAGCCTTCGAGCGTGGCGAGCCGGTTGCGGCTGGTGACGACGACCGCGCAGCCCGGGTCGGCGGGCAGCAGGGGCCGGACCTGCGCCGCGTCCTGGGCGTCGTCCAGCAGGATGATCAGCCTCCGGCCGGCGACGGCGGACCGGAACAGCGCGGCCCGGCGGTCGGTGCCGGACGGGATCTCGCGGCTGTCGACACCCAGGTCGCGCAGGAACCCGGCGAGCACGGCGCCGGGATCCACCGGGGTCCCGGCCCCGGCCCGCAGGTCGACGGCGAGCTGGCCGTCCGGGAAGTGCCGGCGCAGGGTCTGCGCCGTGCGCACCGCCAGCGAGGTCTTGCCGATGCCGCCGCTGCCGGAGATCACGGCGACCGGCGCGGCACCGGCGGTCGGGCCGGTGCTCGGGTCCGTGGTCGGGTCCGTGGTCGGGTCGAGCCAGTCCAGGAGCGCGGCGAGGTCGGCGTCGCGGCCGGTGAAGTCGCTGATCGCCTGCGGCAGGTGGGCCGGTGTCGGACGGGGTGACGGGGCCGGGGCCGGGTCCGGGGACGAAGACGACTGCGGCGCCGGGACGGCCGGCGTCTGCGCCGAAGACGCCGCAGCCTCGCCCTCCTCCTCGGATCGCAGAATCCGCAGATGCAGCTCCCGCAGCTCGGCCCCCGGCTCGATCCCGAGCTCGTCGGCGAGCGCCGCCCGCGCCCGCTGATAGCAGGCCAGCGCCTCGGCCCGCCGGCCCGACCGGTACAGAGCGGTCATCAGGCAGGCACTGAAGTGCTCGCGCAGCGGATGCACAGCCACCAGGGTCTGGAGCTCGGCCACCACATCAGCGTGCCGGTCCAGCTCCAGGTCGGCGTCGATGCGCTGCTCCAGCGCCCGCAGCCGGTCCTCGGCCAACTGCTGCCCGTGCTCCCGGTGCAGCAGGCTGGAGGGCACGTCGGCCAGCGGCTCGCCGTGGAACTGCGCGACCGCCTGCCGGTACCGGTCCGCGGCCGCGGACCAGTCGCCGCTGTCCGCGGCGGCGCGCGCCGAGTCCCGCAGACCCGCGAAGCGGTGCAGATCGAGTTCGCCCTCGCGGACTTCGACCACGTAGCTCCCGCCGCGGGTCCGGATCCGCTCGGCGACCTCGGCGCCGACGGCCTTGCGCAGCCGCGTCACGTACGTGTGCAGCGTGGACCGGGCGCCGGCCGGGATGTCGTCCCACACGGCCTCGACGAGCGTGTCCGCCGCCACCGGCGATCCGGCGTGCAGCAGCAGCGTCGCCAGCAGGGCCCGCTGACGGGGCGAGGAGATCGGGATCTCCCGGGTGCCGTCGTGGACGAACAGCGGTCCGAGCACACCGAATTCCACGTTCGTCCCTCCCCGCCGCAGGTGTGCCCCGATGTCGCGGCCCGTGCCGGCCGCCGGTGTCCGCGAAACGCAAGGGCACTGCAAGCAAGCGGCAAGGGTATCGCAGGCGCCCGGTGAAAGAGTTCTTGCGTCCTACCCGCACCGTTTCGAAGGAGTCCATCATGGCCAAGGCCACTCGCCACTACGCCAAGTACGTCCTGTCGACGCTGTCGAGCGCGATGTTCAGCTCGCAGCTGAGCTGAGGCTGCTTGCCGGCATCTGCTGCTGACCCGGGCCGAACACGCACTCTCGGACGTGCGTGCTCGGCCCGCCCCATGTCACCAGACCTCGCGCGACCGAGACGCCCTGACGCCCAGACACCCAGATGCCCAGACACCGGGAGGCCCCATGCTGCGCAGCGGAATCGACCAGATGCGTTATGCCGCCGGAATCCTGCGCGGCCGGCTCCGGCCCGACGTGCTGACCCGGGTCTCGCAGGACCTGGTGGCCACCCTGCGTGAGTTCGGGACGGTCGGCGACGACTCGCAGCTGCTCCCGGGCCGGCAGGGTGTGATCGACCCGGACGTGCAGAACACCATCACGACGCGCGCGCTGCGCCGGACGGCCGGGCGCGCGGCCGCGCAGACGGCGTACTACGGCCGGCTGTTCGGCGAGCTCGGGATCCGGCCGGAGGAGCTGACCGCCGACACCTGGTCGCAGGTGCCGCCGACGTCCAAGGCCTCGCTGCGGGCGATGCCGGCGGCGTTCGTCGCGTCCGGCTCGGTGCCGTACCTGATGGCCGCGACCACCGGGACCACCGGGACGCCGACCGTCGTCTGGTACTCGCAGGGCGACCTGGAGAACGTCATCGCGCTCAGCACGATCGCCATGGCGATGACCCTCGGCGTCCGGCCGCACGACGTGGTGGCCACCGGCGTCTCCTCGCGCGCCACGCTCGGCTACCTGGTGACCGCCGAGATCGTCCGGCGGGTCGGGGCGGCGTTCGTCCAGATCGGCTCGATCGCCCCGGAGCTGGTGCTCGAACGCCTGGCCACGCCGCTGAACCTGCCCGGCCGGGCGCCGCGGATCACGAACTTCTCCGCACCGGCGTCGGTGTTCGCGTCTCTGGTCGAGACCGCCGAGCGGGACGGCTGGCGGCCGGCCGACTTCGGCCTGACCGACCTGCTCTCCGGCGGCGAGGTGGTCAGCGAGGCGCTGCGGGCGCGCGTCGAGGAGGCGTTCGGCGTCGCGCCGGAGCGTGCGTATCAGGCCACGGAGATCCTGCCCGCGGGCGGCGCGCACTGCTCGCAGGGGCATCTGCACTACCCCGCGGAGTTCGGGCACATCGAGCTGCTGGACCCGCGGACCCTTGAACCCGCGGCGCCGGGGGGTGCCGCGACCCTCGTGGTCACGCCGTATGTCCCCTACCGGGAGTGCACGATGCTGCTGCGTTATGTCACGAACGACCTGGTGCGGGTTCCGGACACCACGCCGACGTGCGAGCTGGCCGGCATGGCGGCCTCCTCCGACATCCTGGGCCGGTACGACGGTCCGCTGAGCGTCGCCGTGCCGACCCGCTCGATCCTGGACCTGCTGGAGGCCGAGCGCGCGATCCCGCTGCCGGCCCGGTACTGCCTGGTCGACGAGCCCGGCGGGCCGGTGCTGCACGTCGTCGCGCGGCAGCGGTCCGCCCGGATCCTCGGACGGCTGGAGGAGCGGGCCGCCGCGCTCGGCGTCGCGGTGAAGGGCATCGTCGTGCACGATGACGCCGAGCTGCTGCCGGCGCGGAACACGGTGCGTGCCGATCTGCGGGAGTACTCGTTCGACAGCGCGGGCCAGGTCGGCGGCGGTGACGAATATCAGAGGGCGGTCAGACCCGGCGACGGTGGCGATCCGAGCCGCGGCGTCAGATCGGACGAGGCGTTGGCGGGGAGCCGGCCGTGAAGCCGTCCGCCCCCGCGCTCGCGGGCCTCGTCCTGGTCGTCGCCCTCCTGATCGGCCTCGCGCTGGTCCACGTCCGCCGGTACACCGTGAGCCGGCCGCCGATCGGGCTGTTCGTCCGGTCCGACGTCGCGGTCATGGCGGTGTCGGTGGTGATCGCGCCGCTGCTCTACCTGGAGCTGCCGGCGACCGTGGTCGCCGCGGTCTTCGGCCTGGTGACCGTGGTCGCGATCCAGACCGCCGCGGCCCCGCTGCTCGGCGGCCGGCCGGCCACCCTGGCCGCGCTGGCGCTGTGCGCCGCGACCTGGGCCTGCTGGCTGTCGGGCCATCCGCTGCCCACGACCCTGCTCACCGACGCCGGACTCGCCGTGGCGGTGATCGGGGTGACGGGCATGTGGGTGCAGGGCGGCATGCGCGCGGCGCACGTCGCGGCGTTCGCGGCGCTGCTCACCGGCTACGACCTCATCGCGACCAGCCTGACGTCCCTGATGACCCGGTTCTCCGACCACCTGCACGGCCTGCCGTTCGCCCCGCTGCTGGTCATCCCGGGCAGCCACGGAGCCCTGGTGGCGATCGGGCTGGGCGACCTGGTGATGCTCGTGCTGTTCCCGATGGCGGCGGGCAAGGCCTTCGGCCGCCGGCCGGCCGTGACGGCGGGCGCCCTGGGCGTCGCGGTGACGGCGCTCATCATGGCCCTGTTCTGGTGGCGCGTGGTCAGCACGGCCGTGCCGGTGCTGGCGTTCCTCGGCCCGCTGATCGTCGCGCAGTACGTGGTCTGGCGCCGCCTCGGCTACCGGGAGCGGACGGTGCGGGAGTGGCGCGGCGCGATGGACCCCCGGGCGGTCGAGCCGGACCCGAACGCCCCGCTGCGCGCCGCGCTCGGCGCGCACGTGCCGGCCCACCTGGCGGCCGGTGCGTGGGTCGCGGTCGACGGAGGGCTCGTCGTGGGCATCGGACCGTCGCCGGGCCTGGCCAGCCGGGACGCGCGCGCGAACGGGCACGTCGGTTCGCTGGTCGTGCGCGGCGCGAAGGTGTGACGCGGGAGCCTCGGCGCGTGGACGGCGAGGCCTGACACCACCTGTCGGTCGCGGCCAGCCTCCGCCCCGGCCGATCCCGCACCAGCCGATCTCGGTCCGGCCGATTACGGCTCGGCCAACCTCGCCCGGCCAACCTCGCCCGGCCAACCTCGCCCCGGCCAATACCGGCCCAGGCCGAGGCCGTGCGGGACTATCGTGCTTCGAGCTCGGCCAACCGGGCCTGGACCCGTTCGGTGTCTGCCCGCATCCCGAGGCGCCGGTAGATCTCCAACGCCTGGCCCATGTACGCCAGGCCCTGGGCGGGATCGCCGGTGGCCAGATAGTGGTCGGCGATGCCCTCCAGCGAGATCGCTTCGTCGTCGGGTTTGTGCAGCTCCCGGTTCATCGCCAGTGCCTGCTCGTACAGCGCGAAGGCTCGGGGACGGTCGCCGAGCGCGGCGATCGCGGCCGCGTAGAAGTTCAGCGCCCAAGCCTCGTTGCCGCGATAGCCGATCTGTCGGAAAGCCTCCAGGGCCTGGCTGTGGGTGTCCGCCGCGCCCTGGAAGTCGCCGGTCAGATACCGCACTCGTCCCAGGTCGGTCAGCACCGAAGCCTCGTTGCCCCGGTTGCCGAGCTGTCGGTAGAGCTCCAGGGCCTGAGTGTGGGCCTGTGCCGCGCCCGGATAGTCCCCGGTCAGAAAGCGCGCCCGCCCCAGGTCGTGCAGGGCCATCGCCTCGCCGAGGCGGTTGCCGATCTGCCGGAAGACCTCCAGGGCTCGGGTGTGGGCGTCCAGCGCGCCCGCGAAATCCCCGCTCTGATGCCCGACGCGCCCGATGTCGTTCAACGCGTTGGCTTCGCCGAGGCGGTTGCCGATCCGCCGGAAGATCTCCAAGGCCTGCGAGTGGGCGTCTACCGCACCCACGAAATCAGCGTTCATATGCGCCACCCGCCCCAGCTCGTTCAGAGCGCTGGCCTCGCCGAGGCGGTTGCCGATCTTCTGGAAGATCTCCAGGGCCCGCATGTGGGTATCCGCCGCGCCCGGATAGTCGCCGCTCGTGTCCCGTACCCGCCCCAGGTTGATCAGGGCGTTGGCTTCGCCGAGGCGGTTGCCGATCTGCCGGAACATCTCCAGAGCCTGGGCGAACGTATCCGCCGCGCCCGGAACGTCCCCGCCCTGGTACCGCACCTGCCCCAGGTTGGTCAGGGCGTTGGCTTCGCCGAGGCGGTTGCCGATCTGCCGGAACATCTCCAAGGCCCGCGCGAAGTCGTCGGCGGCGCCCGGCGAATCCCCGGTCAGACGCCGCAATCGTCCCAGGTCGGTCAGGGCGGTGGCGTGGGCGGCAGGGCGGTCGAGACGGGCGGCTGCCTCCGCCGCGCCCTGGTGGACTTCCAAGGCGCGGACCCAGGGGCCGTCGGACAGCAGGATCTCGGCCATGCCCGCGGTCAGGGCGATGGTGTGGTCGTCGAGATGGCGGGCCTGGGTGTGTGCGTCATCGAGGTTGCGGTGTTCGGTCCGCAGCCAGGCTCGGGCGGTCTCGGGATCGGTCAGATCCGGTGTGTGGGCGGGGGCGGGGCCGTCGGGTTCGGGGCGTGGCAAGCGGGCGATGGCGGTGGAGGCGGTCTGCGCGGTGTGGGCGTAGTAGTGCAGCAGCCGGTCCAGTGCCGTCGTGCGCTGCTTGGTGGATTCGTGGGTCGCGGCGAGGGTGCGGGCGTGCTCACGGAGCAGGTCGTGCAGCCGATAGCGCCCGGGGGCGGTTTCGGTCAGCAGGCTGCGGTCGGTGAGGTCCTGCAGGAGCGTGTCGGCTTCGTTCAGGCCGGTGTCCAGCAGCGCGGCGGCCGCGTAAAGGTCGCTGTCCTGGCCCGGGACCAGTCCGAGGTGGCGGAACATGGCCTGCTGGTCCGGGGTGAGGTTGTCGTAGGACAGGTCGAACGCGGCACGGACCCGGCGGTCGCCGTCGTCGAAGGCGGCCAGGTCGGCGAGGCCGGTGCGCAGCCGCGCCTCCAGGTGCTCGGTGGTCCAGGCGGGGCGGTGGGCCAGGTTGGTGGCGGTGATGCGCAGTGCCAGCGGCAGGTAGCCGCACAGCTCGGCGATCCTGGCCACCGCCGGGTCGTCGGCGGCGATGCGGCCGGGGCCGGCGTGCCGGCACAGCAGGGCGACCGCGTCCGCGGGGTCCAGGACGTCCAGCGGCACCGCGTGCGCGTCGTCCAGGGCCTTGAGGCGGTTGCGGCTGGTGACCAGGACCAGACAGCCGGGAGTGGCCGGAATCAGGGGACGGACTTGCTGCTCGTTGGCGGCGTCGTCCAGGACGATCAGGGTGCGGCTGCCGGCCAGCCGGTTCCGGAAGGCTTTGGCCCGCTCGTCCAGTTCCGGCGGGATCGCTTGGGGATCCAGGCCGAGGGCCTGCAGGAGTCGGCCCAGCGCCTCGTTCGGATCGCGGGGGCCGGTGCCGGCGGTGTGCGCGTGCAGGTCGACGAACAGCTGCCCGTCGGGGAAGTTCTCGGCGGCGAGGTGAGCGGCGTGCACGGCCAGGGCGGTCTTGCCGATCCCGGCCATGCCGTCGATCGCGGAGACCACCACCGTCTTCGCCGCGTCCCCGGTGGCGGCCGCGATGGCGAGGAGCTGCTTGAGTTCGGCGTCGCGTCCGGTGAGAGTGGCGAGGTTCGCGGGCAGCTGCCGGAGCGGCACGGCCGGGTCGCCGGCCTTGGCCCGCACATGCACCTGGACGCACGCCTGCCGCCAGCGCGCCACCTCCGGCTCGGGCACGCCGAGGGCCCGGACGATGGTCGTCACCAGATCGATGTCCAGACGGCGGCGCTGCGGCTGGAAGACGCTGGAGACGGTGGTGTGCGCGATGAGCTGCGGCGGTCGCATCAGCGGCCCGACGCGCTTGGCCAACATCCGGTAGGACGGGCCGCCGGCCCATTGCCGCAGCTCTCCGAGGGCCGTGATGAACTCCTCCAGGTCACGAACCTGGGAGGGATCCGGTGCCTCGTTCGCAGCCATCTGGTTGTGCGCTCCCGACGGTTCCACGCGCCGCTGCCGCGCGTGGAGTAGGTGTACAGATGTGGGCAGACTACGGGACTTCGACGGCGGCGAAGAAGTCGATTTCACTCCATGGTCAGCGGAAGGCCGTCGCTTCACCGGTTCTCTTGAAGCGCCGACAGCGGCTGCCTGATCGGTCTTGGGATCAAGCTCCGCACACCGCGTGCCGCAGTTCGGCCAGCTCTTGGTACATCAGGGTCGTGAGGTTGGCGGTGGGGGAGTCGATCCAGTCGTCGCAGGCGGCCACGAACACCGCGACCGCGGCTTTGCTGGCGAAGGCCGCCGTCCGTGGCGGCGCTTCGCGCTCCAGGAGCCCGGCTGCGATGGCCGCCGTGAGGGCTGCCGTCTTGATCAGGTCCCGTTCCTGGAGTTCGGTCGAGGACGCGATCAGTTCGCGCCGGGTGGCGGCGTACTCGCCGTACTTCGCCAGGTCGCTCAGGGCGGCGCCGGCCAGGGCCTCGACGGCGGCGTCCAGGGGCGCCAGGGCCGGGTCGGCCGCGGCCAGGTGCTTCAGGACGTGCGCTTCGAAGGCGGCGGCGTCGGCGAACAGGACCTCGCGCTTGTCGGGGAAGTGGTTGAAGAACGTGCGCTTGGTCAGGCCGGCGCGCTCGGCGATGTCGGCGACGGTGACGTCGGCGTAGCCGCGTTCGGCGAACAGCGCGCCGGCCGCCTGCTGGAGCCGCTGCTGCGCGTTGGGTTCCCACCGGGCCATGGCCCTCACTGTACCGGCGCGTCCGCCGCTGGGTCTGCACCCGGTGAAGTCACTGTTTGCACTTGGTGCAATCGCATGCCACAGTGAGGTCATTACACCAAGTGCAGTCACTGGCAGGAGCCCTCCATGACCACTCCCGCGAACACTCCCGCGAACACTCCCGCGAACTCCTCCGCCGACGTCCCCGCAAACGCCGCGGCCTGGATCCCGGCCAAGCACGCGCGCCTGGAAGTCCGGCCGGCGCCCTCCACCCGCCCCGGCCCCGACCAGCTCGTCGTGCGCAACCGGGCGGTCGCGATCAACCCCCTGGACTGGATCATCCAGGTCGAGGGCAGCCTGACCTACGGCTGGCTGCGCTACCCGACGGTGCTCGGCACGGACGTCGCCGGCGAGGTCGTCGAGGTGGGGGCCGAGGTCACCCGGTTCCGCGTCGGGGACCGCGTGCTCGGCCTCGCGGTCGGGACGGACAAGGACCGCACCAGCGCCGCCGAGGGCGCCTTCCAGCTCTACCCCCTCGTGTCGGAGAAGCTGGCGTGCCCCGTGCCGGACGCGATGCCGTTCGAGGACGCCGTCGTCCTCCCGCTGGCTGTGTCCACCGCCGCTTGCGGCCTGTTCCAACCCAGCCACCTGGGCCTGCGGCACCCGTCGGCGAACCCCGAGCCGACCGGCGAGACCGTCCTGGTGTGGGGCGGATCCACCAGCGTCGGCAGCAACGCCGTCCAGCTGGCGGTCGCCGGCGGCTACGAGGTCGTCACCACCGCCTCGCCACGCAACTTCGACTACGTCCGAGCCCTGGGAGCCAGCGCGGTCTTCGACTACACCAGCCCGACCGCCGTGCCAGACATCATCGAAGCATTCCAGGACCGCACCCTGGCCGGCGCCATCGCCTTCGGCACCACCTCCGCTGCGTCCTGCGTCCGCATCGTGCGCAAGTGCCGCGGCAAGAAGTTCGTGGCACTGGCCAACCCGCCGGTGTCCTTCGAGCGCCTGGGCGCGCCCGACCGCGGCCGGCTCGCCTTCCCACGCCTGCTCGCACGACTCATCGGCTCCAACATCGCGCTGCAGTTCGCGGCGCGAACGCACGGAGTCGGCCTGAAGTACATCTTCGGCACGACGCTCAAGACCAACGAGGTCGGCACCGCGATCTACCGCGACTTCCTGCCCGCGGCCCTCGCCGACGGCAGCTATCTGGCCGCCCCGAAGCCGATGGTCGTCGGCAAGAGCCTGGACGACATCCAGGCCGCCATGGACCTTCAGCGCAACGGCGTCTCGGCCGCGAAGGTCGTCGTCACGCTGCCCTGAGGCGCGGGCATCCGACAGCGGCGATCAGCGAATCACCCGAAGCGCCGAAGCATCGAAGCGTCGAGTCAGGCTACTGACCCCGCCCGTTCACCGCCGAAGTCACCTGCCCGGCCAGGGCCGGGCTGATGACCGCGGTCCCGCCGAACAGGTCCACCGACGTCAGCTGCGGCCGGAGCGCGCTGAGCAGGTTCGCCGTCTCCGGCGGCAGTGTCGACGGCACCAGCACCAGCTCGCCGCCGGTGGCCGCGGTCAGCGCGCCGCCGGTCAGGGCGTCGGGGAAGCCGGTGCCGGTCGCGACGCCGAGCCGCTGGACGCCGCCGGCGGCCATGGCGGCCTGGACCACCTTGATGTCGGTCTCGTAGCGGGTGGCGCCGGCCAGCGGGCGGACGTAGCCGGGCAGGCCGGCCGTCGCGGTCACGGCCTGGCCGCCGATCGCCCAGGCCGCGGGCGCGCCGGCGGACGACTGGGCGATGCGGCTCGCGATGAACGCTCGTACGTCCGGTGCCAGAGTCTTGCCGTCGGTCAGGATCACTGCGGCCGGTCCGGCCGCGGTCGCGGCGGGGCCGGTGGCGAACGGGCCGGCGGCGAGGGCGTCGGCGTAGTCCTGGCCGGTCGCCAGGACCACGTGCTGCGGGCTGCCGAGGCCGCGTTCGGCGATGTCCAGGGCGGTGTGGTCGCGGTCGGCGCCGGCGAAGCGGTTCACGCTGTAGCCGAGGTGGGTCAGTTCGCTGACGATGCCGGGGGCGATCGCCTGGGTGCCGCCGAGGACGTCGATCTGGCCGCCGCCGGTGCCCAGGACCCGGCGGATCTCGGCCAGGGTCGCGGGGGTCAGCGCGGCCGGGTCGGTGAGCAGCAGCGGGCCGCCGGCCTTGGCCGCCAGCGGCACGCCGGCCAGCGCGTCGGCGAACTGGTCGCCGCGGGCCAGCACGACGACGCGCGCGGTCGGGCGGCCGGTGGCGTCGCCGCCGGCGTTGGCCCAGTGCGACTGCGACACCGCGACGCCGGTGCCGTACCGGTCGCCGCCGGACAGCCGGGTGACCGTGGGGTTGCCTCCGGCGGTCGGGGGATTGCCGCTGCCGGGGTTGGAGGGCGGGCTGCTCGGGGCGACGCCGTTGCCGCTTATCTGGACGTACATCGCGCCTTGGCCGTCGGCCGGGGTGATCTCGTACGCGGCCTGCTGCACGCCGGTCGTGGTCGGGGTGAAGGTCATGTTCACGTGGATGCTCTGACCCGGTCCGAGGACCTGGCCCTCGGAGATCGGCAGAGCGGTGTTGAACACGCCGGTCGGCGCCTTCGCCTTCGAGATGGTCAGCGGCGCGGTTCCGGTGTTCGTCGCGTCGAAGCCCACCGTCGCCGTGGAACCGACCGTGACGTTGCCGAAGTCCAAGGCGGCGGGCGACATCTGCAGGTGCCCGAAGCCCGACACCGCACCGCCGGAGAGCGGGACGTTCAGGGTGCCACTGGTCGACACGACGGTCAGCTGGTCGTTCGCCGGCCCGGGAGCCGTCGGGGCGAAGGTGATCGTCGCCGAGACCGACTTGCCGACACCGATGGTCGTGCCCTGCGACAGCCCCTGGACGGTGAACGGCGCGCTCGGCAGCGTGACGCTCTTGATCGTCTCGTCGACGGACCCGGTGTTCCAGATCCGGACCGCCATCGTCTCCGTCGTGCCGGTCGGCTGTTCGTTCTGGAATTTGACCGGGCTCGGCGAGGCTCCGAGGCCGTTCGTCAGACCGGTGCCGTTCAAGGCCACGCCGACGCTTCCGGCGCTGGTCGCGACGGTCATGATCCCGTTCGCAGCGCCGGGGGCGGTCGGGGTGAAGGTGACGTTCAGGGTCAGCTGGTCGCCGGCGTTCAGCGTCACCGGCGAGGCCAGCGGCGAGGTGTCGATGGTGTAGGGAGAGGCGTTCACCGTGGCGCCGGTGACGGTCACCTGCTGCGTCGCGGTCAGCGTCACCTGCTTCTGGACGTGCGAACCCACCTCGACCGGTCCGAACGTCACCGGAGGCGTGGTCAGTGGTGTCTTCGCGGGCTTGCCGAAACCGATGACCTTCCCCACGAGGTCGGTCTCGCGGGTGCCGACGTAAACCCGGTTGGAGTCGGTGGCCACGACCGAGTACTTGGCCGCGCGGCCGATCGGCGCCGAGTACAGCTTGTCGAGGGTGCCGTGCGAGTCGGGGATCGCAGAGTACGCATTCAGGGTGGCGTTCTCGCCGGTCGCGCCGTTGCCCCAGGGCCCGACCGGGGCTTGCACCACCCAGACGACGGCGCTGCCGGACACGGAGTCGGTCGAGGTGACGATCGGCGATCCGCTGGTGTAGCCGAAGATGTCGGTGCTGGACCCGGCCTGGGTCAGGGTGGGAATGCCGTCCGCTGTCGCCCCGGCCTGGAGCGCGACCAACGGCTGCTGGTTGCCCACCTCGTAGACGTAGCCGCCGTCGCCGCCCCACACCGCCGGGTGCCCCCACTGGCCGCCGGGCAGCGGGCCGATGGTCTGCACGGCGGCGTCCGTGCCCTTGGGGCCCTGCCCCATGCCGCCGAGGTTGTCGCGGTTGAGCAGGAAGATCCGGCCGTCCTTGCCCTCCTGGAAGAGCAGGTGCGGCACCTTCGCGGTGCCGAAGCTGTCCGGAAGCGCGACCGGACCGCCGGAGCCCAGGTCGGTGTCGTTCATGTCCAGCGTCGCGTTGTCGGAGGGGCTGAAGAAGTCCACCGGCGTCAGCGAGCGGTCCGAGCCCACCTGGAGTCGGACCACCGACTCGGCGAGGTAGGTGCCCGGATTGTTGCCGGGACCCGGCTTCGGGCTGATGCCGTTGCCGGTGGCGACGATGATGCGGCCGTCGCCGTCGGACATCAGACCGCCGCCGGACTGCCAGATGCCGGCGCCGCTGCCGGCGTCGTTGGTCTCCGAGGTCCACATCGCGGTCTGCTGCCCGGAGGCGGCGTCGACGCCGACGACGTAGCCGTGCCAGGGAGTGAAGTCGCAGTGTGCGCCGAACCCGGCGTAGACCACGCCGTTCAGGAGCAGCAGTCCGGGGCGCTGCATCTCGTGGAAGGCGTCGAACGGCGTCGAGGGGTCGTTGCTCGGCGCGCCCTGGATCTTGGTCGGCCACCCCGAGCGCTCGGCGCCGGTGCCCGGGTCGATCGCGTGCATCAGCCAGCTGGCCTGCGTCGGGTCGCCGTTGGCGTAGGTCTTGGACGTGAAATAGACCGTGTTGCTGGCCGGGTCGTACACCGGAGCGCTGGTGATGCCGACCGTGGGCCCCAGGTCGCCGCAGCCGGTCGGCGGGTCGATCGAGTCCGAGGGCCAGGCCGGGCCCAGGTCCGACCGGGTCCACAGGATCGCCCCGGACTGCGGGTCCAGGCCGTAGACCTTGTTGTTCTCGGTGGTGACGACGAGCATGCCGCCGGCCACCAGAGGCTGGGCGAAGACTTGGCCGTCGACCGTGGTCGAGAAGATCTGTCCGAACGTCGGGTCGGAGACGTCGGCGGGGCTCAGGCCGGGCTCGTGCTGGTCCCATCCGGTGCGGGCGTTGTCGACCGACACCGTGACATCGTCAGCCTTGGCCAGTTGCGGCTGAGCCAGACCGGCCGTGGCGACGGCCGCGGTGATGCCCAATGCGGTTATTCGAGATCGGCGAGTCGGCACGGCTGCCCCCTTGTGGAACACGCCGACAGACCGGCGGTGACGTCGAACGGCCACCAAGTCCTACAGGTCGCGCGGGAGCTGCGTCAATCGGTGTGGATCTGTCAAGGCATTGATGACTGGAAGCGGCGGCGGTGATCCGGGGGATTCATCCCGACTATCCGAAACGACCGCGTCAGCTGGATTCGCGCACGATGAGCCGGGTCGGCAGGATCAGCGGGCTGGGCTGCGCGCCGTCGATCACCGCGAGCAGCATCCGCGCCATCTCGCGGCCCCAGGCCTGGATCGACTGGTGCACCGTGGTCAGCGGGGGAGCGGTGTGCCGGGCGGCGAGGTAGTCGTCGAATCCGGTGACGGCGACGTCGTCGGGGACCCGGCGGCCGGCGGTGGTCAGCGTTCGCAGGGCGCTGATGGCCATGGTGTCGTTGCCCGCGACCACGGCGTCGAGGTCCGGGTGGAGGTTCAGCAGGGCCTGCATGGCCTGCGTTCCGCTGGCCTCCGTGTAGTCGCCGTGCGCGACCCGGCTGGAGTCCAGGCCCGCGACCGCCATCGCGTCCAGGTAGCCGCGGTGTCGGGCCAGCCCGGCGTCGCTGTCGAGCGGGCCGGTGATGGCGGCGATGCGGGTGCGTCCCCGGGCGATGAGGTGTTCGGTGGCCGCGCGGGCGCCGCCGCGGTTGTCGGAGTCGACGTAGAAGCGCGGTTCGACGTTCAGGGGGCGGCCGCCGAAGACGACCGGGGTGTCGGCCTGTTCGGCGAGCGCGGCGAGCGGGTCGTCGCCGTGCCGGCCCATCAGCATGACGCCGGCGGCGCTGTGGGTCTGCAGTACGTCCTGGAGTTTGGAGCGGCTGCGGGGGGAGTTGACCAGGACCAGCATGAGCTCCAGGCCGGTCTCCTCCAGGACCGTGGTGACCCCGGCGATCGCCTGGCTGTAGAAGGGGGTGTCCTGGCCGAGTGCGGAGTCGTCGTCGGTGATCGCCAGGACCACCGCGCCGGCCTGCCGGGTGGCCAGCGCCCGGGCCGTCGCGTTCGGGACGTATCCCAGTTCCCTGATGGCCTTCTGGACCGCGTCGCGCTTGGCCTTGCTGACGTGCGGGGCGTTGTTCAGCACCCTTGAGGCGGCGGTGCGCGAGACGCCGGCCCGCTCGGCGACCTCGTCGAGGGTGGGTTGACGGCGTGGGGCCTCGGGCATGGCGCGTCTGCCTTTCGGGCGGTCGGGTGCGCGGCTCGGCCCGCCGGTGTCGGCGGCGGATCGGCCGGCTTGGGCTCCCACGGCACTGGAAGCGCTCCCATCATTTCACGAGGGCGCCCCACCGCTCCTGTTGCCGTCGGGTAACAGAATCCTTGCAAAGCCCCTTCCCTGTCACGCATCGGATCGCTACTCTCACCGGAAGCGCTTCCAATTTCACGGCGAGTGTGACATCGACTGGGGATTCCAGCCCCAGCTTGATCGCTCGGCCGATACCGGAAGCGCTGGCAGATGCACCTCTCCGACGCAACGGAAGGTCTCGTCCATGGCTCAGTTCCGACAATCTCCGATCGTCCGCAGATGGCGCGGCTTGCTGCTCGCGCTCGCGGTGGCGGCCGCGGGGACGTTCACCGCCTCCGCCGCCCACGCGGACACCACGATCTGCGGCAAGTACGACAGCACCGCGGTCTCCGGCGGCCAGTACATCGTGCAGAACAACGAATGGGGCGACACGATCCAGCAGTGCCTGGACGTGACGAACGACGGGTTCTCCGTCACCACCGGCGACCACAACGTCGGCACCGGCGGCGCGCCCGCGGCGTACCCGTCGATCTATGCGGGCTGCCACTACGGCAACTGCTCGACCGGCAGCGGTCTGCCGTTGCAGGTCTCGGCCTTCGGCAACCCGCAGTCCAGCGTCGATTTCGCCACCGCCGCCGGCCAGTGGGACGCCTCCTACGACATCTGGTTCGACACCCAGCCCAACCCCTCCGGGCAGAACGACGGCGAGGAGCTGATGATCTGGGCGAACCATTCCGGCGCGCCCCGCCCCGCGGGTTCGCAGATCGGCACCGCGACGATCGAGGGCGCGACGTGGGACGTGTGGGAGTCCCGGATGAACAACGGCGGGATCGGCTGGAACGACGTGTCCTACGTCCGTGAGAATCCGACCACCGCGATCACCGTGAACATCAAGGACTTCACGAACGACTCGCTCAGCCGCGGCTACATGAGCAGCGCCTGGTACCTGACCAGCGTCCAGTTCGGCTTCGAGCCCTGGCAGGGCGGCCCGGGGCTCGGCGTGAACTCCTTCTCCTTCACCACCAACGGCTCCGGCGGTGGCGGGGGAGGCGGCGGTGGCGGCGGCGAGATCGTCGGCCAGGGCAGCGGCCGCTGTCTGGACATCCAGAACCTCGGCACCGCCGATGGCACCCCGGTGCAGCTGTGGGACTGCGGCGGCGCCTGGAACCAGCTGTGGTCGAACACCGGCGGCCGGTTCGTCAACCCGCAGTCCGGCAAGTGTCTGGACGTGGCGGGCGCCGGTACCGCCGACGGGACGCAGGTCCGGCTGTGGACGTGCAACGGCACCGCGGCTCAGCAGTGGCAGGTCAACGGCAACGGCACCATCACCAACCCCAACTCGGGCAAGTGCCTGGACGCGGCGGGCCAGGGCACCGGCAACGGCACCCTGCTCCAGATCTGGGACTGCTACGGCGGCGGGGGGACCCAGGCCAACCAGGTCTGGTCGCTTCACTGAGTGGTTACTGAGCCCTGCGGTCAGACAGGGCACTGCGACGCCGGGTCCCCACGATTGGCGGGTGGGGCCCGGCGTCGCGGACGTGTGGATCAATATTCTGCGTTCAACTGCGCACTCGACAGTTGCCCGATCCAGTACCCCAAACCGCAGGTAGCGGTGTTGTCGCGGGGCGGGAACGGTTCACCCTACCGGCGTGGTCTGGATACCGGGCCGAGGTTCGCCGACGATGGCTCGGCCCGCGTCGTCCTGCGGCTCCCGCGTTGCTCACCGCAACCCCACGTCAAGGATTGGACCGTGTCATGAACCAGTTTGGCGACAGCCCCCGATTGTCCCGACGCAGGCTGCTGACTCTCGCCGGCGGCGCCGCGGTGGCTTCCGTGGCCGGTATCGGCTTGGCCCAGTCGGCGTCGGCGGCGGCGTCGGCGTCGGCGGGAACCGTGTACGGGATCGACTACTCCGACGCGTCGCTCACCGCCGGCTCGGTCGCCGCGGCCGGCTACGGCTTCGTGTGCCGCTACCTCAGCTGGCTGCCGAACCCGAAGGTCCTCACCCTGTCCGAGGCGCAGGCGCTGACCGCCGCGGGTCTGGGCATCGTCTCCAACTGGGAGTCCGACGGGCTTCAGTCCTGGCAGAACGGCGTCCCCTCCGACCCCTACTCGCAGGGCGCCGGGCACGCGGCCGAGGCGCAGCGGCAGGCGCTGGCCGACGGGATGCCCTCGACGCGGCCGATCTACTTCAGCATCGACTTCGACCTCCAGCCCTCGATGTACTCCGCGCTCAACTCCTACTTCGACGGCGTCGCCTCGGTGATCGGCCGGTCCCGGACCGGTGCGTACGCCGGGTACCACGTCATCCAGGAGCTGTTCAACAACGGGAAGATCGCCTGGGGCTGGCAGACCTACGCGTGGTCCGGCGGGAACTGGGACAGCCGCGCGCAGCTGCGGCAGGTGCAGAACGACATCACGGTCGCCGGCAAGGGCGCGGACCTCGACCAGGCGATGGCCGCCGACTTCGGACAGTGGGGCGGCACGGGCGGCGGCGGGGGCGGCGTCATCCTGCCGTCCTGGCCGAATATCACCGACGGCATGACCGGGCCCAGCGTCCAGGCCGCGCAGTACCTCCTGCGCTACCACGGTGCCTCGATCACCGCCGACGGCCAGTTCGGCCCGTCCACGCTCGCCGCGACCGAGAGCTTTCAGTCCGCGCACGGCCTCGGCGTCGACGGCCAGATCGGCCCGCTGACGTGGTCGGCGCTGATCGTCCAGGTCCAGACGGGGGCCAGCGGCGACGACGTCCGGGCCGCTCAGGTGGAGCTGAACCGGTTCGGCTACGGCCTGACCGTCGACGGCAACTTCGGCTCCGGCACGGCCACGGCCGCCCGTGCTTTCCAGTCCGCGCACGGCCTCGGCGTGGACGGCCAGGTCGGACCGCAGACCTGGCAGATGCTCGTGGGCACCGGGAGCGGCGCCTCCGGCGGCGGCACCGTCGCGCCGCCGTGGCCGAACGTCATCGACGGCGACACCGGGAGCAATGTGCAGGCCGCGCAGTATCTGCTGCGCTACCACGGTGCCTCGATCAGCGCCGACGGCCAGTTCGGGCCGGGCACTCTGGCCGCGGCCGAGAGCTTCCAGTCCGCGCACGGTCTGGGTGTCGACGGCCAGATCGGTCCGAAGACCTGGTCGGCGCTCATCGTGCAGGTCCAGCAGGGCGCCAGCGGCGACGACGTCCGGGCGGCCCAGGTGGAGCTGAACAAGTTCGGCTACGGCCTGTCCGTCGACGGCAGCTTCGGCTCCGGTACCGACAGCGCGGCCCGGGCCTTCCAGTCCGCGCACGGCCTCGGCGTGGACGGCCAGGTCGGGCCGGAGACCTGGCAGATGCTCGTCGGCAGCTGACCGCCGACCGCTGACCGCTGAGCGCCTTTGGCGGCGCGTGGTGCGTGGCGAGTAGTGAGTAGCACGTAGCGAGTGAGGAAGGGCGACCGCGGTGGTGCCGCGGTCGCCCTTCCTCGCGATGAACTTCGTTCAGCAGGCGGTGTCCGGGTCGTACGTCGCCGGCAGGCTCTGCACGAACTCGGGCGCGCCCGCGGCGAACCAGTACTTGCTCGCGTTGGCGACGTCACAGTACGTCGGCGCCGGGTAGTCGTAGCCGGCGATCCAGATCGGTCCGCCCAGCGGCAGGCCGCCGGTGATGGCGCCCCACTGCTTCTGCGTGGAGTAGACGCCCACGTCCTTGCCCTGCTGCCGGAGCGCGAGCTCGGCGGCCAGCACGACGGTGGAGTTCAGGCTCTGGTCGCAGACCCAGAAGTTCGGGGTGTAGCACTGGGCGCCGGGCGGGTTGATGCTCGAGGCCTGCGGCAGCTCGATGTCCAGCCACCACTTGGTGCTGGTCGCGCCGCCCGCGGTGGCGTTCTGCACCGCGGAGTACGCGGCGTTGTAGCCCCAGTTGAACGACTGGCAGTAGTACTCGGTGGCGGTGCAGTCGCCGGCCGGGCCGTGGTAGGCGTACTGCAGCACGTGCGGCGAGGTGAAGCCGATCGGCGAGTCGAGCACCATGTACTGGGCATGGGTGTTCGCGGTCGCCGCCCAGGCCGCCTCCTGCTGCAGGCACGGGTTCTGGCTGAAGGGGTGCCCGCCGTCCGCGCCCACGATGGCGATGGACGACGCCGGCGGCATCGCACCGCCGCACTCGGGCCAGGAGATGTCGTACCCGGTCGCACCGGTGTCCTTCTGGGCGGCGAAGGCCGTGTGCTTCGCGGCCGAGCTCGGTACGTACGCGACGCTTCCGTCCAGGCTGGACGCGGGCAGGCCGCCGATGCTGTCCGAGGGCGTCGTCGTGATGACGGTCGTGGTGGTCGTCGGTGGCGCGGGTGACGTGGCCGCGCCGGCGGCCGGCGCGACGGCCAGGACGCAGGCGGCGGCCACGCCGAGGGAGATCAGGGATTTCAAGGGCATGCGATATCTCCATGTACTGATATGTGCGATTCGCCGAATATCGGCACCGTCGTATTACAGAGGCCTCAGATAAGGCATCGTATATAAGGACGAGCGGAAGGCCTTGGCGGTTGCCGGGTTCAGCTGACCGGCGAGTTCACCCGACCGCCGTAGCGAACTCCGCCATTGTGAACTGTCCGGCGTAAATGCCATAGAACATGCTGATCAGCTCCGGACGGTGCTCGATCGCGCGAAGCAGCGGCAGCAGCGCGCCGGAGTTGCCGCCCATCGCGAACGTGAGAGTCGTCTCGAACGCTGCGCTGGTCGCCCGGTTCCGGTCGGCGGCGTGGGCCGCGGTCGCCGCGTCGACGGCTTGCGGGCCGGCGGCGAGGGCGGTGGGCAGGCGGTCGGCCAGCGACTGCGCCTGGGCGAACGCGTCGCCGATGCCTTGCGCGGTCACCGGGTCCTTCGCCGTCGCGGCGTCGCCGACGAGCGCCCAGCCGGGGCCGGCTGACTCGCGGATGTAGTTGCCCAGGTCGCCGGAACCGGTGATGGAACCGGTGTGGGTGGCGTCGGTGAGCTGTTCGGCGACGGCCGGGGCGGTGGTGCCGACCGCGGCCAGGAAGTGCCGGTCGAGGTCCTGTTTCACCTCGGCGAAGCGTGCGTGCGGCCAGCCGACCAGGACGAGGTGGTGCTCGTCGTGCGTGGGGTAGGCCAGCACCGCCTGGCCGCCGCCGATGAAGATCTGGGTGCCCACGTTCGGCAGGCCGTGCCAGTAGCCGTAGAACTGGCAGCCGAAGGTGCCGACGTCGCGGACCGTCTTCGCCTCGACCTGGCGGGCCACCGCCGAGTGCCGGCCGTCCGCACCGATGATCAGTGCGGCCCGCTCCGTGAAGGCACCGCCACGTCCACCGAACGCGGCGCCGACCGCTCGGCCGTCCTCCCAGACCACGCGCTGGAACGAAACACCCTCCCGCAGCTCGGCACCCGCCGCCACGGCCGCCTCGACCAGCAGCGCGTCGAGCACGGTCCGGCGCGGCGCCAGCGACACCGCGGCCCCGTCGCACGGATACGGCGCCGCGCGCAGGACGAGGTCGTCGGCCGCCTGGAAGCTGATGGTGTCGATCGGCGGGCAGCCGGTGGCCAGCAACGGATCCAGCAGGCCCCAGGCCCGCAGCCGCGCGACCCCCGTCGGATGCAGCAGGTGCGTCGAGATCGTGTCGCTGGGGAACGCGGTCCGGTCCGTGAGCAGGACTCTGACACCCTGCCGCGCCAGCAGCAGCGCCGTGGCGGCCCCGGCGCAGCGTGCGCCGACGACGATGACGTCGTACATGCTCAGGTTCCGGACGACTCGGCGCGGAATGTCACAGGGGAACCATAGCGCCACGCGCCTAGGCTCACCGCGCCCCGGCCACCATGCGTGTCAGGCCACTGTCAGAATGCGCGGCCCGTCGTCGGTGACGGCGATGGTGTGCTCGACGTGCGCCGCGCGGCTGCCATCGGTGGTCAGCAGCGTCCAGCCGTCGGCGGCGGTGCGGTACTTGTCGCGGCCGCCGGCGATGAGCATCGGCTCGATGGCGAACGTCATGCCGTGCCGCAGTCGCAGACCCCTGCCGGGCCGGCCCTCGTTCGGGACGCCGGGATCCTCGTGCATGTGCCGGCCGATGCCGTGGCCGCCGAAGTCCTCCATGATCCCGTAGCCGGCGGCCCGGGCGATGCTGCCGATGGCGTGGGAGATGTCGCCGATCCGGTTGCCGACCACGGCCGCCGCGATGCCGGCCGCCAGGGCCTGCTCCGCGGTGTCGATCAGGAGCGAGTCCGCCGGCTGCGGGGTGCCGACCACGAAGCTGATCGCGGCGTCCCCGGCCTAGCCGTCCAGGACCGCGCCGCAGTCGACGCCGAGCAGGTCGCCGTCGCGCAGCCGGTAGTCGTCGGGGATGCCGTGCACGATGGCGTCGTTCACCGAGGTGCAGATCACCGCCGGGAACGGCGTCGCGGCGAAGGACGGACGGTAGTTCAGGAACGGCGAGCCCGCCCCGGCCTCGCGCAGCACGGCGCGCGCCGCCTCGTCCAGCTCGCGCAGGCTGACGCGCACGTCCGCGACCTGCCGCACCGTGTCGAGGATCGTGCCGACCACGCGCCCCGCCTCGCGCATGGCGTCCAACTCCGCCGCCGTCTTCAACTCCACCATGATCCGTACCCTTCCGGTCGGCCCGCGGCGACCCGCGCTGGCCCAATTACTATACCGGTATTAGTATCACGGTCATGGTGCGCAACCCTCTGACCCGGTCCGAGCTCGAACGCGGTCGGCAGCTCGGCGTCCTGCTGCGGCACGCCCGCGGCGACCGCAGCATGACGGAGGTCGCGGCGGCCGCCGGGGTCTCCGCCGAGACACTTCGCAAGATCGAGACCGGCCGGGCGCCGACGCCCTCCTTCTTCACCATCGCCGCCGTCGCGGCGGTCCTCGGCCTGTCGCTGGACGAGCTGGCTCGGCCGGCCGCCGAGGACCAAGAGGGCGCGGGCACGTCCGCCGCTGTGGCTGCATAACTTCCGTAGCCGCGCGATCCCTGCGGCAGCGGTCAGACCGCGCCCGGCGGGATGAGCGTCGCGACGCTCTCCGGATCAAGCCTGCTGTTGAACTGCGGCACCGAGGTGCTGATCGGCGAAGCGATCGTCGTCGGCGAGGCGCGTAAGTATCTCGCGGTCCTGATCGAGCCGGGCCCGGCCGCTACCGCCTCACCGCAGCGCCGTCGTCGGCCACAGCGGCTCGGTCGCCGCCTCCTCGGCCTCGCGCAGTACTCGCAGGACATTGCGACTGGTCAGCGCCTCCAGCTCGGTGCGGGACCAGCCGCGTGCGGCCAGTTCGCGCAGCAGCACCGGGTAGCCGGCCACGTCCGGGAGGTCGGTGGGCTGCCGGTCGACGCCGTCGTAGTCGCCGCCGAGGCCGATGTGCGCCAGGCCGGCGACCTCGCGGGCGTGCTCGACGTGGTCGGCGACCTGCGCCGCGGTGGCTTCCGGGCGCGGGTGGCGGTCGAGCCATTCCTGTAGCCGCGGGTCCGGCGGGGTGGCGAGGGTCTGCGCGTACTGCTCGGCGACCGATTTCGGGTCTTCGCCCGGGCGGGGTGTGCGGGGCCAGGTCCACGGATGCGCGGGCAGCCCGAGGCGTTCGCGCTCGGCGGCGAGGTCGGCGGTCCAGGCGGCGACGTCCGGGGAGATGAAGGGCGGCACGAAGGTGAGCTGGAGGACGCCGCCGTTGGCGCGCAGGCGCTCCAGCACGGTGTCGCTGACGTTGCGCGGGTGGTCGTTGACCGCTCGGGCGCTGGAGTGGCTGAAGATGACCGGGGCCGTGGAAGCGCCGAGCGCCGCGAGCTGGGTGCTCTCGGCGGTGTGCGAGAGGTCCACCAGGACACCGGTGCGGTTGAGCTCGGCGACGATCGCGAGCCCGGTGTCGTCCAGTCCGCCGACGCCCGGCTCGTCGGTCGCCGAGTCGGCCCAGGCGGTGTTGTCGTTGTGGGTCAACGTGACGTAGCGGACGCCGAGCCGGGCGAAGGCGCGCAGCACGCCGGACGAACCGGCCAGGCTGTGGCCGCCCTCGATGCCGAGCAGCGAGGCGATGCGGCCGGTCGCGAAGGCGTCCTCCACATCGGCGGCGGTGTAGGCGATCCGCAGGTCGTCCGGATAGCGCGCGACGAGCCGGTAGACCGTGTCGATCTGCTCCAGGGTGGCCACCGCGGCCTCGGGCTCGGGCAGCGTCGAGGACACGTAGACCGACCAGAACTGTGCGCCCACGCCCCCGGAGCGCAGCCGCGGCAGGTCGGTGTGCAGATCCGCACGGCCCAGGTCCAGGCCCTCCACGCCGGAGCCGGAGCGCGCCCGCAGCGCGAGCGGCAGGTCGTTGTGGCCGTCGAAGACCGGGCTCGCGGCCAGGACCTCGTCCACCAGGGCGGCGGTGCCGCCGTCGGTGTCAGTGCTCATCGATACCTCGCTCACCGATTCCTCCATCCTCGCGCCGCCGACGCGACTGGCGTGACGGGTCCGCCACGGGCAACGAGGCGATCAGCCGCCGCGTGTAGTCCTCCCGGGGCGCGCCCAGGACCACGGCGGTGTCGCCGGACTCGACGATACGGCCCCGGTGCAGCACCGCGACCCGATCCGCGACCTGCTCCACCACGGCCAGGTCGTGGCTGATGAACAGCGCCGCGAAACCCAGCTCCCGCCGCAGACCCGCGAACAGCTCCAGCACCGCAGCCTGCACCGACACGTCCAGCGCCGACGTCGGCTCGTCGGCGACCAGCAGCCGCGGCCGCAGCGCCAGCGCCCGGGCCAGGCTGGCGCGCTGGCGCTCGCCGCCGCTGAGCTCGTGCGGGAAGCGGTCGCCGTGCCCGCGCGGCAGGCGCACGGCGTCGAGCAGCGCCTCGACCTCGGTGCGGATCGCCCGGCGGCCGAGTTCGGGACGGTGCACCCGCAGCGGCTCCGCGACGCTGTCGGCGATGGTGAGCTGGGGGTTGAAGCTGGTGGCCGGGTCCTGGAAAACGAAGCCGAGGTGGCCGGCGCGGGTTCGCTTGGCGGCTCGGCCGAGGCGGCGCAGGTGGCGTGGGTGGTGTGGATGGTGTGGATGGTGCGGGCTGTCCGAGCGGCGCCGCGCCACCGACGGTTCGCCGAGCACACTGCCAGGCACATCGCCGAGCACATCGCCCAGCACATCACCCAGCACGTCGAGCCTGCCCGCCGTGACGCCGGTCAGCCCGGCCACCGCCCTGCCGATCGTGGTCTTGCCCGACCCGCTTTCCCCGACCAGCCCCAGCACCTCGCCGGCCCGGATCTCGAAGTCCACGCCGTCGACCGCCCGGAAAGCACGGCGGCCCAGGCGGCCGGGATAGTCGATCACCAGGCCTGCCGCGCTGACCACCGGTCCGTCAGCCGATTCGAGGGCGGATGCGGCCCGATCCGTGCTGCCGAACACCGGCACAGCAGCCAGCAACTCGCGCGTGTACACATGCGCCGGTGCCGCGAACAGCGTCGCCACCGGCGCCTGCTCCACAATGGCCCCGTCCCGCATCACCGCCACCCGGTCCGCCAGGTCGGCGACCACTCCCATGTTGTGCGTGATCAGCAAGACAGCCGTGCCGAGGTCCGTCCGCAACCGGTGCAGCAGCTCCAGGATCTCCGCCTGCACCGTCACGTCCAACGCCGTCGTGGGCTCGTCGGCCACGATCAGCCGCGTCCCCAACGCCAGCGCCATGGCGATGACAGCACGCTGCTTCTGTCCGCCGGAGAGCTGGTGCGGGTAGTACTTCGCGCGCACGGCCGGATCCGGGATGCCGACCCGGTCGAGCAGTTCGACGGCCAGCGCCCGGCGCTCGGCGCGGCTGCCCCGGCCGTGCGCCCGGAGTCCTTCGGC
Organism: Catenulispora sp. EB89; assembly: GCF_041261445.1. Lineage (NCBI taxonomy): Bacteria > Bacillati > Actinomycetota > Actinomycetes > Catenulisporales > Catenulisporaceae > Catenulispora > Catenulispora sp. EB89. The sequence continues at coordinate 60,138 of NZ_JBGCCU010000035.1, forward strand.
GATCTGCCAGCCGATCGTGAACACCGGGTTCAGGGCCGTGGACGGCTCCTGGAACACCATCGCCGCCAGCGTGCCGCGCATCGCGCGCAAGCGGGCCGGGGACGCGGTGAGCACGTCCTCGTCCGGGTCGGCGGCACCGTCGCCGAGCAGCACGCGGCCGGTCGTCACGGCGGTCGCCGGCAGCAGCCCGAGGACCGACTTCGCCGTCACGGTCTTCCCGCTGCCGCTCTCCCCGACCAGGGCCAGAACCTCGCCGGGGGCCACCGAAAGACTGACGCCGCGAACAGCCGGAGCCGCGCCGGCGTCGGTGTGGAAACCGACGTGCAGATCGTCGATCCGCAGCAGATCAGGCACCTGCTCCGCCCTCCGTCCGGATTTCGGGTGCCGCCGCCGGACGGCGACGCAGCCGCGGATCGGCCAGGTCCGTCAAGCTCTCGCCGAGCAGCGTGGTCCCCAGCACGGTGAGCACGATCGCCAGCCCCGGCGGCACCGCGGTCCACCAGATCCCCGAGGTGACGTCGGCGACCGAGCGGTTCAGGTCGTAGCCCCACTCGGCGGCGGCGTTGGGCTCGATCCCGAAGCCGAGGAACCCGAGCCCGGCCAGCGTGAGGATCGCCTCGGAGGCGTTGAGCGTCAGGATCAGCGGCAGCGTGCGCACCGAGTTCCGCAGCACGTGCCGCAGCATGATCCGCCAGGTCCCGGTGCCGATCACCCGCGCCGCCTCGACGAAGGGCTCCGACCTGACCCGGATCGCCTCGGCCCGCACCACCCGGAAGTACTGCGGCACGAACGCGACGGCCACCGCGCACGCCGCCGCGCCCAGACCGCCGGCCAGGCTCGACTGCCCGCCGCTGATGACGATCGACATGATGATCGCCAGCAGCAGCGGCGGGAAGGCGTACATCGCGTCGGCCACCCCGACCAGGACCCGGTCCAGCGGGCCGCCGAGATACCCGCAGACCAGGCCGAGCAGGATCCCCGGGACCGCCGACAGCCCGAGCGCCGCGGCGATGATCGCGACCGCGGTGCGCGTGCCCCAGATGGTGCGCGACAGCACGTCGTACCCGGCGATGGTGGTCCCGAGCAGGTGCGCGCGGCTCGGGTGCTGCTGCGAGCCGAACAGGACCTGGCCGCTGCTCAGCTGGGCGTGCCCGTACGGAGCCAGCAGCGGCGCGAAGACGGCGGTGAGCAGGAACAGCGCGGTGAGCGTGGCGCCGGTCAGGAGCATCGCGCGTTGCACCCCGACGCTGCTGGAGAGGCTGCTGGACACCCTGCCGGAAAGGCTGCCGGAAAGCCGGGCCACGGTCAGTACCTCACTCGGGGGTCGATCAGGGCCGCGACGACGTCGACCAGGAAGTTGGTCAGCGCGACGACCACCGCGAACAGCGCCACGATGCCCTGCACCGCCGGGAAGTCCCGCGCGCTCAGGTAGTGCGCGAGCTTGTACCCCAGGCCCTTCCACTCGAAGGTGGTCTCGGTCAGCACCGCCCCGCCGAGCAGCCCGGCGATCTGCAGCCCCAGCACCGTGACCACCGGGATCAGCGCCGGCCGGGTCGCGTGCCGGGTGACCAGCCGGAACCGGCTGACGCCGCGGGAGCGCGCGGACTCGACGTAGTCCGCGGACAGCGTCCCGATCAGGTTGGTCCGCACCAGCCGCGCGACCACCCCGGCGACCAGCAGCCCGAGGGTGAGGCCGGGCAGCACGGCGTGTTCGAGCACGTCGACGACCGCCGCGCCGTCGCCGCTGCGGATCGCGTCGACGAGATACAGGCCGGTGGTGCTGCTCTGGTTCTGGAGCTCCAGCTGCACGCCGATGCTCGCGCGCCCCGAGGACGGCAGCCAGCCCAGCCAGACCGAGAAGACGAGCTTGAACAGCAGCCCCAGGAAGAACACCGGCGTGGCGTAGCCGAGGATCACCAGCAGCCGCAACGTCACGTCCGGGGCCCGGTCCCGGTAGGCCGCGGCGACCATGCCGAGCGGGACGCCGACGGCCAGCGCGACGACGAGCGCGTAGCCCGCGAGCTCGATCGTCGCGGCGCCGTAGGTGCGCAGAACCGTGGAGACCGGCTGGTCGTCGGTGGCGGTGCGGCCGAAGTCTCCGACGGCCAGCCCGCGGAGATAGTCGAGGTACTGGGTCAGCAGCGGCCGGTCGTATCCGGCCTGATGCAGTTTGGCGTGCAGCTGGGCCGGGGTCAGCCGGTCGCCGAACGCGGTGGTGATCGGGTCGCCGGTGCCGCGCATCAGGAAGAAGACGACGCTGACCAGGGCCAGGACCGTGGGGATGATGAGCAGGAAGCGGACTGTCAGGTAGCGCGCGAGCCCGTGGTCCCTGCGGCCGGCCCCGGATTGAGAAGTGGGGCCGGCGGCGCCCGGGACGTCCTGGATCAGGACGCTCATTGCTTGGACAGCTCCGCCCACCGGAACGTGTACGAGCTGTCCAGCGTGGCCGGCACGCCGGTGACCCCGCTCCGGGTGACGATCGCCGTGGAGCCCTGGAGCAGCGGTATCAGCGGCACCGCCGCAGCCACCTTGTCCTGGACCTGCTCGATCAGCGCGGTGCGCTTGGCCGGGTCGGGCTCGGTCTCCTCCTGCGTGATGAGCGCCTGGACCGCGGGGTCGTCGTAGTTGTCGGCGACCCAGCTGCTGTGCGAATAGAAGGACGCGAGGTAGTCGTCCGCGTCGAGGTAGTCGGCGTACCAGCCGAGCTGGTACAGCGGGTACTGGTCGGCGACGCGGTCCTTGCCGTACTGGGTCCACGCGGTCGACTGCAGGTTCACCGTGAACAGGCCGGTGGCCTCCAGCTGGGTCTTGATCAGCGCGTACTCGTCGGCCGAGGAGGAGCCGTAGTGGTCGGTGTTGTACTGGAGGTTCAGGACCACCGGGGTGGCCACGCCGGCCCGGGCCAGCAGCGCCCTGGCCGCGGCCGGGTCGGGGCCGCCCTTCTTGTCGCCGTACAGCGCCTTGAGCGCCGGGATCGCGCCGGTGAGGCCGTCGGGGACGGGGGAGTAGAGCGGGGTCAGGGTCCCCTTGTAGACCTGCGAGGCGAGCTGCGCGCGGTCGACGGAGTCGGCCACGGCCTGCCGGACGGCCAGCGCCTTGGCCGGATCGGCCTGCTTGGTCGCGGTGCCGTAGGGCTGGGTCTTGAGGTCGAAGACGAGGTAGCGGATGCCGTTGCCGGAGCCGGTGTGGACGACGACGCCCTTCTTCGTGCCGAGGTCTTCGAGGTCTGCGACGGGCAGCGTGCGGTAGACCACGTCGACGGTGCCCTGCTGGACGTCGAGCTTGAGGTTGCTCGCGTCGGTGTAGTACTTCAGGTCGACGGCCTGGGTCTTCGGGGTGCCGAACAGGCCCTGGTAGACGGGGTTCGCAGTGAAGGAGACGAGCGAGTTCTTGTCGTAGGTGCCGATCGAGTACGGCCCGTCCCACGGCTTCGCGGCGACGATCGCGGTGTCGTCCAGGAGCTTGTCCGGCGGGAACACCTGCTCGTCGACGATGAGGCCGGCCGAGGTTGAGAGCACCTGCGGGAACAGCGCGTCGTTCGTCGACTTGAGGGTGAACACGACGGTCAGCGGGTCCGGCGCCGCGACCGACGCCAGGTCATAGAGCAGGGACGAGGGGCCGTTCTTGTCGGCGATGCGCAGCTGCCGGTCGAAGCTGAACGCGACATCCGAGGAGGTCAGGTCGTGTCCGTTGGCGAACTTCAGCCCGGGCTTGAGGGTGACCGTGTACTGCTTCGGGCCGGTGAGCTTGATCCCGGCGGCGAGGTCCGGCACGACGTCCGAGGACCCGCGCTCGGTGTTCAGCAGCGGCGAGTACACCTCGGTCTCGATGGTGCCGGAGCCGGCGTCCCACGATCCCGCCGGATCGAGGCTGGTGACCTGGTCGGTCGTCCCGACGACCAGCGTCCGGGCCGGGTCCCCGACGGCGGCGGCACCGGCGGGGGTCCGGGTGCTGGTGCACGCGGTGAGGGCCGCCAGCGACGCCACGGCCAGGGACGTGATGCCGAGGCCGGTGCGGGCTGGTCTGGTCTGGCGTGACATGGCTGTGGCTGCCTTCCGTTCGCGGGATCAGTGCGGGATCAGTGCACAGGTCGTTCGTCGGCGGTCACAGCGGGCTCGCCGGCACGCCGGATGCCGGGATCCGTCCCGGGTTCGTCGGTGCCGGACAGGAAGCTGCTTTCGTGCGGCTGACCAGCCAGAGCGCCACCAACCCGGCGGCCGCGACGGAGGCCGCGGCGCCGAGGCCCATGCCCCAGCGGACGCCGGCGTGCTGGCAGATCCAGCCGATCGTCGGGCCGCCGATCGGGGTGCCGCCCATCGCGACCACCGTGTACACGGACATCACGCGGCCGCGCATCGCCTCGTCGACCTCGGTCTGCACGTAGCCGCTGGCCGCGGTGTTGAGCGTCATCAGCCCGAATCCGGCCGGGACGAGCAGCACCAGGAACACGGCGTAGGCCGGGGCCAGTGCGGCGGCTGCCTCGGCGGCGCCGAACAACGCCGCGCCGGTCACGACCTTGCGCACCCGCGGTGCGGCCCGGCGCGCCGCGACGAGGGCTCCGGCGATCGTGCCGATCGCGAGGGCGGTGGACATGAAGCCGAGGCCGCGCGCGCCGACGCCGTAGACCTGGCCGGCGAACAGCGTCATCGTGATCGGGAAGTTCGAGCCGAACGTCATGACCAGGCCGAAGATCGCCAGGACCGCGAGGAGCCGGGGGCGGGCCGCGACGTAGCGCAGCCCTGCGGTGCCGGCACCTTTCCACGGCGTCCGCGCACGTGTCACGGCTCGCGGCGCGGGCCGGACCGCGGTCAGCCCGGCGAGCACCACGGCGAAGGACACCATGTTGATCACGAACACCCAGCCGGTGCCGACGGCGCCGATCAGCACCCCGGCGACGGCCGGGCCGACCAGCCGAGCCGTGCTGATCGACAGGATGTTCAGCCCGGCCGCGTTCGGTATCAGCGCCCCGCCGACCAGTTCCGTGACGAACGACAGCCGCGCCGGGTTCTCGACGGTGAACACGCAGCCCAGCCAGAACGACAGCACGTAGATCAGCCACAGCGGCGCGTGGCCGGTGAACACGGCGATGCTGAGGATCGCCGCCTGGAGCGCGTAGAGCGTCTGCGCGGTGAGCAGCAGGACGCGCCGGTCGTAGCGGTCGGACAGGACGCCGCCCCACAGGCCGAACAGCAGCACCGGGGCGAACTGGAGCCCGGTGGTCCAGCCGACCGCGGTTCCGCTGTGCGTGTGGGTCAGCACGAACCAGTCGAGGGCGACGCCCTGCATCGCCGTGCCGATGTTGGAGACCAGGCCGGTCGACAGGTAGATGCGGTAGTCACGGACGGCCAGCGCCGCGAACGCCTTGCGGGGCGGGGGAGCTGGAGGAACCAGGGGAGCCGGAGGAGCCGCGGGAGTAGAGGGAGCCGGAGGAATCGGCGCCGGTGCATCGCCGCCGAGCGAGCGTGAATCGGTCGTGCCCGGGGCGCGGCTCATGCCGTCGCCGTGAGCTTCTCCGGCGTCTGGACGTGTGGCGAAGCACCGGCGACCCACCCCAACTCGGGCCCGATCAGATGCACGGCGTCGTGCAGAATCTGCTCGTAGTCCTCGACGTGGAACTCGTACGGCAGCTCCAACCGCAGCTCGGAGCTCTGCGCGACAGCGGCGTCGGCGTGCAGCCGCTCAAGGATCTGCTCCGCCGTCCCCACCATATCCGGCGCGAACAGCACCCGCCGTTCCCCCTGCGGTTTGAGCGTGCGCTCGTAACGGCTCGCGGCATAGTCGCGGTACTTCTGCCGGGTCGCGCGGTCGGCGCCGTCCAGCGGCACGATCACGCGGCCCAGCGCGACGCGCGTCCGCCGCGCCGGGTCCAGGAGCCGCCGGTACTCGGCGAGCAGGGCCAGTTGCGCGGCGGTGAAGTCGTCGGTGCTCTCGCCGAAGACGATGTTGCCGGTCAGCAGGTTCACCCCGGCCTCGGCGGCCCAGCGCACCGACCGGCCGCTGCCGCCGCCGTACCAGATCCGGTCGGCCAGCCCCGGACTGTGCGGCTGGAGGCGCGGCCGCTGGGTGTTGCCGGGGGAGTGGATGACGGTGTCCGCGTCGCCGAGGAAGTCGCCGCGCAGGTTCTCCAGCAGCCGCGATATCCGGCCGTACGACAGGTCGTAGGTCCGCCAGTCGCCGTCGAACACCAGGTGGCCCATCAGGTCCGCGTGCGGCGGCAGGCCGGCGCTGAGGCCGACCTGCAACCGTCCGCGGGACAGCACGTCGGCCATCGACAGGTCCTCGGCCAGCCGGAACGGGCTCTCGTAGCCGATCGGGATCACCGCGGTGCCGAGCTCGACGCGGCTGGTGCGCTGGCTCGCCGCGGCCAGGAACACCGCGGCGGACCCGACGCCGTGCTCCAGGTGCCGCTGCCTGATCCAGGCCCCGTCGAAGCCCAGCCGCTCGCCGAGCTCGAACAGGCTCAGGGTCTGCTCGAGCCCGGCGTACGGGTCGTCGTCCGGGAAGTTGCCCGGCGTCAGGAACGACAGGGTGTTGATGGATATTCGAGGTGGTGTGGGTGCTGCGTCGCTCACCGGACTCTCCTCAGCCGCGCTCGTACGGAGTCTTCTCTCCCGCCTCGACGGCGACCGGGAGCCGGTTCTCCGCCGGCGGCAGCGGGCAGGTCGCCAGATCGGTGTAGGCGCAGGGCAGGTTCACGGCCCGGTTGAAGTCCAGCCACACGGTGCCGTCGGCGTCCGGCGGGCCGATGCTCAGTGACCGGTTCGCGGCGTAGGTGCTCACACCGGAGGTGGCGTCGGTGAACAGCGCCATCAGGCTGCCCGGCGCGTGGCCGGGGAACACGGTGAGGCTCAGTTCCTGACCGTCGAGTTCGAACTCGACCCGCCCCGGCGCGTCGTAGACGTGCTGCAGGCCCTCGACCGCCGCCCCGACCGTGGTCGGCCGCGGGCTGTCGAAGGCCACGTAGCGGCCGCCGACCGCCCACCGCGGATCCGGCTCGTACGCCGGGGTCCCGGCGTAGGCCACGCGCAGCGGGTTCTCGGGGTGGCGGGGCCGCAGGATGTCGTGGCCGCCGCGCTTGGCGACCTCGATCACCGCGTCCCCGGACACCGGGAAGAGGCTGTCCCGCTCGCCGATGACGCCGAAGCTGTACTCGCCGTGCACGGCCACGCCGTCGACGACCAGCTCCTCGCCCTCGGCCAGCAGCACCCGGACGCCGTCCGGGCCGGTGGACCACGCGCCGGGGGCGTCGTCGTAACGCTCCGGCGCGCCGCCCAGCCAGTGCAGTTCGGTGATGGCCAGGAAGCCGTGCGGAGCACCGGTCCGGCCTTCCTGGCCGGTGTGCCATTCCTGCCAGGTCTCGGCGAAAGTGCCGACGTCGGTTGTCACGGTCTTCGAACCCTCCGAGACTATGCCTATAGATTCAGTAGGGATTGGGGACGGATTCATCATGCCCGCGGAAAGCATCGGAATGTCATCCCCGTCTCGCCACCTGGATGGTGGCAGGACCATCAGGCGGCGACGGGCACCGGGACCCGGTAGCCCAGCTCCCGGACGAAGCTGTCCACGGCGCGCCGCAGCGAGTCCTCGGAGTCGGCCGTGAACGCCGCCCGGCCGTTGCCGGCGTCGACGGTGATGGTGTGGTCCAGCAGGAAGTGGCCCTGCACGATGACCGGCGAGCCCAGCGCGGTGAGCACCGGACGCAGCGCGTAGTCCAGGACCAGGACGTGCGCCAGCGTGCCGCCGGTGGCCAGCGGGAGCACGACCTTCCCGGCCAGCGCGCGCTGGGGGAGCAGGTCCAGCAGGGTCTTGAGCAGTCCGGAGAAGGAGGCCTTGTAGACCGGAGTCGCCACGACGACCCCGTCGGCGCTCTCGAACAGCTCGATCGCCGCGGCGATCGCGGGATCGGAGTGGTCGGCGGACAGCAGCGCGGACGCCGGGAGGTCCCGGACGTCGAGCGCGTGGACGGTGTGCCCGGCCTCGGTGAGGTACGCGTCGACGACAGACCGCGTGCGGGCGGTCTTCGAGTGCGTGGAAGGGCTTGCGGAGACGGTCAGGATGGTCGCCATGGTGGGACGTCGCTTTCGTCGGCTGGGGCGGACGGTCGCCGGAGCGACGCGCCGCGGGGGCCGGCCGCGCCGCCGCGCGAGCCGATTTCGGTGGGGCGATCCGGTGCCGCGGACGCCGCCGATGAAAAGGACACCACGATGAGTCTATTTTGATACGGTGCCGGTGTGTCAAGCGTCCGCCCGGTCGTTCGCGGACAAGCGCGGGCACGCCTCCCATCCGCTTTCCCGGCAAGGACCGATGAAACCGATGCGCATCTCGGCGAGGACGGACTACGCGATCCGCGTGCTGGTCGAGCTGGCGGCGGACACCGCTCGCCCGCTCACCTGCGAGGGCATCGCCATGTCCCAGCAGATCCCCTACCGCTTCCTGAAGGCGGTGGTCCGGGACCTGCGCGTGGCCGGCCTGGTCCGCAGCCAGCGCGGCTGTGAGGGCGGCTACTGGCTGGCGCGCGAGGCGTCGGCCATCTCACTGGCCGAGATCGTGGCGGCGGTGGACGGCCAGATGCTCACAATCAACGGGGACACGCCCGAGTCGGTGCTCTATCCGGCGCCGGCCGAGCAGATCTCCGTGCTGTGGACGGCGCTGCGCGCCCGGACCGAGGACTTCCTGGCCGGGATCAGCGTCGCGGACCTGCTCACCGGCTCGCTGGCGGTGAGCGTATGACGAGAGGCGGGACACCATGACCGACCACTGGCACACCGCGCTGCGGCACGTCCGCGGCGCCGAGCTCAGCGGCGACACCAACCAGACCACCGGGATGACCCGCCTGGAGGCGGTCTCCGGCAAGACGGTCGGCTCCTCGAAGGTGTGGATGGGCCAGACCCACGTCGCACCGGCCACGAACTCCGGGGACCATCACCACGGTGAGACGGAGACCTCGATCTACGTGGTGTCCGGGAATCCGGTGTTCGTCTTCGCCGACGGCGCCGACGAGGTGCGGATCGAGACCGAGCCCGGCGACTACGTGTTCGTGCCGCCGTTCGTGCCGCACCGCGAGGAGAACCCCGGCGTCGAGGAAGCCGTCGTGGTGATCGCGCGCAGCAGCCAGGAGGGCGTCGTGGTGAACCTGCCGAGCCTGTGGGCGCCGGTGGACCGCGGCGCTGGATCCGACGGGGTGTGACCGGCATGACCGGCGCGGACAGCTCATTGGCGGTCGCGGAGTTCACCGACCCCGCGTGCCCCTGGGCCTGGGGCTCCGAGCCCAAGTTCGAGCAGCTGCGCACCGCGTTGGGCGACCAGGTCCGGTGGCGCCGGGTCTACGGCATCCTCTTCGACGACTGCGACGAGCCGGCGCCGGACCCCGCAGCCGAGGCGGCCTGGTACCACCGGGAACTGCTCGAGATCTCGACCCACACCGCCGCGCCGTGCCCCGCGCACCTGAAGTGGGTGGCCGCCAGCAGCTGGCCCGCATCGCTGGCCTGCAAGGCCGCCGAAGTTCAGGGCACTGACATCGCCGACGCGGTCCTGCGCCGGCTGCGCGAGACCACCTTCCTCGACGGCGAGCCCGCCGACACCCCGGAGCGCGTACGCCGTGCTCTCGAAGGGCTTCCCGGCGTGGACGCCTCGGAGCTGGCGCGCGCCGCCGCGAGCCCCGAAGTGCTGGAAGCCGTGCGCCGGGACTGGGCCGAGACCCGCTCGCCGTGCGCCGAAGTCCGGGAGATCACCACGCCCGGACGCCACAACGGTCGGGCCAAACCGCTCGGCGAGATGCCGGAGGACGGATACCGCTACGCCCTGCCCACGCTGGTCTTCACCGGGCCGGCCGGACGCGCCGTGGTCCCCGGCTGGCGTCCGCTCTCCGAGTACTTGGACGCGGCCGCCGCCGCTCGGGGACCTGCGGAGTCCCGGGTCTCAAGCCATAAGACACTCTGATGTATCAATTGACAGCGGTGCCCGCCGTCGCCACGATGAGCACCATGAACCGGATACACCCCGGCGTGGTCTGCCGCTACGTCGACTTCAGGCGCACCTCCAGCGCCCTGTGTTGCCCGGCACCACGTATCTGAAGCGCTTCGCTTCCCGGGGTGTTCGCGCCCGCTGACGCCTGACACCCACCCCGGTCGCCCCCGGCCTGCCTCGGCCGCATCGGATTTCCACCCGCGGGAGAGAACCCCGGATCGCCGCGTGCCGGCGCGGTCCGGCGTCACCCGCACTTCGCGCCGCACTCGTCTCGCGGCGGCATCCACAACTTTCCCCATCTCGCTTCCGACGCCCAGGCGTACGCCGATTTCCGGCCGCCTGCCGTGATCGGCGCGTACGCATACCTCCGAAAGGCGGGCCCGGTCCGATGGCGACCCCCGGCGTTCCTACTTCCTTGTCAACCACAGAACAATTCGGCTCGCGGGGCACCAGCCGCCGCGGTTTCCTCGCGCTGGGCTTCGGCGCCGTCGGCGGCGCCCTCCTGGCTGCCTGTGGCGGCACCAGCACCGGCGCGGCGAGCGGCGCGAACGCCCAACTGGCGGGCAATGCCACGGGCACTCTGAAATGGGGGTGGGCGCTGCCGACCTCCTGGGATCCGGTCACCTCCTCGGCCGGCTGGGACGTCCACGCGCTGTCCCTGGCCTACGCCGGACTGACGCAGGAGAACGAGAAGGGCGACGCGGTTCCGGCCCTGGCCACCGGCTGGAAGTTCAACGCGGACGGCACCCAGGTGACCTTCACCCTGCGTCCGAACCTGAAGTTCAGCGACGGCACCGCGCTCGACGCCGCCGCTGTGAAGCAGAGCATTGAGCGGGGCCGGGACGCCAAGAACTCGCTGATCGCCTCGCAGCTGACCACGGTGAAGAAGGTGACGGCGCAGGACGCGGTCACCGTCGTGATCGACCTGACCGTGGCCAACTACCAGATCCCGAACCTGTTCGCCGGGAAGACCGGGATGATCGTCAACCCCGCCGCCTTCACCACGGACGCGACGGGCCTGGCGCTCAAGCCGGCCGGCGCCGGGCCGTTCAGCCTGACGTCGTACACGCAGAACTCCAAGGCGGTCCTGGTCCGCAATCCGAACTTCTGGAACGCCGATCAGATCAAGCTCGCCGGGGTCGAGCTGTACCCGCTGCCCGACGCGGCGACGGTCGTGGCGGGGCTTCAGTCGGGGCAGTACAACCTCGCGCAGATTCCGGGCAGCGAGATCGCCGCTGCCAAGGCGGCCGGCCTGGCGGTGCAGGTCATTCCCTCGCTTGTGGTCGCGACCCTGGACGTGAACGCCGCGCTGCCGCCGTTCGACGATCCGAACGCGGCGCTCGCGCTGAAGTACGCGGTCGATCGCAAAGCCCTGCTTCAGACGGCGAACTTCGGCTACGGCGATGTCGCCTATCAGCCGTTCCCGGCGGGCTACGTCGGGAACGACCCGGCGATCGGCCAGCCGTACGCCTACGACCCGGACAAGGCCAAGGTGCTGCTCGCGCAGTCCAAGTACGGGCCGAATCCGGAGGTGACCCTCACCACCTCGGTCGCGACCGGTGTGCCGGAGCAGGTGCAGTCGCAGCTTCAGGCCGTGGGGTTCAAGGTGAAGATCGAGGTCATCCCGGCGGCGCAGTTCACGCAGATCGTCTACGTCCAGCATTCGCGGGCGCTGACCGTGGACGCCTTCGCCGGCCGCGATTCGGCGGCGCAGGCGTTCCAGGTGCTGTTCGGGCAGCAGGGCCTGATGAATCCGGGGCGGACGGTTCCGCAGGAGTTGCTGGACGCGGTGAACAAGATCTCTGTGACGCCGCTGGACAGCCCGGATTACCCGGCCGTGCTTCAGGCGGCGACCGCGCTGGCGGTGAAGGACATGCCGAACGTCTTCCTCTACACGGTGCCGCGCATCCTGGCGCGTTCGTCGAAGGTCTCTGAGATTCCGGCGGACACCGTGGTGCAGCGGTTCGAGGGTGTGACGATCAAGTGAGCGCCGTTCAAGCGGCAGGAACCGCCGGGCTGGAGTCGGTCCGGGCACCTGCGGTGGCGCGCCGTCCGCTGGGACGCACCGTTCGCACCGGGCGCAGCGCCGTGCGGATCGTCGCCGTCCCGGTGGTGGTGTTCCTGCTCGCGTCGTTCCTCACCTACGGGCTCGGCGCGCTCGGCCACGCGAACCCGGCGGCCGCGGTGCTCGGGGACCTCGCGACGCCGGCCGACATCGCACGGATGAACCACGTCTTCGGGCTGGACCGGCCGTTCGTGGTGCAGTACTTCAGCTGGCTCGGGCACGCGCTGACCGGCGACCTGGGGACTTCGTACTTCACCGGGATCCCGGTGGCGACGAGCGTGCGGCAGGCGCTGCCGGTCGACCTGTCGATCGCGGTGCTGGCGCTGGCCTTCGCCGTGGTGCTCGGCGGCGTCGCCGGGATCGCGGCGGCGCTGCGGCAGGGCGGCAGGCTCGACCGCGCGGTGACGCTGGTGTGCTCGGGGCTGGCGACGGTGCCGCCGTTCGTCATCGGGATCGCGCTCATCATTGTCTTCTCCGTGTTTCTCAAGGTTCTGCCATCCGGCGGCTACGTGCCGCTCGCCACCGATCCCGGCCAGTGGCTGCGGTTCGCGCTGCTGCCCGCGCTCGCGCTCAGCGTCGAGGGCGCGGCGGCGATCGCCCGGCAGCTGCGGACCTCGCTGGTCGGGGCGCTGAACGAGAACTACGTCACCGGCGCGGTGGCGCGCGGGCTGCCGGCGCGCCGGGTGCTGTTCGGCCACGTGCTGCGCAACGCGGCCGCCCCGGCGCTCACAGTCATCGGCCTGGAGATCCCGAGCCTGATCGGCGGCGCGGTCGTCGCCGAGAAGATCTTCAATCTGCCCGGCGTGGCGCAGCTGGCGCTGCAGGCCGGCTCGCAGCACGACATCCCGCTGATCGAAGGGACGCTGCTGGTCACGATCGCGGTGGTGCTGGTGAGCAACATCGCGGTCAACCTCGCGCTGACGCGGCTGACCCCGCAGGCGCGCCGCCCGGCGGGAGGCGCGATATGAGGACTCTGCGACGAGCCTGGCGGCTGCGTGGGGCCAAGGTGTCGCTGGCGGTCATCGGGGTGATCGCGCTGCTCGCCGTCCTCGGCGGCGTGCTCGCTCCGTTCGACCCGCTGAAGCAGGACCCGAACGCGGTCCTGCAAGGGCCCGGCGCCCAGCACCTGCTCGGCACCGACTACCTCGGCCGCGACGTGCTCAGCCGCCTGGTCGAGGGGACCGGGCGCTCCGTCGTCGGCGCGCTGGAGGCGGTGGGGGTCGGGCTGGCGGTCGGCGTCCTGCCGGGACTGGCGTCGCTGTGGCTGGGGCGGCCGTTCGAGTGGGTGCTGTCCCGGCTGTCCGACGCGTTCATGACGCTGCCGTACATCGTGTTCGCGGTCGCGGTGACCGGCGTTCTGGGCAACACCCTGACCACCGCGATGGTCGCGATCGGCCTGATCCTCGCGCCGCGCTTCTTCCGCATCGCCCGCGCCGCAGGCCTCGGTCTGACCCGCGCGCAGTATGTCGAGGCGGCCGAGCTGTTCGGGGCATCACGCTGGTGGATCCTCCGCACGCACATCTGGAGCAAGGTCCTGCCGACACTGGCGGTGACGGCGGCCCAGGCCACGGCTGCGGCGCTGCTCGCGGTGTCCTCGCTGGCGTTCCTGGGCCTGGGCGTCCAGCCGCCGGCCCCGACCTGGGGCGGCCTGCTCAGCAGCGACCTGCAGTACCTGGCGCAACAACCGTGGGCGCCGCTCGCCCCGGGCCTGCTGATCATGATCGCCGCCGGGGCGCTGAACGCCCTGGCCGACGCGATCCGCGACAGCGGCGCCGCCGACCTGCTGCCGGGCGACGGTGCCGAGGCGGCCGCCACCGATCCTGGCTTCCACTACGAGGCGAAGGAGGATGCCCATGTCCCGGTCCCAGCTCTCTGATCCGCCGATCCTCGACGGCGAAACCGCTATGAGTGAGCCGGTCGTCGCCGAGCAGGCAGCCGAAGTCCTGCGCGTCGAGAACCTGCGCGTCACCGTCGGCGCCGGCCGCACCGAGGCCGTGCACGGCGTCTCGTTCGCGATCCGCCGCGGCCAGACCGTGGGCCTGGTCGGCGAGTCCGGCAGCGGCAAGACCCTGACCTGCCGTGCAGTCCTGGGCCTGCTGGCCCGGGGCTGTGAGCGGTCGGCGGGCCGCATCGACCTCGGCGGCACCGATCTGACCGGGCTCAGCCGCCGCGAGTGGGATGCCGTGCGCGGCACCCGGATCGGCATCGTGTTCCAGGACCCCGCCTCCTACCTCAACCCGTCGATCACCGTCGGGCGTCAGCTCGCTGAGACGGTGCGCGTCCACACCGGAGTCGGCCGGGCCGCAGCTCGCGCCCGGGCCCTGGAACTGTTCGCCGCCGTCGGGCTCCGAGACGCCGAGACCGTCTACCGCCGCTACCCGCACGAGCTCTCCGGCGGCATGGCCCAGCGGGTGCTGATCGCCATCGCCATCTCCGGGGATCCCGACCTGCTGGTGGCCGACGAGGCGACCAGCTCGCTGGACGCGCTGGTGCAGGCCGAGGTGCTGGACCTCCTCCGCACGCTGACTGAAGAGCGCGGCCTCGCACTGCTGCTGGTCACCCACGACCTCGCCGTCGTCGCAGAAGTCTGCGACGAAGTCCTGGTCCTGTACCGGGGCGAGCTCGTCGAGCAGGGGCCGACCGCCGACATCGTCGCCGCGCCGCGGCACGCGCACACCCGCGTGCTCTTGGAGGCGAGCCGATGAGTACGAGCACGCCGACAGCAGCCCTCAGCGCCACCACCACCGCAGCCGCAACCGTGGCCGCAACAGCCCCCGACGCCCCCGACACCACCGGCCACCATCCCCTCCTCGCCGTCGACGAAGTCACCGTCGGCTACGGCGGCCGCCACACGCCGCCGGTCCTGGCCGACGCGATCCTGTCCGCGCAGCCCGGCGAGATCGTCGGCATCATCGGCGAGACCGGCTCCGGCAAGACCACGCTGGCCCGGGCCGTCGCCGGGCTGGTCCCGCTCCGCTCCGGACGCGTCGTATTCGACGGCGCCGAGATCTCCGCGCTGCGCGGCCGCGAACTGCGCGCGTTCCGGCGCACCGGGCGCCTGCAGTTCGTGTTCCAGGATCCGCTGCGCGCCCTCGACCCCGAGCTGACCGTCGCCGAGTCCGTCGGCGAACCGCTCGCCGTCGCGGGTGTCGGCGGCAAGGCCGAGCGCCGGGAGAGTGCCGCCGAGGCGGTGCGCGCCGTCGGCCTGGACGACACGCTCCTGGACCGCCACCCCGGCCGGCTCTCCGGCGGCCAGCGCCAACGCGTGCTGCTGGCCCGCTCCCTGGTCACCAAGCCCGCGCTGCTGATCTGCGACGAGCCGGTCAGCGCGCTGGACGCGGCCAACCGCGGCCACGTCCTGCGGCTGCTCGCCGAGCTGCGCGACACCACCGCGACGACCGTCCTGGTCATCTCGCACGACCTGCCGTCCCTGGCCGGCGTCGCCGACCGCGTCGCGGTCCTGCACCAGGGCCGGATCGTCGAGGACGGACCGGTCCGCCAAGTCCTCGAAGACCCGCGGCACGCCTACACGGCCCGCCTCGTCGCCGCCGCGCCGCGCCTGCGCCGCGAACACCTCCTGTCCGCCCGCCCGACCCCCACCGCGTAAGGAAACCCGCCATGCCCATCGAGTTCATCGGCATCGCCTCCACCCGCCCCGGCAGCGAGACCGAGACCGCCGCCGTCTCCGGCCCGGCCGTCCAGCTCGACTACCTCAAGGACCTGGCCCTGGCGCACGAGGAATCAGGGTTCGACCGCGTCCTGGTCGCGCACTCCTCGGCCTCCGTGGACGGCTTCACCGTCGCCGACCAGATCCTCACCCACACCACCCGCCTGGCCGTGCTGCTGGCCCACCGCCCCGGCTTCGTCTCGCCGACCTACGCCGCGCGCAAGTACGCGACCATCGACGCCTTCCACCCCGGCCGCATCGCCCTGCACACGATCACCGGAGGGGATGACCGCGAGCAGGCGCGCGACGGCGACCTGACCGACAAGGCGACCCGCTACCGCCGCACCGACGAGTTCCTGTCGATCGTGCGCAAGGAATGGGAGTCCGCCGACCCCTTCGACTTCGAGGGCGAGTTCTACACCGTCCGCGGCGGCTGGTCCTCGGTGCGTCCGGAGCCCGGGGCGATACCGATCTACTTCGGCGGCGCCTCCGAGGACGCGATCCGGGTCGGCGGCAAGCACGCCGACGTCTACGCCTTCTGGGGCGAGCCGCTGGCCGGCATCGCCGAGCGCATCCGCGACGTCCGCGCCGCCGCCGCACCGTACGGCCGCGACCCCCGCTTCAGCGTGAGCCTGCGCCCGATCCCGGCCGCCACCGAGTCCGAGGCCTGGACGCGCGCCGCCGAGATCCTGGAGCTGACCAAGGAGAAGGTCGGCGAGGCGCGCAAGGCCTGGGGCTGGGGCGGGGACAAGAAGGACTTCGCGGCGGCGCGCGGCTCGCAGCGACTGCTGGAGTACGCGGCGCAGGGCGACGTCCACGACAAGCGGCTGTGGACCGCCATCGCCAAGGAGACCGGCGCGGCCGGGAACTCCACGGCGCTGGTGGGCAGCTACGAGCAGGTCGCCGAGTCGCTGCTGGACTACGTCGCGCTCGGTGTCAGCACCCTGCTCATCCGCGGCTTCTCGCCGCTGGCCGACGCCCGCGACTACGGCAACCTGGTCCGGCTGGTGCGCGAGCAGGCCGACGCCTCCGAACTCGCGGCGGTCTGACCGGTGAACGGCGGCCGCGCAGCCGGATCAGGAGCCTGATGTCGATGTCCCGAACCACATCCCCGACCACATCTCACTGGGGTGCCTACAGCGTGCAGGCCGATGCCGACGGCGGGATCGCGGTCCTGCCGCACCCCGCCGACCCGGCACCGTCCCCGCTGTTGGGCAACGTCCCCGGCGCGCTGCGCCACCGTACCCGCGTTACCCGGCCCGCGGTGCGGCGCGGCTGGCTGGAGCACGGTCCCGGTCCGAGCGAGCGGCGCGGCCTGGAGGAGTTCGTCGAGGTCGACTGGGACGAGGCCCTGGACCTGCTGGCGGCCGAACTACGTCGGGTGCGCGCCGAACACGGCAACGAAGCCGTGTTCGGCGGCTCCTACGGCTGGGCCAGCGCCGGGCGTTTCCACCACGCGCAGAGCCAACTGCACCGGTTCCTGAACGGCTTCGGCGGCTACACCTCGTCGCGGAACTCCTACAGCCTCGGCACCTCGCTCGTGCTGCTGCCGCACCTGGTCGGCGACGCCGACGCCGTCCTGCGCGCGGGCTCCTCCTGGCCGACCATCATCGAGAACACCGAACTGATCGTGGCCTTCGGCGGCATCCCCGAGAAGAACGTCTTCGTCACCCCCGGCGGCGTCACCCGCCACGGCACCCCCGGTGCACTGGCGCAGCTGGCCGAGCGCGGGGTCGGCGTCGCCCTTGTCAGTCCCCTGCGAGCCGATCTGCCGGCGTCGCTGGACGCCGACTGGTTCGCGCCCGTTCCGGCCACCGATGTCGCGCTGATGCTCGGGCTGTCCCACACGCTGCTTGCCGAAGGCCTTCACGACCAGGCCTTCCTCGACCGATACACGGTCGGCTCCGAGACCTTCGCCGCCTACCTCGACGGCTATACCGACGGGGTCGTCAAGGACGCCGACTGGGCCGCCGCGATCTGCGGGATCGACGCCGAGCGGATCAGGGCCCTGGCTCGCCGCATGGCCGCCTCGCGGACCCTGGTGACCGTCACCTGGTCGCTGCAACGGATCCAGCACGGCGAGCAGCCGGTCTGGGCAGGACTCGCGCTGGCGGCCCTGCTCGGCCAGATCGGCCTGCCCGGCGGCGGCTTCGGCCACGGCTACGGCTCGATGGGAGACGTCGGGGACAACGGCCCGCAGACCCGCCTGCCGTATCTGCCGCAAGGGCGCAATCCCGTCGGCACGTTCATCCCGGTCGCGCGGATCGCCGACATGCTCCTGACCCCGGGCGCCGACTACGCCTACGACGGCGCCACCCACACCTATCCCGACATCCGCCTCGTGTACTGGGCCGGTGGCAACCCGTTCCACCACCACCAGGACCTCTCCCGCCTGCGCCGCGCATTCGCCCGGCCCGACACCGTCGTGGTCCACGAGCCGTACTGGACCGCCTCGGCACGCCACGCCGACATCGTGCTGCCGACGACGACCACCCTGGAACGCGAGGACCTCGGCGGCGGACGCCGGGACACGCACCTGATCGCCATGCACCGGGCCGTGGAGCCGGTCGGCGAGGCGCGCGACGACTACGAGATCCTGGCCGGTCTGGCGCAGCGCCTGGATTTCGAGAAGGAGTTCACCGAGGGCCGCACTGCCCGCGAGTGGATCGAGCACCTCTACACGGAATGGAGCGTCGAGTTCCGCCGCGCCGGGAACCAGGTGCCTGATTTCGCGGAGTTCTGGGCCGCCGGCGAGTACGAACTGCCGACCGGACCGCGCCGGTTCACGCTGTTCGAGGCGTTCCGCGCCGATCCCGAAGGCTCGCCGCTGCGCACGCCGAGCGGTCGGATCGAGATCACCTCGGCGACCGTCGCAGGGTTCGGATATCCCGACTGCCCCGGACATCCGGTCTGGCTCGAACCCGACGAGTGGCCGGGCGCCGCCGACGCGGCCCGGTATCCGTTGCACCTCATCGCGAATCAGCCCTCGACCAGGCTGCACAGCCAGCTCGACGTCGGCGCGGTCAGCGTGGCGGCGAAGGTGGCCGGACGGGAGGCCGTCCGTCTGCATCCGCAGGATGCTGAGTCGCGCGGCATCCGGGACGGCGACGTCGTCCGCATCTTCAACGACCGGGGCGCGGTCCTCGCCGGGGCGGTCCTCACCGAGGACATCCGGCCCGGCGTCATCCAGCTGCCCACCGGCGCGTGGTTCGACCCGCTCGTCGCTGCGGACGGCCGGGTGCTGTGCGTGCACGGCAATCCCAACGTGCTCACCGCCGACGTTCCCAGCTCGCGACTGTCCCAGGGATGCACCGGGCAGCACGCCCTCGTCGAACTGGAACGCTGCACCGGCCCCGTGCCGCCGGTCACCGTCACCGCCCCGCCCCCTCTGCTCCGGAAGGAAGACCTGTGAGCACACAGACTTCGGTGAACACTGAGACTCCGATTTCGGCGAACGCTGAGACTCCGACCCGCTTCCTGTTGCCGAGCCCCACTCCGCAGTCGCTGGCGCTGGCCGCCGAACGCCTCGCCGAGCACGCGGAGGAACATGACCGGGAAGGATCCTTCGCCTTCGAGGGCGTGGCCGAGGTCCACTCCGCGGGCCTGTTGACCGCCACCGTCGCCGAACGGCACGGCGGGCCCGGCACCGGATTGGCCGGAACCGTCGAGATCCTGCGCGTCCTGGGCTCCGCCGACCCCTCGGTCGCGCTGGTCACCGCCATGACGCTGTTCACCCATGCCGCTCAGGCGCGGACCGGGTCCTGGCCCGCGCACTACTACGACCAGCTGCTCGCGGACTCGGTCGAGGGGCCCTCGCTCGTCAATGCCCTGAGAGTGGAGCCCGACCTGGGGACTCCGGCGCGCGGCGGTCTGCCGGCGACGGTGGCCCGCGCCGTCGGCGGACAGGCGTGGGAGCTGACCGGACGCAAGATCTTCTCGACCGGCGCGATCGGCCTGCGCTGGCTGGCGGTGTGGGCTCGGACCGACGAGGAGCCGACGCGGGTCGGCTCGTTCCTGGTGCGCGCCGATCCGGTGACGGGTACGCCCGGCCTGAGCATCGAGTCGACCTGGGACCATCTGGGCCTGCGTGCCAGCCGCAGCGACGACGTGCTGCTCGACGGCGTCCGGGTCCCGCTGGACGCGACCGCCGGGCTCGTCGACCCGTCCGCGACCGACCCGCGGCGCGATCCGTCGCTGGCGGCCTGGAACAACCTCGGTCTGACGGCCCTGTACCTCGGGGTCGCCGAAGCCGCGCGGGAGTGGCTGATCGGCTTCCTGCACGAGCGGACGCCCTCGGCGCTGGGCCGGCCGCTGGCTTCGCTGCCGCGCTTCCAGGACGCGGTGGGGGAGATCGACGTCGAGCTCACCGCCGCCGTCGACCTGGTCGCCGGACTCGCGCGGCGGTTCGACGACGGCGACGCGCAGGCCGGCGAGCACTCCGCCGCCGCCAAGCTCATCGGCACCCGGGCCGCGATCGACGCCGTGGAACGCGCCGTCGCGCTCGTCGGCAACAACGCCCTGACCCGCCACAACCCGCTCCAACGACACCTGCGGGACGTCTTGTGTGCCCGGGTGCACACCCCGCAGGACGACTCCGTCATCTCGGCGGCCGGCCAGGCCGCGCTCGCCCGCCACCGGCTCAGCCCCGGCACCACCCACCACGGTTAGGAAACCACGATGCCCGTCGAGTTCATCGGCATGATCGCCACCAAGCACGCCTCCGAGACCTTCCGCGGCGACGGACCGGTCGTGGATCCGGCGTTCACCCGCAGGTTCGCCCGCGCGCACGAGGACGCCGGCTTCGACCGGATCCTGATCGGCTACGGCTCCGGCTTCCCCGAGGGCGCCCAGGTCGCGGCGTACGCGGCCGCGCACACCGAGCGGCTGGGCGTGCTGGTCGCGCACCGGCCCGGGTTTGTCGCCCCGACACTGGCCGCCCGGCAGTTCGCCACCCTGGACCAGTTCACCGGCGGCCGGGTCGCCGTGCACACCATCACCGGCGGCAACGACGCCGAGCAGCGCCGGGACGGGGACTACCTGACCAAGGACGAGCGGTACGAGCGCACCGACGAGTATCTCGGCATCCTGCGACAGACCTGGGAGTCCGAGGAGCCGTTCAGCCACGAGGGCCGCTTCTACCGGTTCGAGGACCACTACGCGGACGTCAAGCCGGTGGGCCGGATCCCGCTGTACTTCGGCGGCTCTTCGGAGGCGGCGTACCGGGTCGGCGGGCGGCACGCGGACACCTTCGCGCTGTGGGGCGAGCCGCTGGCGGAGACGGCTGAGCAGATCGCGTCGGTGCGTGCGGCGGCGGTTGCGGCGGGTCGGACCGACGTGCCGGGGATCTCGGTGTCCTTCCGGCCGATCCTCGGCGCGACCGAGGAGCTGGCCTGGGAGCGGGCCGAGCGGATCCTGGACACGATCACCAACGGGGGTGGGACGGCGTTCTGGTCGAAGAAGCGGCGCGGGTGGGGCGGTCCGGGGACGCAGCCGGAGAACGCCGGGTCGCAGCGGCTGTTGGCGGCGGCGGCGAAGGCCGACCGGCACGACCGCGCGCTGTGGACGGCGCCGGCCAAGGCCACCGGGGCGGGCGGGAACTCGACCGCGCTGGTCGGGACGCCGGAGACGGTCGCGCAGGCGCTGCTGGACTACGTCGACATCGGGGTCACGACGATTCTGATCCGGGGGTACGACCCGTTGGACGACGCGATCGACTACGGGCGGCATCTGCTTCCGCTGGTGCGTGAGGAAGTGGCGCGGCGGGACGCTGGTGCTGGTATCGGTGCCGAGACTGGCGCCGACACCGGTGCGCTGGTCGGCGCGAGTGCCGGAGCGAACCTGTGACGGCCGCGGAGTCGACGCATAGCTCGACGCACACCTCGACGCACACCTGGGAGCCGGCGCCGGACGGACCCTTGGTGCGGGGGACGGTGATCCTGCTCCCCGGTCGAGGCGAGCACGGCGGTGTCTACGAACGCTTCGGTCGGCGGCTGGCTCAGGACGCGTATGTGGTGCACGCGCTCGGCAGCTCAGCGGATGACGACCTCGGAGCGGTCTCGTACTCGGTCGGGGAGCTGGTCGCGGGTGCGAGTCCTGGCGTGCCGGTCGTACTGGCCGGTTCGGACACCGGGGCGTTGCAAGCCCTGGCCCTGGTGTTGGCCGAGCTCGGCGGCGTGAAGGTTGACGGACTGCTGCTTGTCGGGCTGCCCGACTCTGATGCCGGTGGCCCGGCTCTGCCCGCGAACGAGGATGAGACCGCCTGGGACGACGAACTCGCCGCGCGCACAAGCTGCCCCACTCACCAGGCCCGGCTCAGCGCCGACGCCGACTTCGCCCGGGGCGGTCTGTCCGATCCGGTCCCGGCGCATCTCGCGGTGGTTCTCTCCGGGGCTCGGCTCGAAGACGTGGCGGTCCCGGTGTTGCTGCTGCACGGCGGGGCCGATGTCGTTGCTCCCGTTGACACCGTTCGCGGCGTCGCGGCCCGGCTTCCCCAGGCCGAGCTGGCGGTGACCGCGGACGGTCGGCATGACGTCCTGAACGACATCATGCACCGGAGCGTCGCGGCCCAAGTTGTGCAGTGGCTGGAACGGCTGCGCGGCGGACCCGCGCTGGTTCCGCTCATCAGCGTGGAGAGCCGACAGAATCTCGCGTTGGCGCGATGACAGAGCCTGATGTCGCCGGAGGCGGGCTGGAGCTTGAGCCGGGGCCGATCAGGGCCCACTGGTTCCTGCCCACCTCCGGCGACGGCCGCGAGGTGATCGGCTGGGTGCACTCGGGTACTGCGACGGACGATCCGCGGGCGGTGGGACGGCCGCCGGACCTGGACTACCTGGCCGACGTCGCGCGGGCGGCCGAGCGCGTCGGGTTCGAGGCCGTGCTCACTCCGACCGGGACGTGGTGCGAGGACGCGTGGGTCACCACTGCGGCGCTCACGCAGGTGACGAGGCGGTTGAAGTTCATCGTGGCGTTCCGGCCGGATTCGGTCTCGCCGACGCTGGCCGCTCAGATGGCCGCGACGTATCAGCGGATGTCCGGTGGCAGGCTCATGGTGAACGTCGTCACCGGCGGCGACGACCAGGAGCAGCGGCGGTTCGGCGACTGGCTCGACCACGATCGGCGCTACGCGCGTACCGCCGAGTTTCTCAGCGTTCTGCGAGGCGCGTGGTCGCCAGAGCCCTACGACCTCGACGGCGAGCACTACCGGGTCGCCGGGGCCACGGTCGGCCGGGCCCCGGAGCCGCAGCCGGAGATCTTCCTCGGCGGCGCCTCGGTCGCGGCGGCAGCGGTGTCGGCCCGGCATGCCGACGTGCACCTGGCGTGGGGCGAGCCTCCGGCACAGCTGACCGAGCAACTGGACCGGGTGCGGGAGCAGGAGCGGGAGCAGGCGGCGGCGGGCACGAACCCTCGCCGCCGAGTCCGCTTCGGCGTGCGGTTCCACGTCATCAGCAGGGACACCGCGGCCGAGGCGTGGCGGGAGGCCGACCGGCTGCTGGCCGGCATGGACGAGGCCGCGATCGGTGTCGCCCAGAAGAAGTTCCGCGACTCGGTCTCCGTCGGCCAGCAACGCATGGCCGCGCTGCACGGCGGCCGAACCGACCGGCTGGAGGTGTATCCCAACGTCTGGGCCGGCTTCGGCCTGCTCCGCCGGCACGCCGGCACCGCCCTGGTCGGCAGCCACGAGCAGGTCGCGGACCGCATCGAGGAGTACCACCGGCTCGGCGTGGAGCACTTCATCCTGTCCGGCCAGCCGCACCTCGAAGAGGCCTACCACGTTGGGGAGGGCGTGCTGCCACTGCTGCGCCGCCGGGGCCTGCTGGCTCCGCTGCAATAGCAGAGCCCTGATGCGCCGAGTGGGCTACCGTCGTAGTGAGGGCCATCTGAATCCCGATAGGAGAGACCGATGAAACCTGTCTACAA
The DNA here is from genome assembly GCF_041261445.1 of Catenulispora sp. EB89. Taxonomy (NCBI): domain Bacteria; kingdom Bacillati; phylum Actinomycetota; class Actinomycetes; order Catenulisporales; family Catenulisporaceae; genus Catenulispora; species Catenulispora sp. EB89. The sequence goes on from NZ_JBGCCU010000035.1 coordinate 83,753, forward strand.
GCGGCTCGGCGGACTGGCCGCTGCCACCGGCATCGCGGTAGTCATGACCGCCGCCCCCTCCAGCGCGGCCGAGCACGGCGTCGTTTCGCCGAACCCGACGGCCGTCGAGTACGCCGCCGGAGTGTCCCCGGCCGCCAGCGCGATCGAGTACGCCGCCGTGTCGCCGGACGCGACCGCGATCGAGTACGCCGCCGCGTCGCCGGACGCGACCGCGATCGAGTACGGCGTCGCCTCGCCGGGCGCGACCGCCATCGAGTACGGGCTCTGATGCACGCTGAGCTTTGCTGGGCGCTCCGGGCCGAAGGCCCGGGGCGCCACTCGAGCGACGTGCGTCAGAAGAACGTCGGCAGCCGCGGGACGTAGGGCGATTCCAGCGAGTCGATCTCCTCGGTGGTGAGCTCGAGGTCGAGCGCCGCGACGGCGTCGGCGAGGTGGTGCGGCTTGGTCGCGCCCACGATCGGGGCGGAGACGACCGGGTTCTTCAGCACCCAGGCCATCGCCACCTGCGCCATCGGGACGTCGCGGGACTCGGCGATGCGCTGGACGGCTTCGACGACGGCCCGGTCGCTGTCGAGGAACAGGGGCCTGCCATACGCGTCGGTGGTCGGGCCGACCTCCGCGCGCTGCGTGGAGCCTTCGCCCCAGGGGCGCGTGACCCGGCCGCCGGCCAGCGGGCTCCACGGAATGCTTCCGACGCCCTCGTGGGCGAGGAGGCCGAACATCTCGCGTTCCTCTTCGCGGTGGATCAGGCTGTACTGGTCCTGCATGGAGATGAAGCTGGTCCATCCGTGGGACCGCGCGGCGTGCTGCATGGCGGCGAACTGCCAGGCCCACATGGACGAGGCGCCGATGTAGCGCACCTTGCCTGCCTTGACCACGTCGTGCAGCGCCTCCATCGTCTCCTCGATCGGGGTTTCCGGGTCGAAGCGATGGATCTGGTAGAGGTCGACGTAGTCGGTGCCCAGGCGCTGGAGCGAGGCGTCGATCTGCTCCATGACCGCCTTGCGGGACAGGCCCGCGCCGCCCGGGCCCTCGTGCATCGGCGCCCACAGCTTGGTCGCCAGGACGACGTCCTCGCGCCGCGTGTACTCGCGCAGTGCCCGGCCGACGATCTCCTCGGAGGTGCCGAGGCCGTAGATGTTCGCGGTGTCCCAGAACGTGATGCCCAGCTCGACGGCCTGGCGGAAGATCGGTTCGGCCGCGTCGTCGTCCAGGACCCAGGTCAGTCTCTTGGTCGGGTCGCCGAAACTCATGCAGCCCAGGCCGATCCGGCTGATCTTGAGGCCCGAGGTTCCGAGTCGTGTGTACTCCATGGCTCCCAGCCTGGCACGGACAGCCGCCTCCGGCCTCCGACCAGGGAGTTCCTGGTGTTGCAGGTACTGCCAGACCCCCTCACGCGCACCGAAACGGCCGTACCGTTGGAGGCATGGACGCCCGCACCGAGTTCCGCGACTTCCTCACCTCCCGCCGCGCCAGGATCACCCCGGAGAAGGCCGGCCTGACCGGCACCGGCGCCGGCGGCCACGGCAGCCGCCGGGTCGCCGGCCTGCGCCGCGAGGAGGTCGCGTTGCTGGCCGGCGTCAGCGCCGACTACTACATCAAGCTCGAACGCGGCAACGCCCGCGGCGTCTCCGACAGCGTCCTGGAAGCCCTCGCTCGTGCCCTGCACCTCGACGAGGCCGAACGTGCGCATCTGTTCCACCTGGCCGAAGCCGTCAACACCGGCACGCGGACCCCCGCCCGCACCCCCAAGCCCGCCGTGCGCCCCACCGTCCAGCGCATCCTGGACTCCATGTCCACGGCCCCGGCCTACGTGCGCAACCGCCGCCTGGATATCCTGGCCGCGAACCGGCTCGGCGAAGCACTGCTCGCCCCGATCCTCGCGACTCCGACCAGTACCACCCCGACCAGCACCACCCCGCGCCGACCGCCCAACGTGGCACGCTTCATGTTCCTGGACCCCGCGGCCCTCGACTACTACCTCGACTGGGAGCGCATGGCCGCCGGCACCGTCGCGATCCTGCGCGCCGAAGCCGGACGGGACCCGCACGACAAACCCCTGACGGAGCTGGTCGGCGAGCTGTCCACGCGCAGCGACCACTTCCGCACCGCCTGGGCCGCCCACAACGTCCTCGTGCACCGCACGGGCGTCAAACGTATCCATCACCCGGTCGTCGGCGACCTCACCCTCGCCTACGAGGCTCTGGAGCTCCCCGCCGACACCGGGCTGACCATCATGGCCTACACCGCCGAGCCCGCGACCCCCTCGTTCGACGCCCTGAACCTGCTGGCCAGCTGGGCCGCGACGGAGCCGACGGAGCCGACGGGGTCACCTGCGCGGCCGTGACCCGCCCAGAAAGATGTCCACCGCGCCCTCGGCGATCGCGCGGATGGCCTCCGGGGTGATGTCCACGTCCTGGCTCAGCAGCAGCTTCACATGCCGGTCGGCCTTGATGATCGCCAGGAAGTACTCGACCGCCATGTCCAGGTCGCTCACTTCGAGCTCGCCCCATGCATCGAGGCGGGAGAAGTACTCGTGGATCGTTTCGCGTGTCTCCTGCCCCGCGCCCTCGACGACCAGCGCTCCCAGGTGCGGGAGGCGGCGGGCGTCGGCGACCACGGTGCGCAGGAGCTCCAGTTGCTCGCGCGAGTAGATGACCGACAGGAAGCAGGCGGCCAGCTCGACCAGGGTCGCGCGTGCGTCGCGGGACTCCAGGTCGATGTGCTCGACGCTCGTGCCGTTGACCTCGGCGCGGCGGGCGACGACCGCCTCGAACAGGGCGTCCTTGGTCGGGAAGTTGCTGTAGACGGTCGCCTTCGCGACGCCGGCGTGCACCGCCACGGCCTGCATGGTCGTGTCGGTGTAGCCGTGCCGTAAGAACAGCTCCTCTGCGGCGACGAGGACTTCCTCGCCCTTGCGTTGATACTCCCGAGCAGCGGCCATGATGCTCCAGCTCCTTTCCTGTTCAGTGGATTCAGCGGACGTGATCCGACGCAGCCCACAGATATCCGAGTGCTGCGATGCCGAGGATGGCCGTCCATTGGACGTGTACCTGATGCCACCGGGGGTCGTTCGGCGACGGGAACAGTGTGATGCTCTCCGGGAGCAGGATCGCGACGCCGATCGCGAGCAGAAAGACGGCGACGGCGAACGGCCCGGCGACGCCGTCGAGCGAGCTGCGCAGTCGAGCTGCGGCGATAGCCAGTGCCGTGGCGTAAAGCGCTGCCGCCTCGATGCCCAGAGTCCCGAGCGGGTCCGGAATTCCGGAGCTGTGCAGCGCGGAGGCGATCGCCCAGGCGATGCACACCGACATCGCCAGCGCTGGAAGCACCACCACCGCCCGGACCAGTTGACGCACCAGGCGCGACGTGGCGACGGTCGCCGTCGTCGGCGCGGACGGATCGTCCAGCAGGAACGTCGCGCCGAGCGCGGCGCAGACCGCCGCCAGCCGCAGCAGAGTCACCAGCGTTCCGGGCAGCATCCGGTCGGTCAACGCGGCGGGCACGCACACGATCGTCAGACCCGTGGCGGTGGTGGCGACGAACGGTCCCCAGTGCGTGGCGCGCACGGTCGGGCGCAGCAGAGCGGCTGCGACGCGCACGGTCACAGGCATTGCTGCTCGCCTTCCGAAGCCTGGTCCGGGGGCGCGGGTACTCCGAGAAGCGCTGCGGCCTGTTCGATCGTCGTGGTGCGCGCCGACAGCTCGTCCCAGTGCTGAAGGACGAGCTCGCCCACCTTGTCAGCAGGCTGATCCAGCAGCGTCCACACCATCGCCAGCTCCCGCGCCGGGAGGTAGAGACCGCCGCCGAACCCGGCCTCGGCGAAGGCGACGCCGGCGCCACTGCCGTCGGTCATCGTGCGCAGGCCGGCCTTCGTCCCGGCCGTCGCCTGGGCCGCGAGCCACCCGACCAGCACGCCGCGGCTCTGACACAGCTCGCCGCTCACGCCCGGTCCGGCCCGGCTGATCACCTCGTAGGCCACGCGCCCGGCCAGCCCGGTCTCCGACCAGCCGTCTCCCCACCAGGTGCCGGCCGTGAGCGCGTCGGGGGTGCCGGCGGCGACGTCGTCCGCGTGCCACTGCGCCACCGGTGCCGGCGGCGCGCCCCCGCTGCTCGTGTTCTGTGAGGCCGCATCCGGGGCGATGATCCGTTGCCGTACGGCCAGTGGCTGCACCGCCATCTGGTCGGGAACCCGCTGCAGCACTCCGCGCACAACGGCGTTCCAGTCGGTGACCCACGGAGAGAACCCTGGAAACGCGCAATAGGTAATGTTCTCAATGTGCTGACACCGCTGCTGTGAGGACGGCTGCGTGGTGGCAGCGGATCGGGCCGCCACGATCGACGCATCAGGCGGGAGCGTCTGTGCCACTCCGGCAGCGACGGTGACCGCGAGTCCCGCGGCACCGGCCACAAGCAGACCGCGCTTCCGCCCGCCGCGCATCAGGGCCGCCGTCGTGATCAGAGCGAGCAGGCCCAGGAGATAGACCAGGTGACGACCGGCCGGCCTGGTCATCAGATCCACCGGAAGCGACGCCGTTCCGTACAGCGGATCGCCTCCCGACGTGGGAGTGAAGGGGAGGAACCAGTCGGGCTTCCTGGAACCCGGCGCGATCAGAGACACCGTCAGCAACGCGACGGCGGTGAGCACCACCATCAGCAGCGGTCCGACCACGACCGAGCGCGTGACGCGGCCGAGAAGGACGCCGACGGCGCCGAAGAGCAACACCACCACCGGTCCGGTCGCGAGCTCGTAGAGGCTCACCGAGCCGACTGCCCCGGGGCGCGTGGCGAGATAGACGATGTGCACCGCGACGATCAGCGCCGCCACCATCGCCAACGGCAGTACCGCGACCAGATGTGCGGCGGTACGCCACCGCGTCGGCAGGACCAGGACGTCGAGGGCCCCGGCCGTCCCGTGCCGATGGGACCGCAGCACGGCCAGATTGCCCTGGATCAACGCAGTCCCGCCGAGCAGCAGGGCTACCGGCATCTGGGCCAACTGGTCGGTGTCCTGGAGGATCGGGAAGCGCGCCGTGCGATCGTCCGTGACCGCGTAGAGCACGACGACGAGAACAACCAGCGCCAGAACGGTGCCCGGGTGACGGATCAGCCGCGCGGACTCGAAACGGCTCAGGCATATCAGAGCCTTGCGCCGCGCCGCACGATCCGACGCCGATGGCTCGGCGGGTGATGGAGTGGGCCGGGCGGGGAGGGGAAGTGTCTGCGTCACAGTGACACCTCGTCGGCCGAACCGGGACGCTCGATCAGCATCAGGTACCCGTCTTCGAGCGTCGGTTCGATCAGCTGCGCGCCGCCCGGAGGGTTGCCGACGTTGCGATACGAACCGGTGCCGGTACGCCACGCGGCCAGTGCTCCCGGCTCGCGCGCCGAACTCGTCCAGACCCGGCCCCGCGCCAGGTCGGCGAGGTCCGTCGGGGTTCCTTCGAACAGGATCCGGCCCCGGTCCAGGACGACCACCTTCCGGCAGAGCGTCATCACGTCCTCGGTCTGGTGCGTGGAGAGCAGGACCGTGCGCCGCTCGCCGAGCTCGGCGATCAGCTCGCGGAACCTCAGCCGCTGCTCGGGGTCCAGTCCCACCGTCGGTTCGTCGAGGACCAGCAGGTCCGGATCGCCGACCAGCGCCGCCGCCAGCGCGACCCGCTGCCGCATCCCGCCTGACAGAGCCTTGATTTTCTTCCCGCGGTGAGCGTCCAGCCCGACCACGGCGAGAACCCTGCGCACTTCCTCGTGGCGTCGCCCGCGATTCGTCTGCTCCTTCAGGATCGCCACGTAGTCCACGAACGCGAACGCCGTGAAGTTCGGATGGAAACCCGGGCTCTGAGGCAGATAACCGAGGCGGCGGCGCACCGCGAGCCGGCCGGCCGGGCTGTGCGGATCGTGGCCGAGGACGGTCAGCTCGCCCCGGTCCGGCGTCATCGCCGTCGCCACGATCCGCAGCAGCGTGGTCTTGCCCGCGCCGTTGGGGCCGAGCAGCCCGGTGACCCCGTCGTGCATGGTCAGCGACACGTCGTCCAGCGCCAGCGTCCGCGCGTACCGCAGCGTCAGAGCACGCGCGGCGATGGTGGGGGCGGTCATGGAGTCCTCCTGGTGACGCGGCGCGCGACGAGGTCGGGGTGGCGGTCGGACTCGAAGCGGGACCGCAGACGCGGCAGGACGACGGCGGCCGACAGGCCCACGGCCGTCATGGCCAACTGGCCGCCGAGCGCGAACACGACGGATCTGCCGGTGTGCGGATGAACGGTGACCGCCAGCAGGGCGATCCAGCCCGCGGTGACCACGGCGACGGCGGTGAGCGGTCCGAGCCGTGGGGTCAGCGCCAGGCTGAGCAGCGTGAGGGTGAGGGAAGGCAGGACCCAGCCCAGGGCCACCAGTCCGTAATCCGGCAGAGCCAGGGCGGCCGCGAAACTGAGCAAACTGGTGGTGGAGAGCACGACCGCACACCGCAACAACAAGAGCCGGAAGGTCTGCAGCGGCGCCACCACCGCGAGCTCGTAGGAGGGATCGACGCGCGGACCGAAGGACACCGCGACGCCGGCCAGCGGGAGCAGCGGGGCCAGCGCGAGGAACACGATCGGGGTGGACACCGCCTTCGCCAGATGCGCCGACGCCGTGCTCACCACGAGGACCACGGCGATGGACGCGAACCAGGACAGCCGGAGCACCGGCGTCACGGCGAGCAGCCTGGCCGTGGCCTCGGGAACTCCTACGCGCACCAGCAACCGCTCCAGCCGGCCGGGCACCGGCGCGTCCAGCGCGGCGTCCAGGCGTGACCAGCCGTCCGCGAGCTGCGCGGGATCGGCCAGCTCGGCGAGCCGGAGCCGGCACGTCTGACAGGCGGTGAGATGCGCTTCGGTCGACCACAGCGACGGCGGCGTGCACTCGCCGGCGGCGTAGTGCCGCAACTCCTCGTTCGCCACATGCCACTCGCCGGGATCCACGACGGCCTCCGAACCCTGGGTCATGCCAGCTCCTGACGCAGTTGCCGACGGGCTCTCATCGCCCGGGTCTTGACCGTGCCGACCGGGATCTCCAGCAGGACGGCCGCCTCGCGGGTGGTCAGCCCGTCCAGCACCGTGGCCTGGAGGACCGCGCGCAGTTCGGGCGAGAGCCGGGCGAGCGCGCCGCCGAGGTCGCCGTGTTCGATGCCGAGCAGGAGCTCGTGCTCGGCCGACGGCTCCTCACGCCAGCGGCCGAGCGTGAGCATCCGCGCCAGGCGCTGCCGGGCGCCGTGCGCGCGCAGCGCGTCGATCAGGCGGCGCGAGCCGATCCGCCACAGCCACCCCGCGACGTCGGCGGACGCCTGCTCGTCGCGGAACCGCGCCGAACCGCTCCAGATCGCCAGGAACGTCTCCTGGACGACGTCGTCGACCAGGGAGCTGTCCGGGCAGCGATACCGCAGCCGCAGCGTCAGCCAACTCGCGTGCCGCCGGTAGAACGTCTCGAAGGCGCGGCGGTCGCCCGCCGCGATCGCTCCGAGCAACTCGACGTCGCTGACCGCACTCACGCCCCTTCATCGGATCGGGCGCCGCGAACGGTTCACGCTCGGGCCGGTCCTTTCGGCGGCCTCCGGCGCGGTCGCGGGCGAGCCCTCGGACCAGGCGGAAGAGGAGGCACGGGGATCGGCCGATCGGCGCTCGCGGCTCGGGGCTCGTGGCTCGGCACGTGCTCGTGGCTCGGCAAGTGCTCGTGGCTCGGCCGGTGTTCGCGGCTGGCTGTTTTCGGTTCGGTAGGCCCTCGTGGCTACAGCTGTGGCTGCGGCCAGGCGGTCGCTCGCGGTTATCCTGCCGCAGTCTCCACCAGCTCCACCACGCGTTCGGTGACCTCCTTGGTCCCGGCCGAGCCGCCGAGGTCCGGCGTGAGCACCTTCCCGTCGGCGAGCGCCGCGGCGATGGCGTCGGTGACGTCCTCGGCGGCGTCCGGGTGTCCCAGATGCTCCAGCATCATCGCCGCGGACCAGATCGCGCCGACCGGGTTGGCGATGCCGCGCCCGGCGATGTCGGGGGCCGAGCCGTGGACGGGTTCGAACATCGACGGGTACGCGCGCTCCGGGTTGAGGTTCGCCGAGGGCGCGATGCCGATGCTGCCGGCCACCGCGGCGGCCAGGTCGCTGAGGATGTCGCCGAACAGGTTGCTGCCGACCACCACGTCGAAGCGCGCCGGGTCCAGGACCAGCTTGGCGGCCAGGGCGTCGATGTGCTCCTGGTCCCAGCTCACGGCCGGGTGCCGGGCCGCGCGCTCGGCGACCAGCTCGTCCCAGAACGGCATCGTGTGCACGATGCCGTTGGACTTCGTCGCCGAGGTCAGCCGGCCCCGGCGGCGCCCGGCCAGGTCGAAGGCGTAGTCCACGACGCGGGTCACCCCGGCGCGGGTGAACACCGCCTCCTGCACCGCCAGCTCCTCGGGGAACCCGCGGTTCATCCGGCCGCCGATCTCGCTGTACTCGCCCTCGACGTTCTCCCGCACCACCACGAAGTCGACCTCGCCGGGCAGCGCGCCGCGCACCGGGGACGGGACGCCCTCGAACACCTTGATCGGCCGCAGGTTCACGTACTGCTGGAACCCGCGCCGGATCGGGATCAGCAGGCCCCACAGCGAGACGTGGTCCGGCACCCCGGGGTAGCCGACCGCGCCCAGCAGGACCGCGTCGTGCTCGCGCAGCCGCTCCAGCCCGTCCTCCGGCATCATCGCCCCCTGGTGCAGGTAGCGGCGGCAGGACCAGTCGAACTCGGTGAACTCCCAGGCCAGGCCGTGGCGGGCCCCGACGGCCGCCAGGACCCGGCGTGCGGCGGGCACGACCTCGGTCCCGATGCCGTCGCCCGGGATCAGCGCGATGCGGTGTTTCGTCATGGGCTGATTGCATCAACGCCCCGGAGAGGGCGTCCAAGACCGATCGGCGATGCTCCTGATAGGTGAGGCCTATCGGTTGGGTCCGTGGATTCGGCCCACGGGACCTACCGGCTGTCGCGGGGCGCCGCCTCGTGCGTGGCCGCCGCCAGCTCCAGGCAGGCACGCGCCGCCGGGGTCAGCTCGGCGGTCCGGCTGACCAGCGCGACGTGCAGCGCGGCCCGCGGCTCCAGGTCGAGCACCAGCGCCCCGGTCCGCTCGGCCAGCTCCCGCCAGGCCTCGGTGACCACCGCGAACCCGACCCCGTCCAGCACCAGCGGCAGGATGGAGACCCGGTGCTCGCTCTCCACCGCGATGCCGACCTCGATCCCCTGGTGGCGCAGGCTGTCCACGAACATCCGCATCCCGGTGCCGCGCTGTCCGACGATCAGCCGGTGCCCGCTCAGCGCCGCGCAGTTCACCGGCACGCCGGCCGGGAACGGCCCGTCCGGCGGAGTGACCAGCACGAACCGCTGCTCCCAGGTGCGGTGCGTGACCACGCCGCGCTCGGCCAGCGGTCCGGGGGTGGCCACCAGCCCCAGCTCGCAGGCCCCGGTGCGGACCAGTTCCACCACGTCGCGCGGGGTGAACGCGGCCCGGATCCGCACCACGACGTCGGGATACCGGACGGCGAAGCGCTGGATGAGCGTGCTCAGCGGCTCCACGGCCTGCGAGGGCATCGCCGCGATGTCCAGCGCGCCGCCGCGCAGCGCCTGCACCGTGCCCACGCTGGCCCGCGCCAGCTCCAGGCTGCGCACCGCGGCCCGGGCCGGCTCGATCAGCGCGGTGCCGGCCTCGGTGAGGACCGCGCGCCGGCCGATCCGGTGGAACAGGTCGCTGCCCAGGTCGCGCTCCAGGGCCTGCATGGCCTGCGACAGCGACGGCTGGGACACGTACAGCGCGGTGGCGGCCCGGCTGAAGCCGCCGGAATCCACGATCGCCAGGAAGTACTCCAGCTGCCGGACGTCCATCTCGCACCGCCCTCCACCCCGCTCATGACCTCGCCGACGACGCCGGTCCCGAAGGTCTCGGCTCGTCACGGCGTCCCGGTTCAGCACCGCAGATAGGGCGTTCCTATCAGAGACATCACCGACGTGTCTTGGACAGGCCGCCGGACGGGTTGCTGTGATCAGGGCATGAACGACGAGCTGCTACCGGGTTTCACCGCTCGGCGCGTGGACGCCGAGGGCGTCGGGGTGAACGTGCGCGTGGCCGGCGACGGGCCGCCGCTGTTGCTGCTGCACGGCTACCCGCAGACGCACGTGATCTGGCACCGGGTCGCCCCGCTGCTGGCCTCGCGGTACACGGTGGTGCTCACCGACCTGCGCGGGTACGGCGACAGCGACAAGCCGGCGTCCACGGCGCCGGGACACGCCGCGTACAGCAAGCGCGCGATGGCGGCCGACCAGTACCTGGTGATGCGGGAGCTGGGCTTCGAGCGCTTCGCGGTGGCCGGCCACGACCGCGGCGGCCGGGTCGCGCACCGCCTCGCCCTGGACTACGCGGACGCGGTCGCGGCGCTGGCGGTGCTGGACATCGTGCCGACCCGGCACACGTTCGCCACCGCCGACACGCACTTCGCGCTGGGGTACTACCACTGGTTCTTCCTGGCCGCCGGCAACGGGATCCCCGAGCACCTGATCGGCGCCGACCCAGGGTTCTGGGTCCGGACCCGGATGCAGGCCCGGCATCACGGCGGCACGCCGTTCCATCCCACGGCCATGGCCGAGTACGTGCGGTGCTTCTCCGACCCGGCGGCGATCCACGCTTCGTGCGAGGACTACCGGGCCGCGGCGGGCATCGATCTGGAGCACGACGAGGCGGACGCGGCTGCGGGTCGGCTCGTGGAGTGTCCAGTGCTGGCATTGTGGGGAGAACACAGTTTCGTCGGACGGAGTTACGACGTGCTGGACGTGTGGCGCGACTACGCGAAGGTGGTCATCGGGCAGGCATTGCCGTGCGACCACTACGTGCCCGAGGAGGCGCCGGAGGCCACGGCGTCCGTGCTGGCGGAGTTCCTGGCCCGGCAGGGGTGGTCCTGATGACTGCTGCCGACAACCTGGGAACCGGTCCGGCGGCCGCCACCGAGCGTGCGGTGTCCCGGCTGGCCGAACTGGTCGGGCACGAGACTCCGTCCGGCTACGCCGCGGGCTTGCACGCGTGCTACGACCTGCTGACCTCTTGGGCTCCGGCGGGTTTGGGCACGCCGCACCGCATGATGCGGGACGAGGTCCCGCACCTGTTCTGGCCCAAGCGGTCCGGGGCGCCCGGGGGTGTGCTGCTGCTGTGCCATGCCGACACCGTCTGGCCGTTGGGGACGCTGGCTGAACGTCCCTTCGCTCGCCAGAACGGCCGCCTGACCGGGCCTGGCGCCTTCGATATGAAGGCCGGTCTGGTGATCGGGTGGGAGGCGCTTGCTCTGGCCGCCGATAGTGGGGGTCTGGAGCATGTCAGTGTCCTGGTGACCGGGGACGAGGAGACCGGGTCGCCTACGTCTCGCGCGCTGGTCGAATCCGCTGCTGCGGACTGCTCGGCCGTGTTGGTGCTGGAGCCCGGTGAAGGTGACGCCGCCAAGGTCGCGCGCAAGGGCGTGGGCTTGTACCGGATCGCCGTGCAGGGCCGCGCCTCGCATGCCGGACTTGAGCCGGAGGCCGGTGTCAACGCTCTGATCGAGCTGGCGAGCCAGGTGCTTGCTGTGGCCGGGCTCGGCGACAGCGGCGCCGGCACGACTGTCACTCCCACCGTCGCTTCTGCGGGCACCACCACCAATACGGTGCCCGAGGCGGCCGCTTTCAACGTCGATGTGCGCGCCTGGCAGCTGACCGAGCTGCAGCGTGTCGACGCCGCGTTGCACGCGCTTGTGCCTCGGCACCCCGAGGCTCGTCTGGAGGTGTCCGGCGGTATCAACCGGGCGCCGCTGGAGCAGGCCATGTCCGCCGATCTGCTGGACCTGGCACAGGAGGTATCCCGCGAGCGAGGCCTGCCGTCGTTGGGCGCGGCGCTCGTCGGCGGCGGATCGGACGGCAACTTCACCGCCGGTCTGGGGATCCCGACGCTTGACGGCCTCGGCCCTCGCGGTGCCGGTGCTCATGCCCGCCACGAATGGGTCGCTGAGGAATCTCTGCTCGAACGCGCGGCTCTGGTCGCCGGGCTGATCGAAGCCCTGCGCTGACACCGGGTCCCGCAGTACCCGCACCCACCATTCCCTTTCCCATCGCTCACTGACACGACCGGTATCGCTGCCCCTCACTATCGGCGCACCGGTTGAGAAGAGGTTGACAAATAATGAACCGGCAGCTGAGCAATACCCCAGGCGGCATCGGCCGCTCAGGAAGTACTGGTCGTACCCGCGATATCCACCGCACCGCTGGCTCCCGCGGCATCCGTCGCACTCGCCGCACCGGGCCGGTCGCCGTCGTGGTCGCAGGCCTTTCCCTGTCCCTGGTCCTGGCCGGCTGCGGCGGTGGCTCCGCGAACCCGTCGGCCGGGTCGGCGGTGCGTACCCAGACCGCGGCTCCCGTGGCCGTGCGCCAGGGCGGCAGCCTGGTCATCGGCGCCGAGCAGGAACCGGACTGCGCGGACTGGCTGGGCACGTGCAGTGGCGCCGTGTGGGGCGAGTACATCATGAAGAACGAGACGATCCCGCAGGTGTTCACGGTCGCCAAGCAGGGCGCCGACTGGGTGCCGGCGGCCTCGCCGCTGATGGCCGGCGAGCCGACGATCACCGGGGACGCGCAGCCGAAGATCACCTACCGGCTGAACCCGAAGGCGGTCTGGTCCGACGGCCAGCCGATCACCTCCGCCGACCTGAAGTACACGGCGCTGCAGGTGCGCGACGGCCAGGACATCTTCGACAAGACCGGGTACAGCCTCATCACCTCGATCGACACCCCGGATCCGCAGACCGCTGTCGTGACGCTCAGCAAGTCGTTCGGCAACTGGAAGATGCTGTTCAGCGGCGACTACGGGGTGCTGCCGTCGCATCTGCTGGCCGGCAAGGACCGGGACGCGGTGATGAAGAACGGGTACAGCTTCAGCGGCGGGCCGTGGAAGATCGAGCAGTGGGTGCGGGGGAGCAGCGTCACCCTGGTGCCCAACGACAAGTACTGGGGTCCCAAGCCGCATCTGGACAAGGTGACGTTCCAGTTCACCGCCGACACGGCCGCGGCCTTCCAGGCGTTCCGCTCCGGGCAGCTGGACGCGCTGTACCCGTCGCCGCAGCTGGACGTCATCGACCAGATCAAGGCCGGCCTGCCGAACGCGGACATCCAGACCGACGCGCAGTCGGGGAACCTGGAGGCGCTGTGGATGAACAACGCCCGGTTCCCGTTCGACTCCACGGCGGTGCGCCAGGCCGTGGCGTACGCCATCGACCGCCAGGCGCTGGTGACGCGGCTGTACGGGCCGCTGGGCTCGACGAGCCCGGCACAGAGCTTCAACTCCCCGATGCTGTCCCGCTACGCCGGCACCGACTTCTCGGTCTACCACCTGGACCTGGCGAAGGTCACGGCCCTGATGACCGGCGCGGGCTGGGCCAAGAACGCCGACGGCATCTGGGCCAAGGACGGCCGCCCGGCGGCGTTCACCATCACCTCGCTGTCCGGCAACAAGCGCCGCGAACTGATCGAGCAGGTACTCCAGGCCCAGCTGAAGCAGGCCGGGTTCACCCTGACCATCAAGAACAGCACCGCCGCCGAGATCTTCAGCAAGACCGCCCCGGCCGGCGACTTCGACCTGGGCCTGTGGACCATCGTGGACACCTTCCCGGCCCCGACCCTGGACGCCAGCTTCGCCTCGCAGAACATCCCGGGCCCGTCGAACGGCCAGGCCGGCATCAACTTCATCCGGTCGAACTACCCGCAGCTCGATCAGCTGCTCGGCAAGGTCGCGAACACCACCGACGAGACCGCCCGCCGCCAGGCGTCGCTGGGAGCCGACACGTTCATCGCGAACAACGTGGTGTCGCTGCCGATCAGCGCGGTGCCGAACGTGCTGCTGTGGAACAAGCGGGTCGGCGGGCCGATCAGCATCAATCCTTCGGAGGGGCCTTGGTGGAACCTCGCGGAGTGGGGGCTGGTTTCGTGATGGCGCCGACGATGCTTCTGCCGCAGACCTGGCCGCCGCACCAGCACCAGCGCACACAGCCAGCGCCCCAGCAGCAGCAGCGCCCGCATCCGGGCCCGCAGCCACTGGCACCGTCTCAGCGGCCGCCCTTGCCGCAGCCGCACCAGCAGTCGGTGCGGCCGCCGCAACCGGTGCCGCACACGCGGCTGCCGCATCAGTGTTCGCAAGCTTCGTCGCAGCAGCCACAGCCTTCGCCGCCGCCGCGGCCGCACCGACTGGCTTCGGCGCGGTGCTCGCGGCGGCCGCACCGGCTGGCTTCGGTGTCGTGCTTGAGGCTGCTGCACCGGCTGGCTTCGGCGCCGCACTCGCGGCTGTTGCACCGACTGGCTTCGGTGCCGCGCTCGCCGCAGCCGCACCGACTGGCTTCGGTGTCGTGCTCGCGGCTGTTGCACCGACTGGCTTCGGTGTCGCGCTCGCCGCAGCCGCAGCAGCGCTTGGTGCGATCGCAAGCCTCGGAGGCGCCACCATGCTGACCTTCGTGGCCCGCCGCCTGGCCACCTCCGTGCCCGTCGTGATCATCGCCTCCTTCCTGCTCTTCTGGGCGGTGCGCGCCACCTTCGACCCGCTGGCCAAGCTCCGCCAGTCCCACGACCCGACCGCCCTGCCGCGCGAGACCGCGCGGCTGGGCCTGAACCGGCCGGTCCCGGTGCAGTACCTGCGCTGGATGAAGGCGTTCGTTACCGGCGACTGGGGCACCAGCACCCGCACCGGCGGCGCCGTCTCCACCATGATCGGGTCGGCGCTCGCCACGACCGCGCAGCTGGTGGTCTGGGGCGTGCTGTTCGCGGCGGTGCTGGCGCTGGCCGTCGGGCTGTACTCCGCCTCGCGGCAGTACTCGGTCGGCGACTACGGCTTCACCGCGCTGTCGTATCTGGGTATCGCGATGCCCGCGTTCTGGGTCGGCCTGATCCTCATCCAGGCCCTGGCGATCTGGCCGCAGCAGCAGTTCGGCATGGCCGACCCGCCGCTCTACTTCATCGGCCTGCACTCGCCCGGCTCCCGCGGCGTGAACCTCGACTACCTGCGGCACCTCGTGCTGCCGGTGCTGACCATGACCGTCGGGCTGGTGGCCGGGTGGTCGCGCTTCAGCCGGGCGGCGCTGGTGGAGTCGCTGGGTTCGGACTATGTGCGCACGGCCCGGGCCAAGGGCGTGCCGCGTCGACGGATCCTGATCCGGCACGCGCTGCGCAACTCCCTCGCCCCCTTCGTGACCGTGGTGGCCATGGACGCCGCGCTCCTGGTCGGCGGCCTGGTGGTCACCGAGCAGATCTACTCCATCCCCGGCATGGGCCGGCTGTTCCTGGACTCGATGATGGCCGGCGACGTCTTCACCCTCGTGCCCTGGATGCTGGTCATCGCGCTCGCCATGATCCTCTTCAATCTCCTGGCGGACGCCGCGTACGCCCTGTTGGACCCCCGGGTGAATCTGCGATGACCGAGACCAAGATCGACACCGGGATCGACGCCGGGGCTGCGAAAAAGACCGACAGCAACCGCGAGCCCAGCCAGGCGCGAATCGCCCTGCGCCGCTTCGCCCGCCACAAGGTCGCCGTCGCCGGCCTGGTCGTCCTGGCGGCTCTGACCGTCGGCTGCTTCGGCGCCGGCCTGCTCGCGCCCTACCCGCACAACGCCCAGGACCTGCTCCTCGGCGCCGCCCCGCCGTCCGGCGCGCACCTGCTCGGCACCGACGAGCTCGGCCGCGACTACCTCTCCGAGGTCATGTACGCCGGGCAGGTGTCCCTGGCCATCGGCCTCGGCGTGGGCGTGCTGTCCACGGCGCTCGGCACGCTGCTCGGCGCCGTCGCCGGCTACTTCGGCGGCTGGGTCGACGAAGTGCTCATGCGCGTGACCGACCTGTTCCTCATCGTGCCCGCGATCGCGTTGCTGGCCCTGGCGATCCAGGGCCTGGGCTCCTCCCCGCCGACCATCGTCCTGGTGCTGGCGGGCATCGGCTGGACCAGCATCGCCCGCGTGGTGCGTGCCCAGGTGCTCAGCCTGCGCGAGAAGGAGTACATCGACGCGGCCAGGGTCCTCGGCGTCCCGACCCGGCGCATCCTGTGGCGGCACCTGCTGCCCAACCTGACCGGCGTGATCGTCGTCAACGTCTCGCTGGCGGTGGCCGCCTCGGTGATCCTGGAATCGACGCTGAGCTTCCTCGGCTTCGGCGTCCAGCCGCCCCGCTCCAGCTGGGGCACCATGCTCAGCCAGGCCTCCGGCATGGTCGGCACCTCCCACTCCTACCTGCTCTACGCGCCGGGCCTGGCGATCCTGGCCACGGTGCTGGCGGTGAACTTCGTCGGCGACGGGTTGCGCGACGCCCTGGATCCGCAAGGAAGGCAATAGGCAATGACGACAGCCGCGACGAACAATTCCGGGGGCCCGACCGACTCGGCGATCCCGACCGGTGCCGCGGGATCGCCGGACGTACCGCTGCTGGCGGTCCGCGACCTGACCGTCCGCTACCGCTCCGAGGCCGGCCCGGTGACCGCCGTGACCGGGCTCAGCTTCGACGTCGCCGCCGGCGAGACCCTCGGCATCGTCGGCGAGTCCGGCTCCGGCAAGTCCGCCGCTTCGATGGCGGTCATGGGCCTGTTGCCGGCCGGCACCGAGGTGACCGGCTCGATCCGGCTGCGCGGCGAGGAACTGCTGACCCTGTCGGACTCGCAGATGCGCGACGTCCGCGGGCGCCGCATCGCCATCGTCTTCCAGGACGCGCTGTCCGCCCTGAACCCGATGATGACGGTCGGCGCCCAGCTGGCCGAGGCCGTCGCCGTCCACCACCGCGACCGGGGCCGCGCCGAGCTGCACGAGCGCGCCGCCGAGCTGCTCGACCTGGTCGGTATCCCCGACCCGCGGGCACGGCTGGACCAGTACCCGCACGAGTACTCCGGCGGCATGCGCCAGCGGGCCCTGATCGCGATGTCCATCGCCAACGACCCGGAGATCCTGATCGCCGACGAGCCGACCACGGCGCTCGACGTCACCGTCCAGGCGCAGGTCCTGGAGGTGATCGAGCGGGTGCAGGACCGCACCGACACCGCGGTCGTGCTGATCACCCACGACCTCGGCGTCGTCGCGGGTCTGGCCGACCGGGTCCTGGTGCTCTATTCCGGCACGAAGCTGGAGGACGGCCCGGTCGACGACCTCTTCCACGCCCCCGCGCACCCCTACACCGAAGGCCTGCTGGCCGCGCTACCGCGAGTGGACCGCAAGACGGCGCGCCTCGTGCCGATCCCCGGCCAGCCGCCGTCGCCGCACGACCGGCTGGCCGGCTGCCCGTTCGGCCCGCGCTGCGCGCACGTTGTGCCAGGGGTCTGCGACGCGCCGCAGCTCCCGATGACGCGGGTGTCGCCCGGGCACGACAGCGCCTGCGCACGCGTCCTGGAGCTGATGGGAGCGGCACGATGACCGCCGCCGGGGCCGTGACCCAGCCGGCCGCCGCGACCGACGGCGGCCCGGCGATCGACGTCCGCGACCTGATCGCCGAGTACCACCTCAAAGGCCGCGGCCGCATGGGCCGCAGGACCCGCACGGTGCAGGCGGTCGCCGGGGTGGACCTGACGGTGCCGCGCGGCCGCACGGTCGGCCTGGTCGGGGAGACCGGCTGCGGCAAGACCACACTGGGCCGGGTGCTGGTGAACCTGGTCCGGCCGGCCGGCGGCGAGATCACGGTCGGCGGGATCGACGTCGCCGCGGCCCGGGGCGCCGAGCTGCGGCGGCTGCGCCGGACCGTGCAGCTGGTCTTTCAGGACCCTTATTCCTCGCTCAACCCGAAGCTCAGCGTCCGGGCCCTGCTCACCGAGCCGCTGACGGTGCACGGCCTGCACCCGGGACGGCGCGAGGAGCGCGTCGCCGAGCTGCTGGAGCTGGTCGGCCTGGACCCGGCGCACGCCGGCCGGTTCCCGCACCAGTTCTCCGGTGGGCAGCGGCAGCGCATCGGCATCGCGCGGGCCCTGGCCGTGGAGCCGCGGATCCTGGTGCTGGACGAGCCGGTGTCCGCGCTGGACGTGTCCGTGCAGGCCGGCGTGATCAACCTGCTGGAGGACCTGCAGGCAGAACTCGGGCTGAGCTACCTGTTCATCGCGCACGACCTGTCGGTGGTCCGGCAGATCAGCCACGAGGTGGCGGTGATGTATCTGGGGCGGATCGTCGAGCGGGGCCCGGCCGAGGCGCTGTATGACCGGCCCGCTCACCCCTATACCAAGGCGCTGCTGTCGGCCGTGCCGGTGCCTGATCCGCGGATTCAGCGCACGCGCAAGCGGATCGTCCTGGACGGCGACGTGCCGAGCCCGCTCGCCCCGCCGTCGGGATGCCGGTTCCGCACGCGCTGCTGGAAGGCCACTGATATCTGCGCGACGACCGCCCCGCCCCAGACTCTCGTTTCCACACAGCCGGCCACCGTCGGCGACAGCGAATCCGTACATCAAGTCGCCTGCCATCACCCTGAGCCGCCCGCTCTGATCGGAGCCTGACATGCCTGACACGCCTTCCATGCCTTCCATGCCTGAATCTCACTGGCACGCCTACTTCCCGCACCAGCGGCTGGTGAAGGTCCGCCGGGGCCGCGGCCTGCGGGACGTCAGTCTGCTCGTCACCGACGACACCGACGGCCTGACCCTGGCGGTGTGGGACGCGCAGACCGACCAGGTCACGTCGGTTCCGGCCGAGCTCGCCGACGCCGGCGACGGTTTGGAGGCGGTCCTCGGCCGGGACGGGCTCTCGCTGCTGGCGATGCGCGACGACCACGGCTCGGAGGTCGGGCACGTCTGGCGCACCGACCTGGCCACCGGCGCGGCCGTCGACCTCACCCCGGGGCTCCCGCCGTATGTGCTGCGGGGCCTGGACGTGGCCCGCACCGGCGGACGCGTGGCGCTCACCGTGGTCACCGACGACGGCTTCGAACTCCACGTCGCCGCCGAGGGCGACGTGCCGCGGCGGCTGTACGCCTCGGCGAACGAGGCGTGGAACGGTGTGATCTCGGCCGACGGACTGCTCGCGGCCGTGGACACCACCGACCACAACCCGGGGATCCGGCGCTTCGCGGTGACCGTGCTGGCCGTCGAGGGCGCGAAGACCGTGTCAGTGCTCAGCGACGGTCCCGACGCGCCGGTCCGCGCGGTCCGCTTCTCCCCGGTCCCCGGCGACAACCGACTGCTGGTGAGCACCGAGCGCAGCGGGTTCGCCCGGCCGTGCGTCTACAACCCGGCCAACGGCGCCCGGATCGACGTCGACGCCCCGGACCTCGCCGGCGACCTGGTGGCGCTGGACTGGTCCGACGACGCCGAGCGGCTGCTGCTGGTGCACGTCGACGCCGGGGTGCACCGGGTGCTGGAGTACGACCTGCCGACCGGCACCTTGCAGCCAGTGCCACACCCCGACGGCGGCTTCTTCAGCCCGGACGTCGCCGCCGCGCACCTGAACATCTTCGCCTCGCACTACGGCCCGGGCCGCGAGATCAGGCTGCTGCACACGCGCTTCAACCAGCCGTTGCGCCTGCTGCGCGTCGACGGCGGCCAGACGCGCGAGCAGACCTGGGACCTCGGGGCGTCGCCGACACCGGTCCCCACCGGGACGCCGCTGCGCTCGGCCACCGTGACCTCGGCCGACGGCACCCCCGTCCAGGTCTGGTCGGCCCGACCGGACGGCGTCACCGGCCCCGGCCCACTGGTGTTGTCCGTGCACGGCGGCCCGAACATGGTGACAGTCGACGGCTACGTGCCCGAGGCGCAGGCGTTCCTGGCCGAGGGCATCGGCTACGCGGCCGTGAACTACCGCGGCTCGGTCACCTTCGGACGGGACTTCCGCGAAGGCTTCAGACCCGACATCGGCGACCGCGAGACCGAGGACATCGCCGCGGTGGTGGCGTGGCTGGTGGAGCAGAGCATCGCCGACCCGAAGCAGATCTTCATCACCGGCCACTCCTACGGCGGCTTCCTGTCCCTGCTGTCCCTGGGCCGCCTCCCCGACCTCTTCGCCGGCGCACTGGCCTTCGTGGCACTGGCCGACTGGACCGCGGCCTACCGCGACATGAACCCGGCCATCCAGGTCGCCTGGCGCACCTTCATCGGCGGCTCCCTCGAAGAAATCCCCGACCGCTACCGCCGAGCCTCCCCGATCACCTACATCGACCACGTCCGCGCCCCAGCCTGGATCCGCCAGGGCCGCTACGACACCCGCACCCCCGCCGCCCAGGCCTACGGCTACGCCCGCGCCCTCGAATCCGCCGGCGGCGACGTGGTCCTCGACTGGTTCGACGGCGGCCACGAGATCACCGGCCGCGACCACGCCATCGCCGACCACGCCCGAACCCTGACCCTGATCCGCGCCGCCCTGGCGGGGGAGAAGTGGGCCACGGGGCCAGTCGAGCGGTGACGATCGGCGCTCATGGCCTTGCGCGCTGTGCGGGTGTGGCCGGCTGCCGGCTTCGATGAGAACCGACGCCTTGGCGGCTGCGGGCAGTGACGGGCCAGCGCGACGGGCCCCGTGGTTCGGGGGTCCGAAGGACCATGCGGGGTGTTGGTTCTGGGTCCCTCGCCGCGTCGACGGGCGAAGCCAACCTGGCCGCGCTGGTGGTGTCCAGCCGAACGAGGCCCGGCCACAGCAGCAGCGATGCGGCTGGACACCGCCAGACCGGACTGGTTCCGTTTACGGCGACGACGCGGCGAGGTACCCAGAACCCGGCGACCACAAGCAACACCGCCACCGGCCAACGCGGCGCAGGCAACAGCGTGATGGCAAGCCGAACAGTCGCGGGCCGCCGCCATCAAGCAGGTCGCGCAGGTCGCCCCCTCGCTGTAGAGTGCCCGCCGGAGGCCTGGCGGGTTCAGGGGGTGGTTGCAACATTCGTGTGTTGATGGGGTTGGTCAGGGTGTCTGGGTCTGGGTTTGTGGTGCGTT
>NZ_JBGCCU010000036.1 GCF_041261445.1 Catenulispora sp. EB89
TTGCCTGGCCGAGGGCTGACTCGCGGGCTGACCGACGCACTCGGCAGCTGGCTCCGCGCGGTGAGCAGCAGGCTGATTGCGGCGGGCCGGTGGTGTGCGGCGACCGCTTTGCCTGGCCGCGCGCTGATTGCCGCAGATGCGCTGCGCGCGGTGAGAATCAGGTCTTGGCACTGGCACGGCCGGCGAGCGGCGGGCTGGTTGTGTGCGGCGTGTGCTTTGCCTGGCCGCGGCCTGACCGCCGCAGATCCGTTGCGCGTGGTGAGAATCAGGTCTTGGCACTGGCACGGCCGGCGAGCGGCGGGCCGGCGGTGTGCGGCGTGTGCTTTGCCCGGCCGCGGGCTGATTGCCGCAGATCCGCTGCGCGAGCGGCACCCTCCGCCCTCGCCATCGCACCGAACCCCAGTCGGCCGGCTCGGCGGTGTGGCGCCGGGCCGGCATGTACGTCCGTTGTCTGCGTCCCGCGCCGCCTACCGATCGCGGAGGTCGTTCATGATTGAGGTCGGGGAGCTGCGGCGGTTGCGGCAGGTGCGGGTGGCGGAGCCGGAGGCCATCGCGGTCGCGGCCGCTGCCCGGCGGCGGCGGCCGTTGGTGGATGCCGGGGGTCGGTTGATGCTCATCGCTGCCGATCATCCGGCGCGGGGGGCGCTCAGTGTGCGGAATGATCCGTTGGCGATGGGGGATCGGCGGGAGTTGTTGGAGCGGTTGGTCGTGGCGTTGGCGCGGCCGGGGGTCGATGGGGTGCTCGCCACGCCCGACATCGTTGAGGACCTGCTGTTGCTCGGTGCTCTGGACGACCGGGTCGTGGTCGGGTCGATGAATCGGGGTGGGCTGGCCGGGTCCGTTTCGGAGCTCGATGACCGGTTCACCGCGTACGACGCCGCCGGGATCGCCGCGGCGAACCTGGACGGCGGCAAGATGCTGCTGCGTATCGACCTCGGGGATCCGGACACCGTCTCGACGTTGGAGGCGTGCGGGCGCGCCGTGTCCGGGCTCGCCGCGCGCCGGTTGGTGGCGATGATCGAGCCGTTCATGGCGGCGCGCGCCGGGGACGGCCGGTTGCGCAACGACCTCACCGCCGCCGCCGTCGTGCGCGCCTGCGCGATCGCCGGGGGTCTCGGCTCGACCAGCGCCTACACGTGGCTCAAGCTGCCGGTCGTCGACGAGATGGAACGCGTCCTGGCCGCCACCACGCTTCCCGTCCTGCTCCTCGGCGGCGATCCCGACGGCGCGCCTCAGGAGACGTACGCCGCGTGGGAGAAGGCCCTGGCGTTGGAAGGCGTCCACGGTCTGGTCGTCGGCAGAGCCCTGCTCTACCCGCCGGACGGTGACGTCGCCGCCGCCGTGGACACCGCGACCGCGCTGGTGAAACCGGGTGGAGTAGGCGAATGAGCACCCGCCGCCTGACCGTGGCCCAGGCCCTGGTCAGGTTCCTCGCCGTCCAGCACACCGAACGCGACGGCACCGAGCACCGCCTCATCGAAGGCGTGTTCGGCATCTTCGGCCACGGCAACGTCGCAGGCCTCGGCGAAGCCCTTCTCGGCCTGGAACTCCAGGACCCGGCCCTGCTGCCCTACCGGCAGGCCCGCAACGAGCAGGCCATGGTCCATACGGCCGCCGCCTTCGCCCGCATGCGCGACCGCCTCTCCACCTACGCCTGCACCACCTCCGTCGGCCCCGGCGCCACCAACCTCGTCACCGGCGCGGCCCTGGCCACCGTCAACCGCCTCCCGGTCCTGCTGCTGCCCGGCGACGTCTTCGCGACCCGCACCGCCAACCCGGTTCTGCAGGAGCTCGAGGACCCGCGCAGCCTCGACGTCTCCGTCAACGACACGCTGCGCCCGGTCTCCCGCTACTTCGACCGCGTCAACCGCCCCGAGCAGCTGCCGGCCGCGCTCCTGGCCGCGATGCGGGTCCTGACCGACCCCGCCGACACCGGCACCGTGACCCTCGCGTTGCCGCAGGACGTGCAGGCCGAGGCGTGGGACTGGCCCGAGGAGCTGTTCCGGCACCGCGTCTGGCACGTCCCGCGCCCCCGCGCCGACCTGGCGAGCATCGGCCGTGCGGCGGTCGCGATCAAGAACGCCCGGCGCCCCCTGATCGTCGCCGGCGGCGGCGTCACCTACTCGCAGGCCACTGACACCCTGCGTGCCCTGGCCCGCGCCGCCGGCATCCCGGTCGCCGAGACCCAGGCCGGTCGCGGCACCATGCCCGAGGACGACCCGCTCGCCCTCGGCGCCGTCGGCGCGACCGGGACCCGGGCCGCGAACGCCATCGCCGCCCGGGCCGACCTCGTCATCGGCGTCGGAACCCGCTTCTCCGACTTCACCACCGCCTCGCGCACCGCCTTCGCCGACCCGGACGTCCGGTTCGTCACGATCAACATCGCCGCCTTCGACGCCGCCAAGCACAACGGCGTCGCAGTGGTCGCCGATGCCAAGTCAGCACTCGAAGATCTGACAGCCGAGCTCGCCGGCTGGCATACGGACGCCGCCTACCAAGGCGAGATCGCCGACGCGCGCGCCGAATGGACGGCGCGGGTCCAGGCCGCGTACCGCTTCGGCAACGTCCCCCTGCCCTCCCAGATCGAGGTCATCGCGGCCGTCAACGACGCGGTCGACGTCGGCGACGTCGTGGTCTGCGCGGCCGGCTCCATGCCCGGTGACCTGCACAAGCTCTGGCGCACCGCCGGCGACCCGAAGTCCTACCACGTCGAGTACGGCTACTCCTGCATGGGCTACGAGATCGCCGGCGGCCTCGGGGTGAAGCTCGCCGCGCCCGAGCGCGAGGTCTACGTGCTGGTCGGCGACGGCTCGTATCTCATGCTCGCGCAGGAGATCGCCACCGCCGTCGCCGAGGGTGTGAAGCTGATCGTGGTCCTGGTCGACAACAGCGGCTACGCCTCCATCGGCGCCCTGTCCGAATCCGTCGGGGCCCAGCGCTTCGGCACCGCCTACCGCTACCGCCGCGCCGCCTCCGGGCGCCTGGACGGCGGCCCGCTGCCGGTGGACCTGGCCGCGAACGCCGCCAGCCTCGGCGCCGACGTCGAGCGTGCCACCGACCTGGAGGAGTTCACCGCGGCGCTGGCGCACGCCAAGAAGGCCGACCGCATCACGGTCGTGCACGTCCGGACCGATCCGCTGGCCGGCGCGCCCGACAGCGGCGCCTGGTGGGACGTGCCCGTCGCGCAGGTGTCAGAGCTCGAATCCACTCGCGCGGCCAGAACGGGGTATGAGGAGGCGAAGAAGGTTCAACGCCCGTACCTGTAACACCACGAACTGATGTGGAGGCAGCGCGTATGGCACCGAGAACACGTCTTCAGGCAACTGGATTCAAGACACCCGGATTCAAGACAACTGGATTCGGCCGGGCGCTCACCGCGGCGCTGGCCACCCTGCTCCTGCTCGCCGGCTGTTCGTCGAGCTCCTCCGGATCGTCCAAGACCGGGGCCGCCTCCGGCTCCTGCCCCTACACCTTCGCCGTCATCACCCACGGCGACAACGGCAACTTCTGGAGCGTGGTCTACAAGGGCGCCAAGGACGCGGCCAAGGACACCGGCTGCAAGCTGTCCGAGACCTACGGCTCGCAGCAGCAGGGCCAGGCCCAGCCGGACGACAACGCCGAGAACGCGCAGATCCAGAACGCGATCAACGCCAAGGTCAACGGCATCATCGTCTCCGACCACGCGCCGAGCGTGATGAACTCCACGCTGGCCGCCGCCTCCGACGCCGGGATCCCGGTGGTGCTGGTCAACGCCGGCTGCGACGACGCCGACATCGCCGCGGCCAAGGCCCTGACCTGCGTCGGGCAGCCCGAGCAGCTGGCCGGCAAGCAGGCCGGGCAGCGGTTCGCCAAAGAGGGCGCGACCAACGTGCTGTGTGTGATCCACCAGTCCGGGCAGAACCTGCTGGACCGCTGTAACGGCATCGCGCAGGGCCTGGGCGTCGGGCAGCAGTGCTCGACCTCGTCGGCCCCGGCCTCCGGCCCGGCCTGCACCGAGCTGATCCTGTCCACGCCGAACGCCGCCTCCAACCCGCAGCAGGCCGTCGGCCAGGTCACCGCCTACTTGCAGTCGCACCCCGGCGTCAACGCCGTGATGACGCTGAACAACGCGATCGGCCAGGCGCTCGTGGTCGCCAAGCCGGCCAACGTCAAGATCGCCACCTTCGACCTGTCCAGCGACGTGCAGAACGACCTGCAGGCCTCGCCGCCGACCCTGGACTTCGCGGTCGACCAGCAGCAGTACCTGCAGGGCTACCTGCCGGTGGAGTTCCTGTACCTGTACGCCAAGCACGAGGGCAACGCGGTCGGCGGCGGTACCACCGTGGCCAGCGGGCCCAAGCTCGTCGACAGTACGAACATCAAGTCGGTGGCCGCCGCGATCGCGGCCGGGGACGACTGATGACCAGCGCCGACGTCGCGGTGGCCGGGCCCGGGGAGGCCGGGCCGCCGCCCGCCGGCCCGCCGGGGGCCGACGCCGGCGAATCCGACGGTCGGGGCGCCGAGGCCGGCCTGCTCACCAGGGCCCTGCGGCGCCCCGCGCTCGGGGCGCTGCTCGGCGCGGTCGCGGTGTTCGTGGTGTTCGCCGTCACCGACAGCACCCCGCAGCACCTGTGGCTGACGCAGACCGGGTTCCAGGCGTGGGCCCAGCAGGCGGCGTTCTTCGGGATCATGGCGGTGCCGGTCGGGCTGCTGATGATCGGCGGCGAGTTCGACCTGTCGACCGGCGGGATGACCGGGTTCTGCGCCATCATCATGGCGCTGCTGGTCGGGAACGAGCACTGGAACGCCTGGGCCGCGGTGGCGGTGACGTTCGCCTTCGGGGCCGCGATCGGGGCGGTCAACGGGCTCGTCGTGACGCGGTCGGGGCTGCCGAGTTTCATCGTCACGCTGGCGACGTACTTCGTGTTCCGCGGCCTGTCGGTCGGCGGCGTGCTGAAGGTGAACCACGGCAGCACCAACATCGGGCTGACCGGGACCGACCATCCGGGGCTGAAGAGCGCCAAGGACGTCTTCGGCGGCTCCTTCGCGCACAGCAGTGGTCTTCGGGCCGGATATCAGGACGCGATCCTGTGGTTCGTCGGCGTCACGGTGGTCGCGGTGTGGCTGCTGGGCCGGACCCGGTTCGGGAACTGGGTGTTCGCCGTCGGAGGTGATGCGGACGCCGCACGCAAGGTCGGTGTGCCGGTGCGGCGGACGAAGGTCCTGTTGTTCATGGGGACCTCGACGGCTGCGGCGCTGGTCGGCGTCATCTCGTTCCTGCAGACCAACACCGCGGTGTCCGAGCAGGGCGTGGGATACGAGTTCTACTACATCATCGCCGCGGTGGTCGGCGGCTGCCTGCTCACCGGCGGGCACGGCTCGGCGCTCGGTGCGGCGTTGGGAGCCTGCATCATCGGGATGGCGTTGCAGGGCGTGATCTATTCCGGGTGGGACAGCTCCTGGGACTTCACGTTCCTCGGGGCGATCCTGTTCCTGGCCGTCGCCGTCAATACCCTGACTCACCGGCGAGCGATGAGGGCGCGCAGATGACGAACTCTGATTCCCCGGTCGGGGCTGTGCCGCTGCTGGAGGCCGACGGCGTCGGGAAGTACTTCGGGAACGTGCGCGCGCTCAGCGGCGTGTCGCTGTCGGTGCACGCCGGTCGCGTGACCTGCGTGCTCGGCGACAACGGCGCCGGCAAGTCGACGCTGATCAAGATCCTGTCCGGGGTGTTCACGCCCGACGAGGGGGAGGTGCGCGTCGATGGCGCCGCCGTGAAGTTCCACAGTCCGCGCGACGCCCGGGCCGCCGGGATCGCGACGGTGTTCCAGGACCTGGCGATGGTGCCGCTGATGGCGATCTGGCGGAACTTCTTCCTCGGCTCGGAGCCGACGAAGGGCTGGGGTCCGTGGCGGCGCTTCGACGCCGAGGCCGCCCGGGCGCGCACCTGCGAGGCGCTGGCGGCGATGGGCATCGACCTGCGGGACCCGGATCAGCCGGTCGGGACGTTGTCCGGCGGGGAGCGGCAGTCGGTGGCGATCGCGCGCGCCGTGCACTTCGGAGCCAGAGTCCTGATCCTGGACGAGCCGACGTCGGCGCTCGGGGTGAAACAGGCCGGGGTCGTGCTGCGTCGGGTAGTGCAGGCGCGCGAACGCGGGCTCGGCGTCGTGTTCATCACCCACAACCCGCATCACGCGCATCCGGTGGGGGACCGGTTCGTGGTGCTGAACCGGGGCCGGCTGCTCGGGGACTTCGCCAAGGACGAGATCGGGCGGGACGAGCTGGTGCGGTTGATGTCGGGCGGGGCGGAGCTGGAGACGCTGGGGCATGAGCTCGAGCGGATACCGGGGATCGCCGCGCCGACGGAACCTCAGACGGGGTCGCCGCCGTCTGATGTGCGGGCCGGTCCGGCGCCGGCTGAAGCGCTCGACGAAAACGGTTGATCGACGGACTCTGAGGGACCCTGCCATGCCACTGCCCCGTCCGGCCACCCTCGGCGCGATCCGCGTCGCCCGGGAGGCCGCCACCCTGATCCGCCGCTCGGCCGCGCCGCGGCGGCTGCGCTTCAAGGCCTCCTCCGCGGACCTGGTCACCGCCACCGACCTGCGGGTCGAGCGGCTGGTCCGGTCCTGGCTGAAGGCCACCCATCCCGAGCACGCCATCGTCGGCGAGGAGGGCGGCGGGCTGGCCGAGATGGATCCGTCGCGGCCGACGTGGTTCGTCGATCCCGTGGACGGCACGACGAACTTCGTGCGCGGGATCCCGCACTGCGCGTGCTCGATCGCGTTCTGGGACGGGCAGCGGCTCGCTCTGGGCGTGGTGGCCGACGTGGCGCGCCGCCGCATCTACTGGGCCGAGGCCGGACGCGGCGCCTACGAGGGGCGGCGCCGGCTGCGCGTCTCGCCGGTGCGGCGGCTGGACCGGGCGGTGCTGGCCACCGGCTTCCCGCCGACCCGGTCCTTCGACACCGACGACAACCTCGCGGAGTTCTCCTCGGTGTTCCGGCAGTCCCGGGACGTGCGGCGGACCGGGAGCGCGGCGATCGACCTGGCGTGGGTCGCGGCCGGGCGGCTGGACTGCTACTGGGAGCAGCGGTGCGGGCCGTGGGACTGGGCCGCCGGGGTGCTGCTGGTGCGGGAGGCCGGGGGGAAGGCGACGACGTACACCGGGCTGGAGTGGCATCCCGGGGACGCGGATCTGGTGGCGTCGAACGGGCCGGTGCATCCGGCGTTGATCGAGGCGTTCTGTGAGGCTCGGGCGGGCGGTGGGCTGCCGGTGCGGCCGCCGCAGCCGGTGTTCAGTGCGCCGGCGGTGGCTTCGCCTGACTCGCCTGGTTCGCCTGCTTCGTCGACGGCTACCTCGTCTCCCTCGGCGGCTTCAGCTGGGTAGTTCGCGCAGCTTGCGCAGCGGCGAGCCGAGGAGGAACAGGACGCTGCAACAGGCTCCGATCGTGGAGATCGCCAGAGCGGTGCGGATGCCCACGGTCGTGGCCAGCCAGCCGCCGGTCAGCGCGCCGAGGGGGCGGATGCCGTAGTTGATGGTCTGGAGCACGCCGGAGATGCGGGAGCGCAGGTCGTCGGGCATGACTGCGGTGATGTAGGCGTTGGCGGAGACGTCGAGGACCATGACGCCGAGGCCGGACAGGAACTCGTACACGAACAGTGTCAGCACGATCAGCACCTTCGGGCCCGAGGCGAGCACGACCAGGATGTGCGGGGCGGCGAAGCCGAGGAAGCCGAGCGTCATGCCCATGCCGATGCCGATGCGCGCCACGACGCGGCTGGTCAGGGCCGCGCCGACCAGGCCGCCGACCGCGCCGGCGCCGAGGGCCAGGCCGAGCAGGCCGGCGTTGATGTGCAGGTACGTGCTCACGTAGAGGATGAACAGGGCCTGGAAGATGAAGTCGAAGAAGTTGACGGTGCCGACGGCGCCTTGCAGGGCCCTGATGCCGGGTGTCGCGACGATCCAGCGCAGGCCGGCCAGGAAGCCGCCTTTGGCTTCGCGGTCCGGCACCGGTTCGGTCGGCGAGATCCGGCTCAGCGCCACGGCCGAGGCCAGGTAGCTCGCCGCATCGGCGACCAGCGCGAACGGCGCGGTCAGGAGCTGCACGGCCAGGCCGCCGAGGCTGGGCCCGGAGACGTAGGCGAAGGCGCGGCTGCCGTTGCTGAGCGAGGAGGCCTGCATGAGTTCGGCGTTCGGGACCATGGCCGCGAACAGGGTGTTGTCGGAGATGCTGAAGAGCACGGCGAGGACGCCGACGGCGAGTTCGGCGACGATCAGCTGCGCCAGAGTCAGGACGCCGAAGGCGTAGGCGACCGGCACCGAGAGCACGGCCAGGAAGCGCCCGAGGTCGGCGAACAGCATGATCCGCCGCCGGCTCGGCCGCCGGTCGACCCAGATGCCGGCCGGGATCGACAGCAGCAGCGCGGGGATCATCGGCGCGGCGGTGAGCCAGGCCATCGCGGTGGCACCGGCGCCGAACAGGAGCACGGCGGCCAGCGGCATCGCGATGCGATGGACCTCGTCGCCGATGAGCGAGACGCTGTGCCCGATCCAGAAGCGGCGGAAGTCGCGGCGGCGCAGGACCGCGGGGACGCGGCCGTGGAGGGCGGACGGGAGCAGGCGGGATATCGCGCCCTCGGGGGGCGCTTCGGCGGCGGTGGTCACGAGCGGTCGTCCACTGATTCGGATCCGGGATCTTGCTTGGCGCTGCCGGGGTCCGCCTCGGTCTCAGACTCCGTTCCCGGCGTCGGCCCCCGATCCTTCCGGAACGCGATCCGCAGCATCTGCACCAGCTCCGCACCCTCGGGCCGCAGCTCGGGCTGGGTGTTGCGGTCGGCGAACCGGTCGGTCAGGGCACTGATCGCCTCGGAGAGCTCACCGAGTTCGGCGGCGGTCAGGTACAGCAGGCGGTCGCCGAATTCCTCGGCCTCCCGCCACTCCGAGGGCAGCTCGTGGGCCGTTCGCTGGGCCCTGGCCACCTCCTCGAAGTAGAACTGCGTGAAGAAGCTCCGTGCCTCGCTCCACGCGGCCTGGACCGCCGGGTCCGTCGAGGTGCTCGGGATGTTCGTGTACTGCGCCGTGGCCCGCCACGGCTTCTGCCGTCCGGGCCCGGGCACCTCCTCGACCACGCCGTACTTCGCGAGCATGCGCAGGTGGTAGCTGCAGCTGGCCACCGACTCGCCGGTCAGTTCGGCGGCGCGGGTCGCGGTCAGCGGGCCCTCGGTGCGCAGCAGGCCCACCAGTTCCATCCGGGTGCGGTGCGCGTAGGCGCGGATGGCCTGGGGGTCGTTCAGGTGCAGGACGTCATCGTGCTCTGAGCCGGGCATGCATCTAAAGATAGCTTTCTAAAGAAAGCTTTACAAGGCTCCGCCGCACCTCGGGTCACTCTTCGTAGGTCCGCACCTCCACCTGGAACGGGGCCTCCCCGAACATCGCGACCGCCGCGCGGTACCCGCTCGGGACCGCCACCGGTGCCACCCGGTGGCGGTGCGAGCTGGCCGGTTCCACGCACGCCACCAGGTCCCGCTGTAACACCGCCGCCTTGGTGTTCGCCCAGCCCAGGCCGCCGGCCACCTTCGCCACCGCCTCCTTGCGGGTCCACAGCCGCGCGTAGCGGTCGGTCTGCTCCACCGGGTCGTGGCCGCCGGCGACGTAGCGCGCCTCGAACGGCAGGAAGTACCGCTCGGACATGTCCACCGGGTCCAGACCCTCGGTCAGCTGGCGGATGTCCACGCCGACCTCGCGGTCCGGCGCCACCGCCAGCAGCGCCAGCGCGCCGTCGTGCGCCAGGCTGATATGTGGGCCGCCGGCGGCCAGGGCGGGCTTGCCGTTGGCGTCGGCGGTGAAGGTGATGCTCTGCGGCTCGACGTGCAGTTCGCGGCCCAGGATCACGCGGCGCGCGCCGTGCGCCACCAGGTAGCGGTGCCGGTCGCGCTCGCGCAGGAAGTCGGCGGCGTGCGCGAACTCGCCCTCGTCGAGCAGCCGCTCGTAGTGCTCGGCGGTGTCCGGGGCGGTGTCGGTGTCGATGATCCAGACGCGGATCCGATCGGTCATGGCCGCACCGCCGAGCGGTCGATGTCGGCGAGGGTCGCCGTGCCCATCAGGGTCATGGTGTGTTCGAGTTCGGAGGTGGCCAGCCGCAGGACCGCCTCGACGCCGTCTTCCCCGTCGGCGGCCAGCCCCCACAGGAATGGCCGGCCGATCAGCACCGCGTCGGCGCCCAGGGCCAGGGCCGTGAACACGTCGGTGCCGCGGCGGATGCCGCCGTCGACGAGGACCGGCATCGAGCCGGAGACCGCCGCGACGCATTCCTCGAGCGCGTCGATGCTCGCCACGGCGTTGTCGAGCTGGCGGCCGCCGTGGTTGGACACCACGATGCCGTCGACGCCGTGCTCGGCGGCCAGCCGCGCGTCCTCGGCGGTCAGCACGCCCTTGAGCAGGATCGGCTTGGCCGTCCGGCTGCGCATCCAGGCCAGGTCGTCCCAGGTCAGGGCGCGGTCGAAGGAGATCTCGGCGTGCGCGGAGATCGCCGAGTCGGCCTCGTGGGCCCGGTGCGCCTCGGCCATCACCGCCGGGTCGACGTTCACGGCCGCGACGCCCTCGGGCAGCGTGAAGCCGTTGCGCATGTCGCGCAGCCGCTGCCCGATGCGCTTGGCGTCCAGGGTCACCACGAACGCCTCGTAGCCGGCGGCCTCGGCGCGCTCGATCAGCTGCTCCAGCACGGCGCGCTGCCGAAGCCAGTACAGCTGTAGCCACAACGGGCCGCTCGCGGCTTCGGCGATGTCCTCCAGGGTGCGGCTGGCGAAGATGCCGACGACCGTCAGCGCCCCGACCCGGCCCGCGCCGCGGACCGTGGCGACCTCGCCCTCGGGGTGCAGCAGGCGGTGGTAGGCGATCGGGGCCAGCCCGACCGGGGTCGCCAGGGCGGTCCCGAACAGGGCGGTGCGGGTGTCGATCTTGTCGACGTCGGTGAGGACGCGGGGGCGCAGACGGTGGCGGTCGTAGGCGGAGGTGTTGGCGGCCAGGGTGCGCTCGTCGCCGGAACCGCCGTCGACGAAGTCCCACACGGAGCGGGTGACGTGGCCGGCCGCGAGGTCGCGGAAGTCGGTCAGGCGCAGTGGAGCGGCGTTTTGGGTCCCCATGGAGTTCACGTTTCCGAGCGGTGCCGCTCCAAACGCGCCGCCGGCCGCTCCGGTGCGGGCGGCGCGACCTGGGTCAGGGCCGGCGGCAGCGATTTGTTGTCAGTAGGTCGCAATAGTCTTTTTCCATGAGCGAACCCGTGTTCCGCGAGATGCGCGAGAGCGACCTTTCGGTGCTGTTCGAGATCCAGTGTGACGCCGAGGCCCAGCGGATGGCGGCGTTCACGAGCACCGCGAACGATCGCGAGGCGTATCTGGCCAAGCACCGGCGGCTGCTGGCCGACGACCGGATCGTGCGCGTCGTGGTGGAGCTCGACGGTGAGGTCGTGGGCAGCGCGGCGGCCTTCCCGCTGGGGGAGGACATCGACGTCACGTACTGGATCCGCCGCGAGTTCTGGGGGCGGGGCCTGGCCGCGGCGGCGCTGGCGGCGGTGCTGGAGCAGGTGGCGGTGCGGCCGGTGTTCGCCTCGGCGGCGTATGACAACGCGGCGTCGATGCGGGTGCTGGAGAAGAACGGGTTCAAGCGCGTGGGGGAGGAGCGGGGGTTCGCCGAGGCGCGGGGGGAGGAGATCGGGGAAGTGATGTTCCGGCTGAACTGAGAGGCGATTATGATCGAACCCTGATGACGAATACGGACGCGAGCGCGGGTGCGGGTGCGGCTTCTGAGCCCGACCCCGGCCTCAGTGCGGCCGACACCGCCGACACCGCCGATGCCGCGGTCGCCGCGGCGGAGCGCTGGTTCGTCCGCAACGGCGTGCCGCACTTCGTCGAGGAGCACTACTACGTCGCCGGCCTGCCCGCCTTCCTGCGGCCGTTCGCGGCGGCGATCCAGCTGGCGCGGCTGGCGATGATGCTTGGCTTCTGGACGGTGCGCCGGGTCTTCGCCGAGATCCGCGAGGTCGGCCACCTGGCCGTGCGCGCCCTGCCGCTGCTGGCGCTGTTCGGCATGGTCATCTTCTTCACCCGCGACTTCTGGCTCATCTCGGCGGCGCTGACCTCCGGCTGGCTGTGGGTGTCCTCGGCGTTCTTCATCATGCTGATCCAGGCCTTCCTGATCGCGCGGCTCCCCGAGGAGTTCGTCACCCTGCCCAGCGCCTGCACCCCGGAGCGGATACGCGCCAGCTGCGTGGCCACGCCCCTGGCCCCGCTGGCCGACACCGAGCCGGAACTGGCCACGGACCCGGCGCTGGGCCTGGGACAGCGCCGCAACATGTTCATGTACCTGCTCCTCACCCAGACCATCCAGATCAGCCTGCTGAGCTGGACGGTGTTCTTCTTCTACGTGGTCTTCGGCGCCATCGCGATCCGCCCGGAGGTGCTCAAGGACTGGTTCGGCCACGTCCCACCGGATGCCCACCTGTGGGGCATCCGGATCCCGGGCGTCAGCAGTGAACTGCTGCACGTGGCGTTCCTGCTGGCCGGGCTGAGCGCGCTGTACTTCGCGATCACGGCGCTGACCGACGCGGTCTACCGGCGCGAGTTCTTCGACCGGACGCTGGCCGAGCTCGACAAGGCGATCCACATGCGGTGCGCGTATCTGACGGCGCGGAGCAAGTGCGGCAAGTCGCTGCCGCGCTGAGCCCGGCACCTGCCTCGGTCGAGGCAGGTGCGTCGCAGTGCTCTACGACGTCAGGTGCAGCGCGATGGCGGCCAGCCGGATGTTCCCGGCGATGCCGGGCGGCAGCACCAGGCGAAGCTGGGTGGCGGTGACCGGCTGGCCGGGGCGGGCCGGGTCGGTCACGAGGTGGCTGCGGGACGGCTGGTCGCTGACCAGCCTCGTGATGGGCTGCCAGGGTTCGGCCGGCGAGGTGCGGATGTCCAGGCGGGTGTCGCGCAGCCAGGATTCCGGGTGCGCCGGGTCGTCCCAGAGCGAGATCGCGTTGAACGGCACCGGGGCCGGGAAGGTGAAGAGCAGGCCGTAGGGCGGGGTGTTCGAGGCGCTGGCGGCGGTGTCCTCGATCATCATGTCGCGCAGGTAGGGCTGGGGCAGCGGGGTCGGCTGGTAGCCGGCCGGGACCGGGTTCGGCGCGGCCGGGGCGGGGATCGGGCCCATGCCGTCGATGGCGGGGACCAGGGCGACCGCCGTGGTCGCGGGGTACTGGTTCGGGCCGGACAGCGGGGCGATGGCGTTGCCGGGGTCGGTCACCGCGGTGACCGGTGCCGTCGGGGCGGCCAGGAACTGCTGGCGCATGTCGGGGGCGCTCGAGCGGACCGTGGTCGACCACGCGGCCTGATAGCCGGGGCCGGTCAGGCGCTCCAGGCGGCCGAGCCAGGTGCCGACCAGCAGGTCGCCGCCGGGCAGCCAGCGCGGGACCGGGAGGCCGCCGAGGTCCGCGGTGAACACCGGGGTCAGGGTCGGGTCGAGCACGGTCAGGTTGCCCTGCTCGTCGCCGAAGGCGACCCGGCCGTCGGCGGCGACGTCGAGGTGGTGCACCACGTCCGGCGCCGGATAGCAGCGGTCCAGAGCCCAGCCGGTCGCCGGGTCGTGCCGGTAGCGGCACACGCGCGTGTCGTGGACCGTGATCAGGCCGCTGCCGTCGGGGAGCCAGGCGAGTTCGTCGGCGCGGGTGGTGAGCACGGCCTGGAGTCCGCGGCTGACGGTGTCGAGGATGAGCACACGGCCGTCGTCGTTGCTCATCGCGACCGCGACGCCGGTGCCGTCCGGGCTGACCGCGACGCCGGTGGCCTTGCCGTTGCCGGTGGTGAGCGCCGTGGACAGGTCGAGCTGGGCCAGCGGCGCGGCCGGGGCCGTGCTGCCCGGGGCGACGTTGTAGGCGCTGGCCACCAGACCGTCGACGACCAGCAGCGTCTTCGCGTCGAGCGCGGCCAGCACGGCGGTTCCGGCACGGCCCGGGTGTGCGGTGTGCAGATCCTGCGGCCACCAGGCCTGGGACCAGCGCGGCGTGCCGTCGGCGCTCCAGACGGCCAGCCCGAGGTTTCCGGCGCTCGCGATCCAGGAGCCGTCCGGCGCGGTGGCGAACGCCGGCGGGCGGCCGTCGGTCAGAACGGTGCCGGTGCGGTCGAACCAGCGCGGCGTGGTGCCGTAGAGGTCGAAGCGGCGCTGCACCGCCCCGCTGCCGGGATCCACCAGGTGCAGGCCGAACTCGGCCGGCGCGGTCAGATCGGCGCCGACGACGGCGATGCCCTGCGGGAGGGCGCGCGGCAGGAAGCTGAACTGGTGGCCGACGCGGGTCTGCCAGCGCTGGGCGCCGGTGGCCAGGTCGACGGCGAACAGGTTGCCGTCCCAGTTGGCCGCGCTGAGGACGGCTGACGCGCCGTCGGCGGTGAGGGCGATGCCGGAGATGTGTGCGCCGAGCCGCTGGGCCGCGGGTCGCCAGTCGGCGCCGGGGGTGAAGTCCGGTTCCAGGGCCGCGGTGCCGGCGACCGCCGTAGCCGTGGCCGCGGAAGCCCCGCCGCCGCCCGGCCCGCTCAGCAGATCCATCGGCGCACCGCCGGAGCCGACCGTGATCCCGCCGTCCGCGGTCCCGACCTGCCCGGTGATCAGCTCGACGGCCTCCACCGTGATCTTCCCCTGCGCGTTGACCGGCACCGTGAACACCCCGTTCGTCGGCGCCTGGACGGTCCGCTCCCACAGCACGTCCTGACTCGCGTCGAGGACCCGCACCCGCACCGGCAGCGGTACCGTCCCCCCAGCGCCCGACCCAGCGCCCGACCCGCCGACCACCGACACCGACCAGTCGATCTGCGCCGGGCCCGACCCGTCGGCGCTGAGCACCGGCCCGGCCGACACCGACACGCCGGTGATCGGGCTCGGCAGCACCGCGAGGATCGCCGCCGGCCAGTGCCGCAGGTCGATCGGCACGGCGCCGTTCGTGTCGGGGAACAGCCGCGTGCCGCCGAACACGTCGTAGACGGCGGCGCCGGGGGCCAGGGCGGGCAGCGTCACCCGCGCCGGCAGCGGGGCGCGCACCGAGTGCCAGACGTCGGCCCGCCGGAAGATCGCGTTGTCCACCCCGAACGTGCCGGCGTCCGTGCTGAAGATCGAGTTGTTGACCGCCAGCACCAGCCGGGCCGGGCCCGCCACGCGCTCGCTGATCAGCACCTGCGGGTCGGAGGCGGTCGCGTGCGCGGTGCCGATGACGTCCGCCAACCCCTCACGCAGAGCACTGACATTGGCCATCGCGATGGCGGTCCAGCTGATCGGCTGGTCCACCAGGACGTCGTCCATGTTGAAGATCGCCGAGTCGTCGGTCAGCTGCCCGAAGACGTAGTCCACGGTCTTGGGCCACAAGGTATAGCTCTTGCCGAAGCTCAGCCCGAGCGAGGTGCTGCCCAGCCCCGCGACCACCGTGTCGAGGCAGCCGTCGCCCTCCTCCGGCAGGCCGGTGTCGCCGGGCGAGGTGCCGTCGTGGAACACCTTCACCCCGGCCTGCTGGGCCGCCGCGAGCGCGGCGCGGACCTTCGGGTCGAGCTCCACCCGCTCGTTGACCAGCAGCACGGCCGCGTAGTCGGTGAGCGGGCGGACCCCGGGCGTGTCCAGGTCCTCGACGAACACCAGGCTCGCCGGGATGTGGGCGTAGAGCAGCGAGAGGTAGGCCTCGAAGACCCGGCCGGTGTGCCCCGGCAGGCTGCTGTGCCAGCGCTGGATGGCGAACTGGCGCCGGCTCAGCAGGATCGCCACCGGATCGGCGGATCCGAACGTGCCGACCCACTCCCCGTACTCGTGCAGCACGTCGCTGAGCACGCGGAACATGCCGGGCAGCCCGGTGCCGAGGTAGCGCGGGTCCGGGAGCTGGTCGTACTGGCGCGTCCAGGGGATCATCTGGCTGTAGAGGCTGGCGTTCCCGGCGGCCGCGTGGCCGCTGCTGCCCGCTCCGCGCAGTAGCGCCTCGAAGGCCTGGCCCAGTACTTGGTCGCCGGTGCCGCTGTCGTTGTAGCTCTCCTCGTGCAGGACCAGCGCCTTGCCCGGGCGGCGGCAGAAGTCCGTCCAGAACGCGGACCCGAGCATCAGCGGGTACTGCTCCTGCTGGGACTGGAGGTCCACTTCGTCCGCCTCGGCGAAGGACTCCGGAGGGTAGAAGAACGCCTGGGTCGGCGGTCCCGAATGCGCGGCGACCACGTCGGCCCGGCCGTAGCCGGTGTCGGCGGCGGCGAGCAGTTCGTTGCGCAGGGTGCGGGCGGCATCCGGCACGTGCTGCACGGCGTGCGCGAACCACATCGCCAGGATCTGCCGCCACTGGCCGTCGGCCCTGGTCTGGAGCAGCGCCGTGTTGTAGTCGGGGATCGCGGAGTCGAGCGAGGAGGGGTAGTGGCCGGGCGCCTCCAGCCCGGCGGGCCCCATCTCCCGGTTCCACCAGTTCGCGGCCCAGTGCCAGCCCTCGAAGGCCGGGTAGCCGGACAGGATCCGGTTGGTCCATGCCAGGTTCTGGAACCGGGTGCTCAACGGATCTCCGGGGCCGAGCATCGCCGCGGTGAGTTCCGGCAACGGCAGCGAGGTGTCGTTGCCCAGCAGCAGGCTCCGTATGCCGACGCCCTGCGCGCCGTATCCGCAGATGATGTCCAGCATCACCGGCAGCGCCCAGATCTTCGCCGGGTCCACGGCGTGGGGATCGGTGACGAGCCGGTTCGCCGTCGTGGCGACGGCCGTTCCCGACGGGTCCCGGTCGTAGCTGGAGTCGGTGGGGTCCAGCAGCGCCAGTCCGGCCTGCTGGTCGCTGATCCGGTCGACGACCAGCGTCCAGCCGAGCCGCCGGGCCCGTTCCAGGTGCGCGGCCGCGGTGTCGGCGGCATCGAGGTAGTCCGCGCCGGCCGGGCCGACGAACACGCCGGCGTTGACGGGATAGGTGCCCTGCAGGTCGCCGAACCACACCCGCCGGAACCCGCTCGGCGGCCGCCCGGAGCCGAGCTCGATCGGCTGGGCGGCGACCGTGAGGTCGGCCGCGGTGGTGGTCAGCAGATAGCTGCCGGCCCGCAGCAGGGCGCTGACCGAGGCGGGCACGGTGATCGTGACCGAGCCCGTCGTGGGGATGGTCACGGTGCTCTGCGCCACGGTCACCGGGCTCGTCCCGGACACATCGTCCAGGCGCAGCACCAGATCGCGGGCCGTGCTCGGCGCCGGACGGACGGAGACGGTGACGATGATCGGCTCCCCGACGGCGTACCGGAGCCGGTTGAAGGGGCGCGGATCAGGGCCGGGCGGAGTGCCGCCGAAAGCGCCGTGGTAGTACGTCTCGGTACTGATGCTGACCGAGCCGGCCACCCCCGGCGGACGGACTTCGATCACGCGGCGCAGCCGGAACTCGTCCACCAGGCCGGTGCGCCAGGGCCCGGTGTGCGGCGCGAGCGTCAGCTGCATCAGACCGCTGAGATCGGCGGGCACGGCGATCTGGAACGTCGTGGCATCGGTTTGGCTGACCGTCAGCTCGCGATGGTCCTGTGCGCCGATGGAGCGCACCCAGGCCTTCCAACTCGGCGCGGGCAATGTGAGGTCGACACCCGGTCCGAACCTGTCGACGGTCAGCGTGGCGGTCACGGTGTCGCCCGCGGTCCACGCCGAGCCGTTGTCCTGTTCCGCGCCGAAGTCGGCGCTGACCACGTCATGGTGGCAGAGCACCGACTGCACGAAAGCGATCGACCCGGAGGAGGCCGGGTCGGGCAGCGTGAACACGCCGTAGAGCTCACGGTCCTGGAAGCGTTGCAGCAGCGCCTGTCCGCCGAGGATCCGCAGTTCCTTGTAGGGCGCGTCGGCGGCGGACGGAGCCCCGGACGGCAGTGGCAGCGCGGCCGCGGGAGCGGCGCCGTCGTCGGGGATGCGGTAGACGGCGCCGCCGGTCGGCTTGAGCAGGTAGATGTGGCCGGTGTCGGCGACGTCGAAGCCGCCGGCCACCCCGCCGTTCCCGGGGACGGCCGTACTCTCGCCGATGGTCTGGCGCACGAGCGAGTTCAGCACCCCGCCGGTGCTCGCGTCGTCGGCCCGGTCCCAGAGCACGGTGCCGTCCGAGTCGACCTTCGCGAGGTGGTTGGCGAAGAGGTTGGGGCCCAGCACGACGTGGTAGAGCACGTAGAAGACCGGGGCCGGGGCGTCGGCGGTGCCCGTCTCGCGGACGCGGAAGTCCAGCACGAGCGTGGTCCCGTCGTGCCCGAACGGCAGCGGGACCGCGGTCAGCCCGGTGAGCTGCTCGGCCGGCGGCGCGCCGATGACCTCGATCTGCGCGTGCGGCGTCACCGTGGAGCCGTCCGTGACCCCGTACTGCGCGAGCGCGTAGAACCGCCCGCTGACCGCGCCCGCCTCCACCCGGTAGGCCCCTCCGCCGCCGGCGAACTCGCCGGTCACTCGCGCGATCGGGTCCAGCGCGAGATCGGGCCCGTACATCCACACCTCGGTGGGCGAGCCGTAGTTGCCGAGAGCGACGTAGCCGCCGGCGTTCCCGGTGGCGTAGGTGAAGCCCTCGCTGCCGTCCTTGCTGCCGAGGATGACGTCGGTGAACAGCAGGTGCTGAAGCCCTTTGCGCTTGGTACCGTCCAGGTTCGTCCGCAGGAGGTACATCGTCGGGCCGCGCTCGGCGATCACCGTCGAGACCAGGTAGACGTCGCCGTCGCGGCCCACGCTCAGGTATGCGTACCGGCAGGCGAAGCCGGTCCCTTCCCGGCTGATCACTCGTTCCATGGTGTAGGTCATCGTCCCCGTACCTCTCTGTGCGCGACCCGCTCCCGTCGCGGGTCACTTTCAGGCTAGGAAGCGGTACGGGGGTCGGAATCCGTAGGACTACGCGTTCCTGGCGGCTGCCTCTTGTCAGGCGCCTGTTTGTCAGGCGCCTGCGCCGCCGTCGACCGGGACGATCGCGCCGGTCACGAACGAGGCCCGGTCGCTGAGCAGCCACGCGGCCGCCTCGGCGATCTCGCGGGGCTCGGCCATGCGGCCCAGCGGCGTCGCCGCGGTGCTGCGCGCGATGATGCCGGGAGTCGCCGCCTCCCACTGCTGCATCATTTCCGTGGCGGTCCCGCCGGGGGTGATGCCGTTGACCCGGATGCCTTCCGGGGCCCAGGTCACCGCCGCGCTCTCGGTGAGGCTGTTGAGGGCGCGCTTCATCGCGGCGTAGGCCGGCAGCGCGGTGTTCGCGCGGCGGCTGCCGATGCTGGAGGTGTTGACGATCGCCCCGCCGCCGCTGCGGCGCATGAGCGCGGCCTCGGCGGTCATGGCGGTCCAGTGCGCCCTGAAGTTCACGGTGAACTGGTCGTCGATGTCCTCATCGGTGGTGGTATCCAGCGGGCCGGGCCGGTGTTGGACGATCGCGCCGTTGTTGAACGCGCCGTCAAGGCGTCCGTGCAGTTCCTCGACGCGGTCGACGGCGGCGCGGAGGCCGGCGCGGTCGGCGAGATCCAGGGTGACCGCGTCGGCGGTGCCGCCATCGCCGCGGATCTCGGAGACGATGCGGTCCAGGGCACTGGTGCTGCGGGCAGCGAGCACGACGGCCGCGCCCTCGGCGGCGAACAGCCGGGCCGCGGCCGCGCCGATGCCGCGACTGGCGCCGGTGATGAACACGACTTTGTCGGTGAGCAGGCCGATCGGGCTGGCGTTCGTGCTGGTGGTGGCGCTGGTGGTTGCTGTCATGCCTCCACGGTCGATCATGCCCGGGACCGGATCCAGGCACAGCCGGTACTACGATCCGCCGCTGGAAAGCGCGCACACTGGGGGAATGGACAAGCAGGAGCTCGGGGCGTTTCTCCGCAGCCGGCGGGAGCGGTTGCGGCCGCAGGACGTGGGTCTTCCCTCGGGCCCGCGGCGCAGGACTCCAGGGCTTCGCCGTGAGGAGATCGCGGTGCTGGCGCACATCTCCACGGAGTACTACGTGCGGCTTGAGCAGGGCCGGGCGCCCAGGCCCTCGGCGGAGGTCCTCGCCGGGATCGCCGACGCGCTACGCCTCACCGACGCCGAGTCCGACCACCTGCACGTCCTCGCCGGCACCGCACCGGCCCGGACCGGCCTGCACCGCCGCGACGTGCGCCCGAGCATCCTCGCGCTGCTCGAACGGCTCCCGCAGACCGCCGGATTCGTCATCTCCGCCGCGTTCGAGGTGCTGGCCTGGAACGAGCTGGCCGCCGCGCTCATGGAGGACTTCGCCACCCTCGCCCCGCAGGACCGCAATCTCGCACGCCGGGCGTTCCTCGGTCCGGAGCTTGCCGACGCGAGGCTGTACGGGATCTCCGACGCCGCCGAGTTCCGCCTCCGTGTGGTCATGGAACTGCGTGCCACGGTCGCCCGCTATCCAGCCGATCCCGCGGTGACCGGGCTGGTCGACGAACTCCGCGCCGCCAGCCCCGACTTCGCCCGGCTCTGGGAACGGCACGACGTGCAGGCCCCGCCGACGCTCGCCAAGACCTT
This sequence comes from Catenulispora sp. EB89, assembly GCF_041261445.1. Classification (NCBI taxonomy): domain Bacteria; kingdom Bacillati; phylum Actinomycetota; class Actinomycetes; order Catenulisporales; family Catenulisporaceae; genus Catenulispora; species Catenulispora sp. EB89. The sequence continues at coordinate 20,464 of NZ_JBGCCU010000036.1, forward strand.
CCACCACCCCGTCGTCGGACCGGTCGCCGTCGACTGCGACACGCTCCTGCTCGCGGACCGCGACCAGCACCTCGTGCTGTTCAGCGCGCCCCGGGGATCCCCCGGCGCCGAGGCACTGGCACTGCTGAACGTCCTCGGCACCGAGGTCAGCGACTACCTGCGGTAGCGCGGCAGACGGAGAGCCCCGGGTCAGTCGAGGCCTTCGATGATGCGGAAGTCGCGCTCGACACCGTCGTCGAGAGCGACCAGCGCCTTCTGGTAGGCCTCGCTCTCGCGGGTCGCGACGGCCTGCTCGAAGCTGTCGAACTCGATCAGGATGGTGCGCTCGGCGATCCCGGCGTCGTAGACGGCGACGTGCTCGCCCCGGGAGATGACCCGTCCGCCGCCGGCCTGGACGGCCGGACGGGCCAGCTCGTCGTAGGCAGCCACCTTCTCAGGGTCGGAAATGACGCGGTAGACGCTGACCCAGTAGCCCTTGGCCACTGAACCTCCCGTGCTCGGTGTCATCGGAGCCTGTGTTTCCGGCATCCGTGGGTGCTCACTGGAGCCTATGCGGTGGCGCACGGCGGGGTCGACTTGAAACCCGGCCACCGACAGCTCGTCCGTCCGGGCCCTACGAGGAGCCCTACGAGGAACGCACCACCACGTTGCCCAGCGCGCACTCCTGCACGGTTGCCAGCGTACGGTCGTAGAAGTCGCGGGCCTCCTGCGGCGACCGTCCGATGGCGACGAGGCCGTACTTGCCGAATTCGGCGAGGGCGCCGAGGGCGAACAGGAGGGTCCCGGTCTGCGTCTCCGGATCGTAGTGCAGGCCGGCGGTGATGGTGGCGCTCACCAGTTCCTTCACCGTGGTGCCCACGAGATCCGGGACGTGGATACGGTCGCTGGCCACGTAGGCGCGGGGCAGGCCGTCGCGGCCTTGGTAGTCGCCCGAGACGTCGTCGTGATCGCCGCCGACAACTGTGTTTATGAAGTGGAACGGGGCGGTCGCGCCGCCTCTGCGGAGGTTGATCTCCAGCGCGGTCACGGCTGCGTCCGGGTCGAGGGCGTCGGCCAGGAAGTCGATGCTCAGATGGCCGATGACGCCGTGGTCGGCCAGCTCGCGGCCGATGATCAGTGCGGCTTCCCGCACGCGCCGGCGGTAGCTCTCGTGCGCGGGGAAGGAGCAGCCGACGAAGGTCTGGTCGTCCGCGCCACCGAGGATCTGATCATGGGTGGAGATCACGTGGACTGTGCCGGCGGGATGGATGAGCAGCTGTGCCGACGGGGACTGGAGTCCTTCGGTGCTGAGGTACTCCTCAACGATTCCGCCCATCACGGTCAGCTTCTGCACGAAGCCGGTCCAGTCGTCGCCCGGCGGTTGGACCTCTTGGCGCAGCTTCCGGGAGATGAGGTCGGGGGAATCCGGCGCTTCGCCGCTGGAGAACGTGAAGACGGCGTTGCCGGCGCCGGCGAAGCTCTCGTTGAGCTTGATGACCGCGCGGCGCAGTCCCGGGTCCGCCTGCTTGAGGGCGGCGAGCGCGCCGATGAGGGCTTCTTCGCTGTGCAGGTCCTCGAACCCTGACGGCGTGGCCACTCCGGTGGATCGGAACAGCTGGCGTCCGCGGCTCTTGTTGCCGATCTTCTGGAGGTCGGGATCGCAGGAGTACAGCGGGATGCCGAGCTGGTGCGCCAGATCGCGTTCAGCCGCTGTGCTGTTGTACGTGACGAGGTACGCCGCGGCGGGATCGGGTAAAGCCTGACGGATCCGTTCGATCAACTCCGGGTTCTGAAGAACCTTTTCCGTCAGCGGCCGCGCTGTGTCGTCGCCGCAGTCAAGCATGTGCAGACGATCGGTGAGGTCCATTCCCGACAGGCCAGGGATCGCGTCCAAGGTATATGCGAGAATATCCGGATCGATTTGCCGGCTGGTGACATAGACGACTCTGGCCTCCGGCACCGTCAGGCGCGACAGCTCGAAGAGCAGGCGCTGTTCGAAGTGGATGGCGCCCGGGAACTTGCGCAGCTCATCAGGGTGCACGGTGAGGCTCGGGACGATCACGGTGGTCGCGGTATGTGCTCGTTCTGGATCGCTGAGCACGGCCTTGAGGCGGGCCTTCATGATGTCGGCGGCGCCGTCAACGGTCGAATTGTCGATCATTTCCATTCTTCGTCTTCGGGATAGCGCGTGCGGCGGACAGCCCCTCGCGAATGAGGATTCGACGGGCATTCGAAGCCTAGCGATCAGTGACCCGGTTCTCTGGGAACTCGGCGACGCCGGTCGGGAGACTATTCAGGCCCCGCCGTGTGCAGCCCCGCGGTCAGCGTGTCGCCGCCGGCCGGATCGATCAGCAGGAACGAGCCGGTGTCCCGGTGGTCGCGATAGTCGTCCATGGTCACCGGCTCGGCCGTGCGCAGCAGTACCCGTCCGATGTCGTTCATGCGCAGGCGCGCGCCCCCGTCGGTGGGCTCGACGCGTGCGAGGGTGTCCACGGCGATCGAGTACGGGATGTCGGTGACGACCGCCCGCAGGGTCCGGGTGGCGTGCTTGAGCAGCACCCTGTCACCGGTACGGAGAGGGCGCTCGGCAAGGTGCACGACGGTCGCCGCGACGTCCCGCGTCATCTGCGGGAGAGGGTCCGCAGCGATCATGTCGCCCCGGGAGACGTCGATGTCGTCCGCCAGCCGGACGGCGACCGACTGCGGCGCCCGGACCTCGTCGGACGGCTCGCCCAGGACGTCGAGCGCTGCGACGGTGGTCGTGATGCCGGCGGGCAGGACCGTGACCGAGTCGCCCGGACGAAGCCGGCCGGAGGTCAGCTGGCCAGCGTAGCCGCGGTACTCCCGGTGGCCGGAGGTTCTGGCGCGGATGACGTACTGCACCGGCAGCCGGGCCGGCCGCGCCGCCGGATCGGCTCCGATCGGTGCGGTCTCTAGCCTCTCCAGCAGCGTCGGGCCTCGGTACCACGGCATGCCGGCGGAGGGCGTCACCACGTTGTCCCCGTGCAGGGCGCTGACCGGGACGGCGTCCACGCGGCGGACGTCGAGAGCGGCGGCGTACCGGGCGAACTCCTCGGTGATCGCCGCGAAGACCGGCTCGGCATGGCCGACCAGATCCATCTTGTTGACCACCAGGACCACGTGCGGGACCCCGAGCAGAGCGGCCACGGCGGTGTGCCGGCGGGTCTGTTCGCCCAGACCGGCACGGGCGTCGACGAGAATCAGCGCGAGCTCTGCCGTCGAGGCGCCGGTGACCATGTTGCGGGTGTACTGAACGTGCCCCGGCGTGTCCGCCAGGATGAAGCGCCGACGGGCGGTCGCGAAGTGGCGGTAGGCGACGTCGATGGTGATCCCCTGCTCGCGTTCGGCGCGCAGACCGTCGGTGAACAGGGCCAGGTCGGGGGTGTCCAGGCCGCGGACCTGGGAGGCCTCGACGACGGCCGCCAACTGGTCGGCCGGCAACGATCGGGAGTCGTGCAGCAGACGACCGACCAGCGTCGACTTGCCGTCGTCCACGGAGCCGGCGGTCACCAGGCGCAGCAACGAAGCCGCCTCGGCCGGCGCTGTCGGGTTCCCCGTCGTCCCCATCAGAAGTAGCCCTCGCGCTTGCGGTCCTCCATGGCGGCCTCGGACAGCCGGTCGTCGGCGCGGGTCGCGCCGCGCTCGGACAGGCGGGAGCCGGAGATCTCGGCGATGACAGCCGGGATGTCGAAGGCGGCTGAGTCGACGGCTCCGGTGCAGGACATGTCGCCGACGGTGCGATAGCGAACCTGGCGGCGGGTCGGTGTCTCGCCGTTCGTCGGGCCGCCCCACGCGCCGGCGGTCAGCCACATCCCGTCGCGCAGGAACACCTCGCGCTCGTGGGCGAAGTAGATCTCCGGCAGGTCGATGCTCTCGCGCTCGATGTACCGCCACACGTCGAGTTCGGTCCAGTTGCTCAGCGGGAAGACCCGGACGTGTTCGCCCGGGCTGTGGCGGCCGTTGTAGAGCGACCACAGCTCCGGCCGCTGGCGGCGCGGGTCCCAGGCGCCGAACTCGTCGCGCAGGGAGAAGATCCGCTCCTTGGCGCGGGCTCGCTCCTCATCCCGGCGGGCGCCGCCCAGGACCGCGTCGAAGCGGCGGTGCTCGATCTCGGCCAGCAGCGGCACCGTCTGCAGCTGGTTGCGGCCGCCGTCGGCCCGCTCGGCCAGCCGGCCGTCGTCGATGAAATCCTGGACGGAGGCCACGAACAGTCGCAGCTCGTGCTTGGCGGCCGTCCGGTCGCGGAAGTCGACGACCTCCGCGAAGTTGTGGCCGGTGTCCACGTGCAGCAGCGGAAAGGGCACCGGCGCGGGCCGGAACGCCTTCATCGCCAGGTGGAGCAGCACGGCGGAGTCCTTGCCGCCGGAGAACAGGAGCACCGGCCGGTCGAACTCGCCGGCCACCTCCCGAACGATGTGGACCGATTCCGCCTCCAGGATGTCGAGGTAGGGCAGTCGGCCGGTGGGAACCGATCTCCGGGCGGCGGTGCGCGCGGTGTCGCCTGCCTCGATGGTCAAACGTTCCTCCGCTGGGCTCGGGGACGGACTCACGCCAGGCCGCGTTCGACGAGCAGCGCCCAGACGGCGTCGACCGAACCGTCGATCGTCAGCTCGTGGGTGTGCAGCCGCAGGTCCGGCGATTCCGGGACTTCGTAGGGGTCGTCGACGCCGGTGAGACCGGACAGCAGGCCGGCGGCCTGTTTGGCGTACAGGCCCTTCACGTCGCGCACCGCGCAGACCTCGAGCGGCGCGGCGACGTGGACCTCCAGGTAGGGGACGGCGCAGGCTTCGTGGTGTCCGCGGACCGTGGCCCGGGACATGGCGTAGGGCGCTATCACCGGGACCAGGACCAACACCGCCTGGCTCGCCAGCAACTCGGCCACGAACCCGATCCTCAGCACGTTGGTCTGCCGGTCCTCCTTGGAGAAGCCCAGGTCCGCGCACAGGCGCTGACGCATCTCGTCGCCGTCCAGAATCTGGGTCCGGTGGCCCCGCTCGACCAGCCGCTCGGCGACCGCTCGGGCGATGGTGCTCTTTCCGGAACTGGGCAGTCCGGTCAGCCACACTGTGGCGCCGGACCCCCTCACATCCTTGTCACTCGGTGTGGGCACCCCAGTAAAGTAGCGCGCGGCAACGAATCGGGCACATCTTGTTTTCTCAGAGTCCTGTGATACTGGTGCCGGCGGCGCCCCGTCGTCCATGATGGCGGCATGCCCGAGCCGAAGGACCCCGCGCCGGCCGGCGGCACACCCGGGCCGCGCCGGTCGCTGCTGGCCCGCAACCGCGACTTCCGCTGGTTCTGGGGCGGGCAGACCGTCTCGGTGGTCGGCGCCCAGGTGACCGCCGTCGCGCTGCCGCTGACCGCGGCGATCACCCTCGACGCGGGGCCGGGCGCGGTGGGCGCGATCGCGGCCGCCACCTACCTGCCCAACGTGGCCTTCCCGCTGTTCGCCGGGCACTGGATCGAGAAGTGCCGGCGCCGGCCGGTGATGATCGGCGCCGATGTGGCGCGCGCCGTCCTGGTCGGCGCCGTCCCCGTGGCCTACCTGCTGCACCACCTCTCGCTGGCGCTGCTGGCGGCGGTCGCGTTCGGGGTCGGCGGCGCCAGCGTGGTCTTCGACGTCGCGAGCTTCGCCTACCTCCCGGATCTGGTCGGCGAGCAGGATCTGGGCGGCGCCAACCAGGCGATGCAGGGGTCGACGACCGCGGCCCAGGTGAGCGGTCCGGGCCTGGCGGGCCTGACCGTGCAGCTGGCGGGCCCGGCCCTGGCCATGGTGGTGAACGCGGCGAGCTACGTCGGCAGCGTGGTCGGGATCGCGGCCGGCCGGTCGGAGTCCCGGCCGCCGCCCGGGCAGAGCCGCAAAGGGCTGCTCGAAGGGGTCCGGCAACTGTTGGCGAACCCGTATCTGCGAGGCCTGACAGCGCACGCCGCGCTCTACAACGTCGGCTCCCAGATGCTGACGGTCAACCTGGTGATCTGGCTGACGAAGGTGCGGCACACCTCGGTCGGGGTCTACGGCCTGGCCCTGTCGGCGACCGGAGCGGGTGCGTTCGTCGGCACCATGGGGGTGCTGCGCCTCATGGGCCGCGTCGGATTCGGCCGGGCCTATGCCGGCGCCCTGCTGCTGTTCGCGGGGCTGCCGCTGGCCCTGGCGGCGCTGCCGTTCAGCGGGAACGCGCTCGGTGCCGCGGTCGCGGCGGTGGAGGTGGTCGCCGGCGTGGGGCTCGGCGCGGCCAACGTGCTGTCCACCACGCTGCGCCAGGCGGTGATCCCGCGCGGCGCGCTCGCCCGGTCGATCGGCGGTTACCGGATGCTGATCTTCGGCGTCATCCCGCTGGGCGGCGGGCTCGGCGGGGCGATCGGGCAGGTGTTCGGAGCCCGGACCGGGGTGGCCGCCGGGACCGCCGCCATGGCCCTGTCGGCGTTGCCGATGCTCGGGTCGCGGATCAGGGCGCTGCGATCTCCGGGAGACGCCCGCCTCGACCAGGCGGTTTCCGGAGCCCCGGCGCTCGACGGCACCGTCGGCGCGGACCGCGAATCCGTATCCTGATACTTTGTAAATCCGGATACTGATACACCTTTGCCGAGGCGCCGGCATGCCCTAGTATCCGTGAGGGATCAAGCGCACCGTTCTTCCGGGAAGGCCGCGAATGCCTGCCATTGCTGCCAATGAACCGATCTACGCCGTGGTGGTCAACGTCGAAGAGCAGTACTCGGTCTGGCCCGCGGACCGCGAGGTCCCGGCCGGCTGGCGCGCCGTCGGGACGACGGGCACCAAGCAGGAGTGCCTGGACCACATCGGCCTGGTCTGGACCGACATGAGACCGGCGAGTCTGCGCGAGGCGCAGGGCTAGGCGACGTGGCGGTGAGGGGGGCCTGGCCCGTGACGTCCGCGTCCGCACCAGGGTTGATGATCGCCATCGGTACGGCGGCCGACGCCACCGAGGAATGGGCCGAACGGGTCGCCGTACTCACCCGCGCCGCCTATGCCGGTTCCGATCCGTGGCCGATCCTGCCGGCTCCCGACGGGGCGACGGAGAGCGCTGAATCAGTACTGCGCTTCGTCGCCCGTGGCGGCATGGTGTGGACCGCCACGGATCCGGCGGACGGTGATCTGATCGCGGTCCTGCGGACCGAGCCGCGGGCTGATGCGTCCGGGTTCCCCGCCTGGTTCGTGTCCCGGGTGGGGACCGCCGCGGCACATCGGGGGACCGGTGTGGGCCGACGGCTGCTGGCGGAGGTGGAGCAGGCCGCGATCCGGCACGCGGTGGCCGTGCTCCGGCTCGACGCCGTCATCGAGCGCTGCGTACCGCCGTTCTACGCGGCACTGGGGTACCGCGTGGTGGCGCACCTTCTGGCCGAGGACGACAAGCTGCTGACCGAGGTGGCGATGGAACGCGCCCCGGTGCTCGCGCGCCGAGCGTGTCCTCCGTTCCCGATGACGAATCCGGTGACGGCTGCCGCGCCGGTTCCCCAAGAGCCGGCCACCGCTGTCCTGCTGTGGTTCCTGGACGGCGCTTCCCTGGCCGCGCTGCCCTGCCCCGAATCCGACACGCTCGCCTCAGCCCTTGCTCACGCGCGGCGCGTTCTGGGCCAGGACCTGCCGCTGGCCGGGGCGGATCTGTGGCGCGGGTCCGCGCAGGAGTTCGCCGACACCGTGCGGGCGATTCCCGGTGCGAGGACCGAACGCGGGACGTCCGCACTCCGTTTCTCAGGCGGGCGGGCCGACAACCGGGCCCACCTCATGCCGCGCACGCACCACCGGGACCTGTGGGCCGCCTTCCGTCCCGCTCCCGGCGCCGAACCACCGATCACCTCTTTCCCTGTCATGCCGCCGAGACAAAGGAGCGTTCGTTGATCCCGGTCGACATCAGCACACACTTCGACAACCGAGGCATCACCGGCCGGGGAGAGCTGTCCCAGGGAGGGTTCAACATCTGGGACAACACGTATCCCGCCGAGGAACTGCCCGCCCCGGGCGGAGTGGTCGAGGTGGGCTCGGCACCGTTCCTGTTCCCGGCTCTGAGTCCGGACGGCGGTGACAACCTGCGCTGCGTCGGCCAGTTCATCCAGTTGCCGGTCGGCCGCTACGACTGGCTGTATCTGCTCGCGGCGAGCGAGCGCCGCAGCGAGGACACCGTGTACCTGCACTACGCGGACGGCTCGGTCGATCCCGAATGGCTGCGCGTGTCGGACTTCTGGGCCGAGACCCCGCCGCACTTCGGGGAGGAGGCCGGCCTGCGGTGCACCGTGCTGCACTACCCGCGGCACGTCCAGCCCTTCATGGGCCCGTCCATATGGCGCACCCGGGTTCCGGTGCCGCGCGAGACGCCCCTGTCGGCGGTCCGGCTGCCGGACAATCCGGCGATCCACATCTTCGCCCTCAGCCTGGCATCCCACCGACTGATCGAGGCCGCGGCATGAACGACTCGACCACCCACACCATCGCCGGCGTGTCCGCGTGGCGCCACGACCTCGTCGGCTGCCTGTGGACCAGCGCGGGCACCGTGCTCGGCTTCCACGGCGCGCCGGTCATCGAGACCTTGGGGGCGGCCTGGAGCTTCCGGCACTTCCCGGGCGACGTGCGGCGCGAGGAGTACTACTACCCCTGCGCTCCCGGCGTCTCGCTGTGGGAGGCCATCGCCCCCTACCACCCGGTGAAGTCCACCTGGTGCGAGCCTTCGGACCCGGACGAGGGCTGGGAGCAGGTGCGGGCCGAGGTCCTGGCCGGCCGGCCGGTGATCGTCGCCGCGGACAACTTCGAACTGCCGTTCCGCCCCGCCTACCGGGACGTCCACACCAACCACCTGGTCACCGTGTACGGGTTCGACGACAAGCGGGGGACGGCCCGGGTGCTGGACGCCGTGCCGCCCCGCTTCGACGGCGACATCGGCATCAAGGAGCTGACCGCCGCCCGGGACTCGGCGAACCCGATCCTGCACGACCGGGACATGTTCTTCACCGACCGGCCGATCGCGAACCGCTGGCTGCGGGTCGAGATGGACGTCGCGGCCTTCCCGGCCTTCGACCCGGCCACGGTCCGGGCCACGATCCGGCGCAACCTCGACGGATTCGCCGGTTCCACCGGCCCCGGACTGTCGGGTCTGGCGGGCCAGCGGACCTACCTGGAGGAGTGCGTGACCCGGCTGAGCGCCGGAGAGGCGATCTGGGAAGAGCTGTTCCTGGTGGCCGGCGCGGTCCTGGCCCACACCGCGCTGCACGCCGACTGGCTCACCACCGCCGCCGACCGCTTCGGATACCAGGGGCTGCGCGAAGCGGCGCGCGCGGTGGAGCGGGTCGCGCACCACTGGTCGGCGGTGCGGATCGCCGGCGTCCTGACTCGCGACGCCCAGGTGTCGGCCGAGCGGCTGAGCCGCCGGTTCGCGGTCCTGCAGGGCGATCACGCCCGCGCGGTCGCAGACCTCGAGTACGCGCTCGCGAACTGGTGACGTCCCGCGGCGGTGAGGCACGCCGGCCGGCGCAGCAGAGCACAGATCCGTGGGAGGAGTGAGCAGCATGGTCGACCAGAGCAAGCCAGCCGCCGGGGAGGGCCGGGCCGGTGAGGCCCTGTCGGATGCGCGAGCGGTGCTGCTCGACCAGATGGTGCGCCGGCGGCGGATGGCCGCGGCCGCCGGGCAGCGGATCGTCCCGGCCGCCCGGGAGGGGCTGCTGCCGGTCAGCGAGCAGCAACGCTACCTGTGGTTCCTGCACCAGGTGCTGCCCGACGTCCCGGTGTACAACATGGCGTTCCCGCTCCGGTTGCGCGGGAGTCTGGACCAGGCGGCTCTGCGCACGGCGCTGCACTCGCTGGTGAACCGGCACGAGGCGCTACGCACCCGGTTCGGCGCCGACCGGGGCGTGCCGTACCAGATCATCGATCCGGAGCCCGCCGAAGCGCCGCTGCGGAGCGTGGACGTCCGCGACCAGGCTCCGGACCGACGCTGGCCGCGGGCCGTGGAACTGGTCACCGAAGAGGTCCGGCGGCCGTTCGATCTGGCCGCCGGCCCGCTGTTCCGGGCGCTGCTGGTCCGCGCCGGCGAGGACGACCACGTCCTGACCCTCACCGTCCACCACATCACCTGCGACGGCTGGTCGACCGGCATCCTCACCCGCGAGCTGGCAGAGCTCTACGACGCCGCTCGCGACGGCCGGTCACCGCAGCTCACCGCGCTGGAGATCACGCCGGTCGACCACGCGGTGTGGCAGCGCGGCGGCGCGGCCGCGGCGCTGGCGGACCGGCAGCTGGAGTACTGGCGGCAGGCGCTGGCGGACCTGCCGGCCGTCGACTTCCCGGCGGACCGGCCCCGGCCGACCCAGCGGACCGGGCTCGGCGAGGCGCTGACCCAGGACTGGCCGGCCGAGCTGATCGACGCGGCGAAGAAGACCGCCGCGGCCGAGAACACCTCGCTGATGGCGGTGCTGTCCGCCGCGCTGGTCACCGTGCTCGCGCGGCACACCGGGCAGCGCGATCTGGCCTTCGGCTCGGTGTTCTCCGGACGCGGCCGCACCGAGCTGGAGCCGGTCGTGGGCTTCTTCGCCAACACCCTCGTGCTGCGGGTCGACGCGGCCGGCGACCTCAGCGCCCGCGAGCTGATCGCCCGCTGCCACCACACCGTCGTGGACGCCCTGGCCAACCAGGACGTGCCGTTCGGGACCGTGGTCGAGGCGCTGCACCCGGACCGGATGGGGGAGCGCAACCCGCTCTTCCAGATCAGCTTCAACCTGTTGCCCGACCAGGTCTACGACACGTTCCACCTGGACGGCCTGGAGGTGGAGAACGTCGCGCCGGCGGTCGGCGTCTCCCGCTTCGACCTGTCGATGCAGCTGGCCGTGCGTCCCGACGGCAGCGGGTCCTACCAGGCCGAGTACTCCACTGATCTCTTCGAGCGCGGACGGATCGAGCGGTTCGTCACGCACTTCCGCACCGCCCTGGAAGCCATCGTCGCCGACCCCTCCCGGCCGGTCGCGGCGATCGAGATCCTGCCGCCGGCCGAACGCGAACGGCTCATTGACACTTGGAACCCGGCCCCGGTCGACTTCGGCACCGGCCATCTGCTCCTGCACGACCTGGTGGCCGCGCGGGCGGCCGAGGACGGCAGCCGTCCGGCGGTGCGTTTCGAGGGCGTGGACCTGACCTACGGGGACCTCGACGCCCGCGCCAACCGCCTGGCCCGGCTGTTGCAGGACGAGTACGGCGTCGCCCCGGGCGCCGTCGTCGGCTTCCTGCTGCACCGCGGCCCGGAGGTGCCCACCGTGCAGCTCGGCGTGCTCAAGGCCGGCGGCGCCTGGCTGCCGCTGGACCCGGCGCATCCGGCCGGGCGGATCGGGTACCAGTGTTCGAACGCCGACGTCCGCGCGGTGGTCACCACCCGCGCGCTGGCCGGGCTGCTCCCGCCGGACGTGCCCTCGATCGTGCTCGACGACCCGGCCGACGCCGCGCGCCTGGCCGGCCTGGATCCGACGGCGCCGCCGTGCGCGGCCCGGCCCGACGACGTGGCCTACGTCATCTACACCTCGGGCTCCACCGGGAATCCCAAGGGAGTCCAGGTCCCGCACCGCGCCGCCGTCAACTTCGTCGGCGCCGCCGCCGGCCTGCTGTTCTCGATCACCCCCGCCGACCGGGTCCTGCAGTTCGCCAATCCGACCTTCGACGTGAGCGTCTTCGACGTCTACGCCGCGTTGTGCAGCGGCGCGACCTGTGTCAGCGCACCCACGGCGGTGCTGCACGACCCGGGGCCGCTGGCCCAGCTCATGCGTGCCGAGTCCGTGACCGTCGCCGACATCCCGCCGGCGGTGCTCGGCATGCTCGACGACGCCGACCTGCCGGATCTGCGGGCGCTGTTCGTCGGTCTGGAGGCGTTCCCGGCCGAGCTGGTCAACCGGTGGCGCACCGCCACCCGGGCGTTCCACAACGGCTACGGGCCGACCGAGGCGACGGTCGCGTGCGTCGACTACGAGTGCCCCGCCGAACCGCTGGCCGCCTCGCCGCCGATCGGCCGGGCCATGGCGAACTGCCGGGCCTACGTGGTGGACGCGCTCGGCGACCTGGTGCCGCAGGGGGTTCCCGGGGAGCTGTGCATCGCCGGGAAGCAGCTCGCCCGCGGCTATCTGGGCCAGCCGGCCATGACCGCGGAGAAGTTCGTGCCCTGCCCGTGGGGCGCCCCGGGAGAGCGGATGTACCGCACCGGCGATGTGGTCCGCTGGCGGGCGGACGGCGAGTTGGAGTTCCTCGGCCGGGTCGACCGCCAGGTGAAGATCCGGGGCCTGCGGGTCGAGCTGGGCGAGATCGAGCACGCGATGGCCGCCTTCCCCGGCGTCCGGCACGCCGCGGTCGTGGTGGCCGCCGCCGACGGCGGGCCGAGGCTGGACGCCTACGTGGTGGCCGACGGCGCTTCGGCCGGGTTCGTGGCAGAGCTGCGGGCGTACCTGGCCGACCGCCTGCCGCTGCACATGGTCCCGACCACCTTCACCCCGCTGGACCGGCTTCCGCTCACCAGCAGCGGGAAGCTCGACCACAAGCTGCTGCCGGAACCCGCCGCGCGGCCGGAGACGATCGTGCCCCCGGCCACCGCGACCGAGCGGGAACTCGCCGGGATCTGGAGCAGCCTGCTGGGAGTGGACCTGGCGCGGATCGGGCAGGGCGAGAGCTTCTTCGCGCTCGGGGGCAGCTCGCTGCAGGCCACGCAGCTGATCGCCCGGATCCGCGACGCCTTCTTCGTGGACCTGGATGTGCGCGAGCTGTTCAACAGGCCGCTGCTGCACCAGGTGGCGGAGTTCCTCGACGCCCGCATCAGCGCCGACCTCGGCGCCGACGAACTGGCCGCGCTCCAGGCCCAGGTGGCCGACCTGTCCGAACAGGAGCTGGACCGGTTGCTCGCGGCCGGGGACGAGTGAGCTCTTCGCCCGCGCGAGGAACGAGGGGGGTGACAGGACCGGTGACCGAACCGTCGATCGAGGACAAGCGCGCGGCGCTGATGGCGCAGCTGATGCGCCGTCGCCGTGCCGCGCAGCGCCCGGATCGGGTCACGGCCGTCCCCCGCACGGCTCCGCTCCCGCTGACCTGGCAGCAGGAGGGCTTGTGGTTCCTGCACGAACTCGATCCGGAGTCCGTGACCTACCACGTGCCGATCGCCTACCGGCTCACCGGACGCCTCGATCCACCTGCTCTCCGCGTCGCGCTGCGCCACCTCCTGGCCCGCCATGAGAGTCTGCGCACCAGGTTCGTGCTGCTCGACACCGTGCCGCACCAGGTCGCCGATCCGGTGCCGGATCCGGTGCCCTGGGAGTACACGGATCTGGCGGACCTGCCGGGGCCGGAACGCGCGGCGCACGCGCGGCGGGTCGTCGACGAAGCGGCGGCGCGTCCCTTCGACCTGACCGCCGCCCCGGCCCTGCGCGTGAGCCTGGTCCGGCTCGCCGAGGACGAGCACGTCCTGGTGCTGACGATGCACCATCTGGTGACCGACGGCTGGTCGTTGGGGATCCTCACCCGGGAGCTGGGGGAGCTGTACCGCGCGGCGCGTGACCGGCGGCCGCCGGACCTGCCGGCGCTGCCGGTGCAGCCTGCCGACTTCGCGGCCTGGCAGCGCGGCCCGGCCGGGGCCGAGGCCCTGCGTTCGGGCCTGGAGTACTGGCGCGGCCGGCTCGCCGGGCTGCCGCCCCTGGACCTGCCTGTCGACCGGTCGGAGCCGTCGGCCGGCGCCGGCGCCGGCGCCGGTGTCATTGCCGGCTCCGGCTCCGGTCTCGGCGCCAGTCCCGGCGCGGAGGCCGGCGAGGTGGTGCCGGCCGACGTGGGGGCGCGCGTCACCGCGTTCGCTGAGGACTGCGGGGTGTCGCTGCTGGCGGTGCTCGCGGCGGCCTTCTTCGTGGTCTTGCACCGGTACACCGGTCAGGAGGATCTGGCCGTCGGGTCGGTGTTCTCCGGGCGCACGCGGTCGGAGGTCGAGCCGCTGCTCGGCTTCTTCGCCAACACGCTGGTGCTGCGCGGCGACGTGGCCGGCGACCCGACCTTCCGCGAGCTGGCCGGCCGGTGCGACGCGCTGGTCCTGGACGCGCTCGCGCACCAGGACGTGCCCTTCGGCCTGGTGGTCGACGCGCTCGCACCGGTGCGGGCGGCCGGGCGCAACCCGCTGTTCCAGGTCAGCCTGAGCCTGCTGCCGCAGCGGGTGGTCGGTGCGGACCTGACCGCGTTCGGCGACCTGGCCCTGGCCGACTTTCCGCTGCCCACGACCGGCTCCCGGTTCGACCTCAGCCTGCAGGCGACGCCGACGCCCGGCGGCGCGATCGGGATCGCCGCCGAGTACTCCACGCGGCTGTTCGACCCCGCACGCGTGCAGCGTCTGCTCGGCCATCTGCGCCAGACGCTGGACCGGGCGGTCGGCGACCCGGACCGCCGCATCAGCGGCATCGACGTGCTCACCGCCGCCGAACACGAGGTCCTGGGCCGATTCGGCCGCGGTGCCGGAGACGGCGCGGGGCCGGAGCCCTTCGTCGGTGTCCCCGAACTCATCCGGCGGCAGGCGGCCCTCGCACCGGACCGGGTCGCGGTCACCTTCCAGGACCAGACCCTGACCTACGGCGAGCTCGTCTCGCGCGCCGACCGGCTGGCGCGCCGGCTGGCCGCCCTCGGTGTCGGGCCGGACGGCGTCGTCGGGGTGTGCGCCTTTCGGTCGCTGGACCTGGTGGTCGCGATTCTCGCGGTGCTCACCGCCGGCGGCGCCTACCTTCCGCTTGATCCGGAATCCCCGCCTCGGCGCCTGGCCTGGCAGCTCTCGCAGTCCGGCGCGCGGGTCGCCGTCGTCCAGCCGGAGACGGGAGAACTCCTCGCCGAGGCGGCGGACATCGTCCGAGTCACACTGGGGCCACAGGTGTGGAGCGAGCGCGCCGACGTCGACGCCGGCCTCGGGCCCGCTCCGAACCGTGTCGCCCCCGACGACGTGGCGTACGTGATCTTCACCTCGGGCTCGACCGGAACCCCCAAGGGGGTGGCCGTCCCGCACCGGGGTCTGGCCAACCGGTTGCGCTGGATGCAGGACGAATACCGCATCGGACCGGCCGATGTCGTGGCGCAGAAGACGCCCTTCACCTTCGACGTGTCCGTGTGGGAGTTCCTCTGGCCTTTGACGGCCGGCGCGCGGCTGGCCGTCGCCGCGCCGGGCGTGCACCGGGACGCCCGGCAGCTCGCCGACTTCCTGGCCCGCGAGCGGGTGAGCGTGACCCACTTCGTGCCGTCGGTGCTCGCGGCGTTCCTGGCCGAGACGGCGCGCGACGCCGGGGCGCCGGCGGACCTCCGGCTGGTCGTGTGCTCCGGCGAGGCGCTGCCGGCCCCGGTGCGCGACCTGGCGCTGCGGACCTGGCCCGCCGCCTCGCTGCACAATCTGTACGGCCCCACCGAGGCCTCGATCGACGTGACGCACCACCGGTGTTCGAGCTCTGACGGCGCCGTGGTGCCGATCGGGCGTCCGATCGCGCACATCCGCGCGTATGTACTGGACGGCCGGGGCGAGCCGGCGCCGGTCGGTGTGCCGGGGGAGCTGCACCTGGCCGGGGTGGGACTGGCCCGCGGCTACGCCGGCCGTCCCGACCTGACGGCGGAGCGGTTCGTGCCCTGCCCGTTCGGCGAGCCGGGCGCCCGGATGTACCGGACCGGGGACATCGCGAGGTGGCGCGACGACGGGACGCTGGAGTATCTGGGCCGGGCCGACGACCAGGTGAAGATCAGAGGCCTGCGGATCGAGCCCGGCGAGATCGAGAACGTCCTGGCCGGTCATCCCGCGTTGCGCCAGGCGGCGGTCGCCGTGCGCACGGGCCCGGGCGGCGACCCGTATCTGGCCGCCTTCGTCGTCCCCGGCGGACCTGCGGCGTCGGACCAGGCGGCACCAGAGGACGCAGCGCTGCGCGCCTATCTGGCCGAGCGGCTGCCGCTGCCGATGATCCCGGCCACGTTCACCGCCCTGGCCGCACTCCCGCTCACCGCGAGCGGGAAGGTAGATCGCAAAGCCCTGCCGCAGTCGGCCGGAGCGGACGCGGAGGGCGCGCCGCGGCCCGTGGCCACTCAGACGCAGGCGGGCGTGGCCGAGATCTGGCGGAGCCTGCTGCCCGACGCCGATGGGGACTTCCGCCGCGACGACAACTTCTTCACCCGGGGCGGGAGCTCCTTGGCGCTGGCGAAGTTCGCCGCCGAGGTCCGCGAGCGCTTCGGCGTCTCACTGGATGTCAGGTCCCTGTATCTGGCGCCCACCCTGGAGACGGCCGCCGACCTGATCGACGAGCGGCGCTCCGGGCCGCCGGTTCCGACCGGCGTCGGGCCCCTCGTTCGTCTGCGGACCGGGGCCGGGACCGACGGCGACGGGGACGTTCCCCCGTTGTTCCTCGTCCACGCCGTGGGCGGAACGGCCGCGCCCTATGTGCCGCTGGCCCAGTGGCTCGACACGCCGGTCTACGGCTTCGAGGCGCCCGGCGGCGACGGCTCGGCACCGTTGGACCGGATCGAGGACTTCGCCGCCGCGTACCTCGACGCGCTGCGCACGGTGCGCCCCGCGGGTCCCTACCACCTCGGCGGCTGGTCGGTCGGCGGAACG
Organism: Catenulispora sp. EB89; assembly: GCF_041261445.1. Classification (NCBI taxonomy): domain Bacteria; kingdom Bacillati; phylum Actinomycetota; class Actinomycetes; order Catenulisporales; family Catenulisporaceae; genus Catenulispora; species Catenulispora sp. EB89. The sequence goes on from NZ_JBGCCU010000036.1 coordinate 37,044, forward strand.
ATCGCCTGGGAGCTGGCGGCCCGGCTGCGCGCTGCCGGACAGGAGGTCGCCCTGCTCGCCCTGTTCGACACCGTCGTCCCCGCGGCCTTCGACGATCTGCCCGACCGCGCCGGACTGCTGGCGCGGTTCGCCGCGGACCTGGCGCTGGCCGCCGGTGCCGCCGCACCGGACCTGGACCTGGCCGTGCTGCGGGCTCAGGGTGCTGAGGAACAGACCGAGACCGTCATCGCAGTGCTCGAAGCCTCAGGCCTGATCCCGGGATCGGTGCGTGCGGAGGTCCGTCGGCGCTTCGCGGTCTTCGCCGGAGCGTCCCGCGCCGTCCGGCGCTACCGGCTCGCCCCGCTGGACTGCCCCGTCACCCTGATCGAGGCCGCGGACCCGGCGCCCGGGAAAGCCGACGACTGGCGCCCGTACGCCCCGGGCGGCCTGGAACACCACGTCGTCCCGGGCACCCATCACACCATGCTCCGGCCTCCGTTCCTCGGCGGCCTGGCCAAGACGCTACGCGGCTGCCTCGAGCGGGCAGCCGCAGGATGAGGAGGCCGGCCGTGGATCTGCGGCTCACCGCAGAACAGGAGCAGTACCGGCGCGATGTCTGCGCTCTGCTGCGCCGGGACGATGTCCAGGCCGAGGCGGCGTCGGCCCGCCGGCTGCCGCCGGGGCAGGAGCCCGGGCTGCTCGACGTCTACCGGCTGCTGGGGGAGCGGGGCTGGCTCGCGCCGAACTGGCCGGCCGAACACGGCGGCCTGGGCCGGACGATCGTGGAGAAGGCGATCCTCACCGAGGAGATGATCGCGCACGGCGTCCCCGACGTCGTGCACACGTTGGCGATCGACATCGTCGGGCTCGCGGTGCACCTGTTCGGCTCCGCTGAGATGCAGGACCGCCTGCTGCCCCGGCTGGCCCGCGGCGAGGGCCTGGGATGCGTCCTGTTCAGCGAGCCGGAAGTCGGCTCCGACCTGGCAGCGCTGACCACGCGCGCCGAACCCGAGGCCGGCGGGTGGCGGTTGTACGGGCGCAAGGTCTACAGCCTGAAATCCCATCTGGCCGACTTCGGCCTCTGTGCCGCCCGCACCACCGCCTCCGAGGTCCCCTACCACGGCATCACGGTGTTCGCGGTACCGCTGGACACCCCCGGCGTCACCGTCCGGCCGATGTGGACGATGGCCGACGAGCGGTTCGGCGAGGTCACCCTGTCCGGGCCGCTGATGACCGAGGCCGACGTGCTCGGCGAGGTGGACGGCGGCTGGCCGGTGGTCGGCCGGGTGCTCGGCCTGGAACGGACCGGCATCGAGTTCGCGGCCAAGGGCCGCCGGCTCCTCGACGCGGTGCTCTCCCACCAGGACGCGGTGCTCGCACCCGAAGAAGGCCCCTCGCCCTACGCCGAACAGCTCGTCGCCCTGGACGCGCAGGTGCGGGCCGGAGAGCTGCTGTCCTGGCAGGCGCTCGGCAAGCTCGCCGCCGGCGACTACGACGACCCGGTGTACCCCATGGCCAAATGGCACAGCACCGAGACCGCCAAGGCGATCGCGGCCATCACCGCTGAGGTCTGCGGACTGGACGCCGTGCTCTCGGCCCGCGACCCGGACTCGCCGCCCGGCTGGGTGGTCGAGTCCGCCCTCCGGGACGCGCCGGGCTTCACGCTGGCCTCCGGAACCTCGGAGGTCATGCTCTCGCTCATCGCTTCCGGGGCGCTGGGACTGGCGCCGTGACCGCTGTCGCCCTCAGGGCTTCTACCGGAAGGACGGACGTGGACATCAGCCTGAGCCGGCGGCAGGTCGAGATCGGCGAGCGGTTCGCCGCTCTGTTGTCGGCGGACCTGGCCCCGGCCGTCCGGAGGATGGCCGAACAGCCCGTACCGCCGCAGGCCGACACGGACGAGGACGCGGCATACACCCGGGAGGCGGTCTGGCGCGCCCTGGTCGAGCTGGGCGCCACCCGGCTGCTGCTCCCCGAGCGGTACGACGGCGAGCAGGCCGGCCAGCAGGGCGCGGTCGTCGTCGCCGAACTGCTCGGCCGGGTGCTGTATCAGGGGCCGTTGCTCGACACGATGACCGCCACCGAGGTGATGCTGGCCGAAGCGGATCCGGCGGGCAAGCTCCTGCGGGAGATCGCCGAAGGGGCGGCCGTCACGGTGGCCGTCCGGCGCGGCGGGCGCGACAGCCACTCCCGCCCCGCGAAGTTCGATTGCCCGGACCAGCCCGGTGGCCCGACGGTCGAAGCCGAGCGGCGGTTCGTGGGCTTCGCCCCGGAGACGTGGTCCGTGCTGTTGGTCGGTCGGGTCGGCCAGGTCGGACCGGCGGTCCACGCCGCGCTGGTGCCGCGCGACCATCCGACCGTGACCTGGCGCCGCCACGACGACATCGGCCGGGGCGAGCTCTACGCGGTCCGGTTCGCCGGCTCGCCGGTGGCGGCGTGGTTCGGCGATCCGGACGGCGGCTGCGCGGCCTGGCCGCAGATCGTGGCCCGCGCGCGGATCCGGCACGCCGCCTACCTGGTGGGCCTGAGCCAGGGCGCACTCGACCTCGCGGTCGACAGGGCGTCCGCGCGGCGGCAGTTCGGCCGCCCGATCGGCCGCTTCCAGGCCCTGGCGTTCCAGCTCGCCGGGCTGGCCACCCGCCTGGAGGGGGCCCGCCTGCTGGTGCGGGCCGCGGCCTGGGAGGCCGACGAGGGCCGTGATCCCCGATTGAGCGCCGCGCAGGCTCTGGGCATGGCCGCCGACCTCGCCGGGGAGATCACCGCCGCCGCGGTCCAGGTGCACGGCGCGTACGGCATGACCGAGGACTGCGACGTCCAGATCTACTACCGCAGGGCCCACGTGGAGCGCGGATGGCTGGGAGCGGCGGCCGACGTGCGCGCCGAAGCCGTGCCGTGGCTCGCCGAAGCCGTGCGCGCGCGGCATTCGGGCCGGCCGGACGCGGGGGGCCGGTTGTGAGAACGGACGGACAGGGCAAAGGCCGGAACCAGACGTCGGCGACCCTCGAGGACCCCGGGGCGCCGCAGAACCCTGCGGCCGGCGAGGACTTCCGCGAGCAGGTGGCCTACGGATTCCGCACGGCGATCCCGCTGGCCGTGGCGGTCTTCGGATTCGGCGTCTCGTTCGGGGTGGTGGCGCACGCCGCCCACCTGGGCCGGCTGGCCCCGTTGGTGATGTCCGCGACGGTCTTCGCCGGATCCGCCCAGTTCGCGGCGGTCTCGGTGCTGGCCACCGGCGGCGGGGTCGCCGCCGCCGTGGTCGCCGCGGCCCTGCTGAACATCCGCTATCTGCCGATCGGGATGAGCTTGGCCCCGGCGATCACCGGCGGGCCGGTGCGGCGCCTGCTCAGCGCGCAGCTCGTGGTCGACGAGACCTGGGCGGTCAGCCACCTGGGCGGCGGCCGGTTCTCCCGGGGCCGGCTGCTGGGCGCCGGCGTCCCGCTGTACCTCGGGTGGCTCGGCGGGACGGCCCTGGGCGTGTTCGGTGCCGGATTCCTCGGCGATCCCTCGCGCTTCGGCCTGGACGTGGTGTCCCCGGTGCTCTTCCTGGCGCTGTTGCGCGGCCAGGTGGACAACCGGCGCACCGCGGTGTTCGCGGCGGCCGGGGCGATCGTCGCACTCACGCTGGTGCCGCTGGTCTCGCCGGGGCTGCCGCTGGTCGCCGCGGCCGGGGTGTGCCTGCTGGCCCTGCGCAGGCCGCGATGACCGCGGCCTGGCTGACCGTGGCGCTCGTCGCGGCGATGGCGGTGGTCGCCAAGGCGGCGGGGCCGGTCCTGCTCGGCGGGCGGGAGCTGCCCGAACCGGTGCGGCGGATCATCGCGGTACTGGCACCGGTCCTGCTCGCCGCACTGATCGCCACCCAGATCTTCGGCGCCGGCCGCTCGCTGACCGTGGACGCCCGTGCGGTGGGCCTGGCGGTCGGCGCGGCGGCTCTGGCGCTGCGTCTGCCCGCACTGGCGGCGGTCGTGGCCGCCGCGGTGGCCACCGGGTTGACGAGAGCCCTTACCTAGAAGATGCCAGAGAGGAACAGTCGATGACCAGGCGACGACCGCAAGAGTCGTACCGGAACAGTGTCGCAGGGCCCGTATATCAGAGCGCGTCGTACTACTTTGAGGACGAGGACCACGTTCGCACCGGACTGCACGAGCGCTCTCGTCCGGCCGGCCGCTACGGTCGCTACAGCAACCCCACGTGGCTCGAGGTCGAGGCCGCGGTCAGCCAACTGTGCGGCGCCGAGTCCTCGCTCCTGTTCGCCTCGGGGATGGCGGCGCACTTCACGACCTTCGTCTCTCTTCTGAAGGCCGGCGACGAGGTGGTGCTGCCGGCCGAGTCCTACCGCCAGACCCGCAATGTCTTCCACGAGATCCTGCCCAAGTTCGGCGTCGTCGTGCACGAGATCTCCATTCGCGATCCCGATGTGTTCATCGACCGCCTGCGCGCCCTGGGCAGCCGGCTGCGCCTGGTCCACCTGGAGATGCCGTCCTCACCGCACATGTACCTGATCGACGTCGCCGGTGTGCGGGAGGCGGTCGGGCCGGACGTGATCCTCACCCTGGACAGCTCCTTCTCGCCTCCGCCGAACTTCCACGCCCTGCAGTGGGGCGTGGACCTGGCCTTGTTCAGCGCGACGAAGTACCTCGGCGGCCACGGGGACATCGTCGCCGGGATGCTGTCCGGCCGCGCCGACCTGATCGAGCAGGTGCGCTGGTACCGCGACACCACCGGGCCGGTGTCTGACGGCAACACCGCCTTCCTGCTGCGGCGCAGCCTGTACACGCTGCCGATGCGGATGGCGACGGCCAATGCGTACGGGCTGAAGACCGCCCAGTACCTGGAAGCCCATGAGAAGGTCACGAAGATCTACTACACCGGGCTGCCCAGCCATCCGCACTACAAGCTGGGGCAGGACTACCTTCGCGGCCACGGCGCCGTGATCACGTTCGAGCTCGGGCTCAGCGAGGCCGAGACGGCCGCGGTGGTGGGCCGGCTGGCGGTGCCGTACATGGCGTCCAACTTCGGCGCGCCGCAGACCCTCGTCGAGCAGAGCACCTTCTTCACCTACTTCGAGTACGACGACGCGGGACTGCGGGACATCGGCGTCGACCGCAGCACCGTCCGGCTCGCGCTGGGCTACGCCGACGACGTCGACCTCGTGATCGACGACCTCGACCGCGCGCTGGCCACGGCCTGAGAGGCGGAGTCGTCGATGACGAACGGTTTCCCGTCGATCAGCGCCGGCCGCGCGGACCCCGGCGCCTTCCGGCCGGTGCCGGCGATGATCGAGGACCAGGCCGACCGGACCCCGGAGCGGCCCGCGGTGTCCTACGACGGCCGGACGCTGAGCTACCGGTCCTTCGACGAGCTGGCCAACGGGCTGGCCGTGGTGCTCGCCGGGCGCGGGATCGGCCGCGGTGCCGCGGTGCCGGTCCTGCTCGGCAACAGCCTGGAGCTGCCGGTCGCCTACCTCGCGCTGATGAAGCTCGGCGCCGCCTTCGTTCCGTTGGACGCGGCCTGGCCGGTCGAACGGCTGCGCACCACCCTGGACGTGCTCCAGCCCGCGGCCGTGCTCTGCCACCGGCCGGCCGACCTGCCCCTGGAATACCGGAACGTGGCGCTGAGCGTCGAATGCGGCCGGATCGTCCGGACCGCGCAGCGTCCCGGCGTGCCCCTGGGTCCGGACGACCTGATCTATGGGTTCTTCACCTCCGGGACCACAGGCATCCCCAAGTGCGCGATGAACCTGCACGGCGGGGTGGCCAACCGGTTCCGGTTCATGTCCCGCTACTTCGCGGCGACCGGCGAGGAGGTGGTGCTGCAGAACAGCAAGCACACCTTCGACTCCTCGATCTGGCAGCTGTTCTGGCCGCTGACCGAAGGCGGCCGCACGGTGCTGCCGGTCCAGGGCGAGTTCCTGGATCTGGAACGCACCGTGGCCACGATCGCCGAACACCGGGTCACCGCCTCGGACTTCGTCTCCAGCATCTTCAACGCGCTGGTGGCCCTGGTGGACGCCGATCCGGCGGCGGTGCTGCCGAAGCTGGCCTCGCTGCGCTGGCTCGTCGTCGGCAGCGAGCCGGTCAACCCCAAGGCGGTCCGGCACCTCACCTCGCTGCTGCCCGGGCTGCGCGTGACCAACGGCTACGGACCCACCGAGACGTCGATCGGCATGGCCTTCCATCCGATGTCGGCCGAGGACGGCGACGCGATCCCGATCGGCAGGCCCATCGACAACTGTCACGCGGCGATCGTCGACGACGCCGTTCGCCTCGTGCCGGCGGGCGCCACCGGGGAGATAGCCGTCGGCGGCGCCTGCGTCGGGGCCGGCTACCTCGGCGCGCCGCAGGCGACGGCGCGCGTCTTCGTCCCGAACCCGTTCGCACCGCACATCCCGGGGGACCGGCTGTACCTGACCGGCGACCTCGGACGGCTCGACGAGCAGGGCCGGCTGTACTTCCTGGGCCGCAAGGACTTCCAGGTCAAGATCGGCGGTATGCGGATCGAGCTGGGCGAGATCGAGGCGGTCGCCGAACGCCGCCCCGGGGTGCGCCAGGCCGTCGTCCTGGTCGAGGAACAGCCCGCGGGCAAGTCCCTGGCCTTGTTCGCGGCCTGCGACGAGGGCCTGTCCGAGCAGGCGCTGCGCGACCACCTGCGCGAGCACCTGCCCCGCACCAGCCTGCCCCGCCGGGTGTTCCTGCTGCCGTCGATGCCGTTGAGCGAGAACGGCAAAGCCGACCGGAACGAGCTCGGGCGCATCCTGGACCGGCGGCGCGCGGCGGACGCGGCCGAACTGCTGGGCGGCGCCGCGCCGGCCGGGCTGGGCGGCCGCGTGCTGTGGGCGATGCGGGCCGCCCTGGGCCGTCCCGACCTGGCCGGCGACGAGCACTTCATGGACGCCGGCGGCGACTCGCTCAAGGCCCTGACGGCGGTCAACGCGATCCGGGCCGAGTTCGACCTCAGGGAGTTGTGCGCCCAGGACCTGTTCGACCAGCCGACCGCCGAGCGGCTGACCCGGCTGATCGAGGCCTACCAGGCCGACGACCGGGCCGTCGCGGACGAACCGGAGCTGATGGCCGCCGACGCGGCCGTGTCGGCGGGAGTCTTCGCCCCGGTCACTGCGGTTGCCCCGATCGCTCCAAACGGCACCGGGGGCTTCGAGGCGGCGACCGACGTACAGACCGTCCTGGTCGCCGGCGGCACGGGGTTCGTCGGCAGCCGCGTGGTCCACGAACTGCTGCGGACCGGAGCGCGGGTGATCTGCCTGGCGCGTGCGGGGGACGACGCGCGGGCCACCGACCGGGTGGTCTCCGCGCTCTCCGGGCGTGGGCTGTGGGTGCCGGAGTTCGCCGGACGGCTGTCCGGCGTGGCCGGTGACCTGAGCCTGCCCGGGCTCGGACTTGCCGACGACGTCCGGGAACGGCTGTCGCATTCCGCCGACCTGGTCCTCAACTGCGGTGCGATGGTCAACTTCCTGTTCGACTACCGCGCGCACCGCCGGACGAACGTCCTGGGCACCGCCGAGATGCTGCGCCTGGCCGCGGGCGGTCGTTCTGTACCCCTGGTGCAGGTGTCCACTCTGGCCGCGTTGCAGGACGCGACGACGGGCCGCGTGGACGCTCTGCCGGAGGACGTCGACGTCGCAGCGATCGGCGCGCCGCCCGGCGGATACAACCGCTCCAAGTGGGTCGCCGAACGCTATCTGGCCGCGGCCCGCGAGCGCGGTGCCTCGGTGACCGTGCTCCGGCTCGGGGAGGTCATGCCGAGCGCCGACAACGGGATCCCCAACCCGCTCGCCCTCACCCACCTGCTGGCCTCGGCCATGATCCGGCTCGGCGTCCGGCCCGACGCGGACATCAGGACCGACTTCAGCACGGTCGACTACGTGGCCGCACGCATCGTCGCCGCGGTCCGCGACCGGACGGTGTGGGGCGACACCCTGCACGTGCTGCACCCGAGCAGCGTGAGCTTCGCCGCGCTGCTCGACACCGCCGACAGCCCGCCGGAACGGGTCTCGTGCCGCGAGTTCCTGCAGTGTCTGCGCGGCGAAGCCGAACGGACCGGCGAGCGGTCCTTGGCGGCTCTGGCGGCCCTGTTGCCGTCGGACCCGGCCGCCGTGGACGAAGCCGGGCTCCGGTACGAGTTCGACACGTTGCTGACCGACAACGCGACGCTCTACGGCGCCGACCGCTGCCGCGCGGCGGAGGCCCGCTGGGCGCTGCCCGAAAGCCCGGTGCGGGACGCGATCTCGGCGTACCACGGTTACCTGTCCCGCAGCGTCCCCGGCCCGATGGCCGTCCCCGCTTCCTGATCCGGCGCCCGAAGTAAGGACACACAGATGCAATATCGCACCATCGGCCGCCTCGGCTGGCCGGTCAGCGAGATCGGCTACGGCATGTGGGGCATCGCCGGCGGCGCCGGCGGGTTCGCCTCCGGCGCCGACTACGAGCTCGCGCCCCGCTGCCTGGACGAGGCGGTCGACCTGGGCTGCACGTTCTTCGACACGGCCTGGGCCTACGGCCGCGGGATCAGTGAACTGATGCTCGGCGCCGCGCTGCGCCGGCACCGCGACCGCACCCTGCGGGTGGCGACGAAGATCCCGCCCAAGAACCGCGCCTGGCCTCCCGGTCCCGACGACACCCTCGAGGACGTGTTCCCGCGCGAGCACGTCAGGGACTACACCTGGCGCAGCCTGACCAACCTCGGCGTGGACCGCATCGACCTGATGCAGTTCCACGTCTGGGAGGACCGCTGGGCCGCCGACCCCCAGTGGCAGGACACCGTGCGCGAGCTCAAGGACGAGGGCCTGGTCGCCTCGTTCGGGATCAGCGTCAACCGCTGGGAGCCCGCCAACTGTCTGGCCGCGATCGACTCCGGCCTGATCGACGTGGTCCAGGTCATCTACAACATCTTCGACCAGGCGCCGGAGGACGAGCTGTTCGACCGTGCGCAGGCCGCCGGCGTGGGGGTCATCGCCCGCGTGCCCTTCGACGAGGGCTCTCTCACCGGGACGCTGACCGTCGACAGCACCTGGCCCGAAGAGGACTGGCGTGCCACCTACTTCGGCCCGGAGAACCTCAAGCCGACCGTCGAGCGCGTCGACCGGCTCAAGCCGGACGTTCCCGAGGGGATGACCCTTCCGGAGCTCGCCTTGCGCTTCGCTCTGGACCATCCCGCGGTCACCACCGTGATCCCGGGCATGCGCAAGCTGGAGCATGTGCGGCGCAACCTGGCGATGAGCGACGGCCAGCGGCTCGATCCCGAACTCGTGCGCACCCTTCGCCCGCACCGCTGGGACCGGGTGCCGGCCTGGTGGTCGGGGTGATCCGGGTGACTCGGGTGACTCGGGTGATGCGGCGGCGGGTCGCCGGGAAGTGGCCGTTCGGAGCAAGACGTCTGGAGAATCCGGGGTATCAACGATGACTGTGATCGCCATGTGGGCGCATTCGCGTTCCATGTCGACGGCGTTCCTGCGGATGATGATCGAAAGGGGCGACGTCACCGTCGTCCACGAACCCTGGCTCGGCCTCACCGAGCAGGGGCAGGTCACCGTGGCGCTCGCCGGCGACCGCCGGCAGACCGTGCGCTCCGACCAGGAGCTCATCGATCTGCTCACCGAGGAGGGCCGGGAGCGGCCGGTGTTCGTCAAGGAAGTCCTCGACCATCGGTACCCGTATCTCTACGAGCATCCGGAGCGGTTCGCTTCCTTCGTCCACACATTCATCGTCCGCCACCCGGCGCAGACCATCGCCTCCCACTACGCGATGAAACCCACGGTGACCAGCCCCGAGATCGGCTACGAGCGGCAGTTCGAACTCTTCGAACGGCTCTGGGCCGCCACCGGCACCCAACCGCTGGTGCTCGGTTCGGAACGCCTGCTGGAAGACCCGAAGACGACGGTCGCAAGGTTCTGCGAATACACCGGACTTCCCTACCTGCCCGAGGCGCTCACCTGGGAGGCCCAGGACCGGCCGGAATGGCAGCTCTACCGCGGCTGGCACCTCGACGTGATCGACAGCAACGGCTTCCAGGCCAAGCCCAAGAGCTACCCCGACACGATCGAGAACAACTCCGTCCTGCGATCCTTCTACGACTACCACCTCCCGTTCTACGACCGGATCATGGCCTATGCCGACTGAGCGGCGCGAGGTGGAGTTCGTCAAACTCGTCGCGGCCGGCAACCACTTCGTCCTGCTAGACGCCGACCGCGACCCGCCACCGCCGGACACCGCCGCCTTCGCCGTCGCGGCCTGCCACCCGGCCACCGGCATCGGCGCGGACGGCGTCCTGGTGGTCCGCCGCACCGGTGCGGACGAGGTACGGCTCACCGTCTTCAACCCCGACGGCTCCGTCGCCAAGATGTGCGGCAACGGCGCGCGCTGCGCCGCGTTCCACGTCCTGCGCGAGGACGGCGGCTCGCAGCTGTCTGTCACCCTCGGCCGAGACCGGATGCACACCCTGCAAGCCCGCCTCGGCCCCGGCGGCGAGACCGTGGAGCTCAGTTCGCCGCAGCCGGCCGTGACCGTCGGCCCGATCCACCTCGACGGCTTCGGCGGCTTCGACTTCCACACCGTGGACACCGGCACCGAATACGCGGTCGCGTTCGTCGACGACGTGGACCGGATCGACATGGCCACCATCGGCCCCGCCATCCGCCACCACCCGCACTTCGCCCCCGGAGGCACGAGCGTGAGCTTCGCCGAACTCCGGCCCGACGGCCTCAGGGTGCGCACCTACGAACGCGGCAACGAGGCGGAGACCCTCTCCTGCGCCAGCGGCGCGGTGGCCTGCGCCGTGGTCGCCCGAACACTGGGCCTGCCGATCCCGGACCGCGTCGCAGTGCACAACCGCTCCGCGGATCCACTGTCCGTGCGGATCGTCGGCACCGGACCGCCCTTCGTCGCCCTGACGTCGACGGGGTCGGTGGCGCGGGTGTTCGCCGGGACGGTGCCGGTGTGAGGTGCCCGTGTGAGGTGCCGGACAAGGCCGTGAGCGGAGCTCGCCGTTCCGAGCCTCACCAAGGGTGCGGTCGGTAGTCCTTGAGAAACACCCCGAACAGATCCTCGCCCGCCTCCCCGCGCACCACCGGGTCGTAGACGCGTGCGGCGCCGTCGACCAGGTCGAGCGGGGCGTGGAAGCCGGCGTCGTGCAGCCGCGCCTTGTCCGGGTGCGGCCGCTCGTCGGTGATCCAGCCGGTGTCCACCGCCGTCATCAGAATGCCGTCCTGCTCCAGCATCTCCCGGGCGCTGGTGCGGGTCAGCATGTTGAGGGCGGCCTTGGCCATGTTGGTGTGGGGGTGGCCGGGGCCCTTGTAGCCGCGGGCGAACTGGCCCTCCATCGCGGAGACGTTGACCACGTACTTGCGCCGGGCGGCCGATCCGGCCATCGTCGCGCGCAGGCGGCTGACCAGGATGAACGGCGCTGTCACGTTGCAGAGCTGGACCTCCAGCAGCTCGATCGGGTCCACCTGCTCCACCTTGTGGCTCCAGCTGTTGGCGTCGTCGAGGTCCGGGACCAGGCCGCCGGCGTCGATCGCGGTGCCCGCCTCGATCAGCGCGGGGGTGGCGGAGCCGTAGGTCAGGGCGAGGGCGGTCAGCGCCTGCGGCGTGAGCTGCTTGCGGCGCGGGCCGGCCTGTCGGGGCACCGGGAGCATCGGTTGCCGGCTCATGTCGAAGCGGCCGAGGGTGGTGACGCCGGGCAGCTCGCCGGCGGGCGGCGGCGCGTGTTCGGCGTCGATCAGCTCCTGGTAGGCGTGCGGGGACCGGCGGACGGTCTGCGCGGCGTTGTTGATCAGGATGTCCAGCGGCCCGGCGTCGCTCACCGTCTCGGCGAGCGCGATGACCTGCGACGGGTCCCGCAGGTCGAGGCCGACGACGTGCAGCCGGTGGAGCCACTCGCCGCTGTCCGGCATCGCGGTGAAGCGGCGGACCGCGTCGTTGGGGAAGCGCGTGGTGATCGTGGTGTGCGCGCCGTCGCGCAGCAGCCGCAGCGCGATGTACATCCCGATCTTGGCCCGGCCGCCGGTCAGCAGCGCGCGCCGGCCGGTCAGGTCGGTCCGCGCGTCGCGGCGCGCCCGGTTCTCGGCCGCACAGCGCCGGCACAGCTGGTGGTAGAACGCGTCGACCTCGACGTAGCGCGTCTTGCAGACGTAACAGGACCGCGGCCGCTCCAGGATCCCGGCGATGGCGGAGGCGGTCCCGCTGGCGAGCTGCACGCCCTGCGTCTCGTCGTCGATCCGGGTGGCCGCGCCAGTCGCGGTGCGCTCGGTGACGGCACGGTCGTTGGTCGTCTTCGCCGTCCGGTTCTCCTGACGGCGCCGCCGCTTGACCTCCCGGTACACCTCGGAGGTCGCCCTGCGCAGCTCGATGGCCTGCGGATGGTCCAGCGGCAGCTCGCTGAGTTCGGACAGTGCCGCCAACACCAGGCGCATCCGCTCGGGGTCTATCCCGGCGTGGGCCTCGGCGGCGTCGGTCGTGTCGGGTCCTGCGTTCATCGCCTGCCGGCTCTTTTCTGGAAACGGGCCGGGGAGCCGGTCGGGCGGACGGCCGGGACTGCTGGAGGGAAACCCGAGCGATTCTACCGGTCATGATCTACGGCCGGTGCGCATGGTCCGATCGTGCGCGGCGCGCTCGCAGCCGCACCAGACCGCTACTTCAGCAGCCGCGAAAGCCGCCGGTCGGCCAGCGGCTTGCCACCGGTCTGGCACGTCGGGCAGTACTGCAGGCTCGAGTCGGCGAAGGAGACCTCGCGGATCGTGTCGCCGCAGACCGGGCATTTCTCGCCGGTGCGGCCGTGGACGCGCAGGCCCGACTTCTTCTCCGCCTTCAGGTCCTTCATCGGGAGGCCGCGGGAGCGTTCGACGGCGTCGTTGAGGGTGCTGAGGGTGACCTCGTAGAGGTTGGCCACCTCTTCGGGCGTCAGCTTGGCTGCCAGTTTGTAGGGGGACATGCGCGCCGCGTGCAGGATCTCGTCGGAGTAGGCGTTGCCGATGCCGGCCAGGACGCTCTGGTCGCGCAGGACGCCCTTGATCTGGCGGCGCTCGCCGTCCAGGAGGCCGCGGAGTACGTCGACGGTGAATTCCTCCGAGAGGGGGTCGATGCCCAGGCGCGCGATGCCCGGGACGTCGTTGGGGTCGCGGACGACGTAGACCGCCAGCCCCTTCTTCGTGCCGTACTCGGTCACGTCGATGCCGCTGCCGGCCGGCTCCTCCATGCGTACGCGCAGCGCCAGTGGCCCCTTGCCGGGCTTCGGGGGCGTCGTCGGCAGCTCCTCCTGCCAGCGGACCCAGCCGGCGCGCGCCAGGTGCAGGACCAGGTGCAGGTCGCCGGCGCTGATGTCGAGGAACTTCCCGTGGCGTCCCACTCCGCTGACGACCTGGCCCTCCAGGGCCGACAGCGGCGGGTCGTATGTCTTGAGCGCGTGGATGGCGACCGGTGTGGCCGCCGCGACGGTGTGTCCGGCGAGGTGCTCGTCCAGGAACGCGGCCAGCGCCTGGACCTCCGGCAGTTCGGGCATGACAGCAGTCTGCCCGCTGGCGCGGCGCCGCGCTCGCTGGGGCGGTGCGCGATGCGGTGCGCGATGCGGTGCGGGGCGAGGTGTGCGACACGGCACGTGACGGGGTGCGTCCGGCGGGTGAAAAAGGGCGCGCCGCGCTGCTGGTTCTGCGGTTTGGCGCGCCGCGTTGGCTAGATTCCGGCCATCCGCTAGTAAACCGGGAGCAGTCGTGCGCAAGTGCGTGTCAATGGTCGCCGTGGCCTCGGCCACCTTCGGGCTGGCCGCCTGTTCGGGCACCGATCGGGGACGGGAGCCGGCCGGCGCCTCGCAGCCCCTCAGCGCGCAGGCCGCGGCGGGGTCGCAGGCCGACGGGCACGCGGCCCGGGTGCACGCCGCGCCGGTCGCGGTGGCTCCGGCGGCGGCCCAGGGGCAGAACCCGCAGGCGGCCCCGGGTGCCCGTGCCGCCGCTCCTGCCGGCGGCCCCGGTGCACCTGCCGCCGTCCCCGGCGCTCTCGGCACTCCTGGCACCACCCCCGGCATCACCGCCGCCGGCCTCGGCCCCGTCGGTGCCCCGGTCCTCATCCCCTCCAGCACCACCGACGTCGCCCCGCAGTCGGCGCACCCGCACACCGCCGCGCCGCGTCCGGCCGCCGCGCCCGCGGCCTCGGCCGCGGTGCCCGCCTCGCCCCGGCCCGCGCCGGCTCCGCCGGCGGCGCAGGACCCGCACGCCCAGGACCCGAACCTCGCCTACGACCCGACCGCCTCGGCGACGGCGCAGATCGTGGACGCCGTCGCCGCCGCGCGCATGGACGGCAAGGCCGTCCTGCTCGACTTCGGCGCCGACTGGTGCACCGCGTGCCGGGCGCTGGACAAGGCGATGCACACGCCGAAGGCCCAGGCCGTCCTCGCGCAGTCCTACCACGTCGTGCACATCGACCTGGGCAACTCCGACCCGCAGCACATGGCGCTGGCCACGCAGTACGACGCCATGGGCACCTTCGGCATGCCGCTGCTGGTGGTCCTGAACCCCGACGGCACCGTCCGCGCCGACTCGGCGCACGTCGGCCAGCCGAAGTACGACGAGGCGGGCCTGGCGGCCTGGCTGAACCAGTGGGCGCGATGAAGGCCTCCAGCATCCTGACCGTCACCGCGCTGTCCGGCGTGCCGGTGCTGGCCGCGCTGGCCTTCGCCGCGACCGTGCACCGGCACGCCTCCGACGTCGGCTTCACCGACCAGGGCGTCAACGTCGCGATGCACCTGTCGCCGGACGGCACGAAGCTGCTGACCACCTTCACCCCGCAGCGCCCCGGCTTCCACCTCTACAGTGTCGGCCTGCCCGCCGACGGCATCCAGGGCCTGGGCCGTCCCACGCGCGTGGAGGTCGACGGCGCCCTGCGCAGCCGCGGTCCGCTGACCGCCGAGTCGCCGGTGCGAATGCTGTCGATGCAGGGCACTGATGTGACGTTCCCGGTCTACCCCGACGGCCCGGTGACCACCGAACTGCCGGTGGACGTGGACTCCCGCGGCACGGCGCGGGTGCTGGTCAGCTATGCCGCGTGCAGCGCGCAGGAGTGCTTGATGCCGGTGAGCTCGCATCCGGTGCAGTTGACCGCCTCCGCGCTGTCGGCGATGCGGGCCCGGTGAGCTCGGCCGGTCCGGCCGGTCCGGTGTCCTCGCTCGATCGACTGACCCCAGTACGTCCCGGCCAGCATCAGCGCCGCTCCGGCAACGGCCGGCGCTGCCAGGTGCTCGCCGCCGAGTGCGACGCCGGCGGCCACGGCCCACACCGGCTCGGTGCCCAGCAGCAGGCTCGCGCGGCTGGCTGAGGTGCGGCGCACGGCCCAGGTCTGCGCCACGAACGCGAACACGCTGCAGAACACCGCCAGGTACGCCATCTCGGCCCACGCGCCCGCGCCGGCGTGCGCCAGCTTCGGCAGGTCGGCGGCGGCCGGGACGACGAACAGCGCGGTCCCGACGTAGGTCTGGACGACCGTCAGGCTCAGCGGCCTGATGTCGCCGGCGGCGGTGAGCCGGCCGACGAGCGCCACGTGCCCCGCGCGCACCACCGCGGCGGCGAGCATCAGCAGGTCGCCGACGCTCGGCGTGTGCAGGCCGCCGCTGCCGCTCATCAGCAGCCCGACGGCGACGACGCAGAGCCCTGACGCGGCGAAGTAGCGGCCCGGCAGCCCGGCGCCGCGCCGGTCGAGCAGCGGCGTGAGGATGATGGTCAGGCTGATGATGAGGCCCGCGTTGGCAGCGGAGGTGTGGGCCACGCCGAAGGTCTCGATGATCAGCACGGCGGCCTGGGTGACGCCGAGGACCGCGCCGGTTCGCAGCTCGGCGCGGTTCGGGCGCAGCTGGCGGCGGGCGGCCAACAGGGCCGAGCCGGAGACGGCCGACAGCGCGTAGCGGGCCAGCAGGACCGCCAGGACCGAGGTCGCCGCGGCTGCGGACTTGGCGGCGAGGTAGCTGGAGCCCCAGACGAACGCGACGAGCAGGAGGACCACGTCGGTGCGGTGGTCGGTGTGATGGTCAGTGCGGTGGTCAGGGCGACTGGGGGCTGCGGAGGTCACGCGGCAATCCTCGGCTTCGACACACGATGTAGTCGAGAACGTCATTCTCAACATACCGTGAAGTTTCTCTACACTGTCACCCCATGGACGAACGGCAGCTGCGCATCCTGCGTGAACTCGGCGAGCTGGGCAGCGTCGCGGCCGTGGCCGAGGCGCTGCTCGTCACGCCGTCGGCGGTCTCGCAGCAGCTCCGGCTGCTGCAGCGCAGCGTCCCGGTGCCGCTGACCGAGCGCTCCGGGCGGCGGCTCACGCTCACCGCTGCCGGGCAGGCGCTCGCCGACGCGGCGATCGAGGTCGAGGCGGCGCTGGCTCGGGCCCGGCAGGTGGTGGACGAGTTCGTGGCCGAGCCGAGCGGGACGGTCTCGGTCGCGGCGTTCCACAGCGCGGCGCTGGTGTTCTTCCCGCGGCTGTTGCGGGCGCTGGCCGGGCCGGGATCGCCGCGTCTGGCGCTGGCCGACCAGGACGTCGCGCAGGAGCAGTTCCCCAAGCTGACCCGCGACTACGACCTCGTGCTGGCGCACCGGTTCGACCACGCGCCGCCGTGGCCGCGCACCGTCACGGTGACGCCGCTGCTGCACGAACCGCTGGACATCGCGCTGCCGGTCGGGCACCGGCTGGCGGCCAAGGCACGGCTGACGCCGCGCGACGTGGCCGGCGAGCCGTGGGTGTCGGTGCACGACGGCTTCCCGGTGCTGCCGCTGGTCGAGGCGATCGGGACGGCCGCCGGTCGGCGGCCGGAGCTGGTGCATCGGGTGAACGAGTTCAGCGTCGTCGCCGAGCTGGTCGCGGCCGGCGGCGGCGTGATCGCGCTGCTGCCGCGCTGGACGACGCGGCCGCACACCGGGGTGGTGCTGCGGCCGCTGTCCGGGGTGCGGGCCCGGCGGCACATCGACGTGCTGTACCGGCCCGAGGCCTCGGCGCGGCGTGCGGTGCGCACGGTGGTGGCGCAGCTGCGGACGGCGGCGGCTGAGGTGCAGGAATAGCGATACCGCGGGCACCGATGAGTTTCGGCCACACCACTCGTCTGTTCTCCTGAACGGAGCGGCGCTGAAGGCTGCCCCGACACGAGAAAGCGTGGAGGACACCATGGCGAACACCGAACCGGCCGGCCGCCCGCCCGTCGTCGACCTGGCCACCTGGCAGGCCGCCCGCGACGAGTTGCTGGTCCGGGAGAAGGCCCACACCCGCGCCACCGACGCCCTCGCCGCGGAGCGCCGGCGGCTGCCGATGGTCGAGTTCGACGGGTCGGTCAAGGTCGTCGGTCCCGACGGCCCGGTCCCGTTCCTGGACCTGTTCCAGGGCCGTGACGAGCTCGTCACCTACAAGCACATGTGGTGGGACGGCGCGCCGCACCAGGGGCAGTGCGAGGGCTGCACCTACGCGGCCTGGCACCTGCAGGCCGCGACCGCCTACCTCAACGCGCGCGGCGTGTCGCTGGCCGTCGTGACCGTCGGCGCCTGGGACGAAGTGGAGCCGTTCGTCGAGTTCATGGGCTACAGCCACCCCTGGTACTCGGTGCAGGGCGTCGAAGGGCCGGCCGGCGGTGACATGGGCTACGTCACCAGCTACATGCGCGAAGGCGACCGGGTCTTCATGACCTACTCCACCACCGGGCGCGGCACCGAGGTGATCAGCGGGTCCTTCGCGCTGCTCGACATGACGCCGTACGGCCGCCGGGAGGCGTGGCAGGACTACCCCGAGGGCTGGCCGGAGGGGAACGGGGCGTGCTGGTACTGGCGCACTGACGTGGACGGGAACGCCACGTGGGGTCCGACCGGCCGGCCGGCGCCGCAGTGGGGCAGGCCCGGCGCGACCGCCGAGCAGACGCTGGGGCGCCAGGGTCATCACCACTGATCGGCCGGATGGTTTCGCCACTGTTTCGAACTGCGACGCCACTCAGCGGCCCCAGGGGTCCCACTCACCGCGCGGCGGCAACCGTTCAGCGCACCCCAGGCACCGATGGTCCAGTTCACCGGTCCCGCGCCATGTCCACCGGGGGCATCGCTACCTACGGTGACAAGGACGCGGCCGGTGTGGGCCGGCGGCGTCCGTAGCCAAGGGAAGGGACGCACCTGCCGTGAGTGAGACCCCCAACACCCCCGCCCCCGCGCCGTCCACGGGTATCGCGGATCCAGCCCCGCTGGGCCTGGCCGGATTCGCCATGACCACGTTCATCCTGAGCGTTCTCAACACCAACATCATCTCCGAGAAGGGCGGCGGGGACGTCGTCCTGGGCCTGGCCCTGTTCTACGGGGGTCTGGCGCAGCTGCTGGCCGGCATGTGGGAGTACCGGCGCGGCAACACCTTCGGCGCCACCGCGTTCTCCTCCTTCGGCGCGTTCTGGCTCAGCTACTGGGCCATCGTGCACTGGAGCTCCGGCGAGGACGCGCACAAGACGATCGGGCTGTACCTGTTCGCCTGGTTCCTGTTCACCGGCTACATGACGGTGGCGGCGCTGCGCACCAGCGGCGCGATCCTGGCCGTGTTCGGGCTGCTGACGCTGACGTTCCTGCTCCTGGCCATCGGGGCCTGGCAGAACTCCACCACCGGCCCGGCCGGGTTCACCAAGATCGGCGGCTTCGTCGGCATCATCACCGCGCTGGCGGCCTGGTACGCCTCGCTGGCGTCGGTGGCGAACGAGACGCACAAGAAGCAGTTGTTCCCGACCTGGCCTCGATGAGCCCGGGGGAATAGCGTGGAACGAGGGCCGCTGTGCGGTCCTCGTTCCCTTCCGTCGTGACGACTGGGGCTGGGAGACATGACTGACAACGCTGTCAACCAAGAGACACTGTCCAACCTGCTCAGGGAGAACCGCCGCTTCGCCCCCGCGCAGGACGTGGCCGACCACGCGAACGTCACCGCCGAGGCCTACGCCGAGGCCGACGCCGACCGCGAGGCCTTCTGGGCCGCCCAGGCCGGGCGGCTGCACTGGGAGCGGCCCTGGACGCAGATCCTCGACTGGTCCGACCGGCCGTTCGCCAAGTGGTTCGTCGGCGGGCGGCTGAACGTCGCCCACAACTGCGTGGACCGGCACGTCGAGGCCGGCAACGGCGACCGCGTCGCGATCCACTTCGAGGGCGAGCCCGGCGACTCCCGCTCGCTGACCTACGCCGAGCTCAAGGACGAGGTCTGCAAGGCCGCCAACGCGCTGACCGAGCTCGGCGTCGCCGACGGCGACCGGGTCGCGATCTACATGCCGATGGTCCCGGAGACCGCGGTCGCGATGCTCGCCTGCGCGCGCATCGGCGCGGTGCACTCGGTGTGCTTCGCGGCGTTCTCCCCGGAGGCCCTGCGCGGCCGGATCGAGGACGCCGGCGCGAAGCTGCTGATCACGGCCGACGGCTACCACCGGCGCGGCTCGATCGTGAACCTGAAGGCGAACGCCGACGAGGCCGCGCTCGCGTCCCCGACCATCGAGAAGGTGCTGGTCGTCCGGCGGACCGGGCACGAGGTGGCGTGGGACCCGGCGCGCGACGTGTGGTGGCACGAGGCGGTGGACCGGCAGAGTGCTGAGCACACGGCGCAGGGCTTCGACTCCGAGCACCCGCTGTTCATCCTCTACACGTCGGGCACCACGGGTAAGCCCAAGGGCATCCTGCACACCACCGGCGGCTACCTGACGCAGGCTTCGTACACCCACCACGCGGTGTTCGACCTGAAGCCGGAGACGGACGTGTACTGGTGCACCGCCGACGTCGGCTGGGTCACCGGACACTCCTACATCGTCTATGGGCCGCTCTCCAACGGCGCTACAGAGGTGATGTACGAGGGCACCCCCGACACCCCGCACCAGGGCCGCTTCTGGGAGATCGTCCAGAAGTACAAGGTCACGCTTCTCTACACCGCGCCGACGGCCATCAGGACCTTCATGAAGTGGGGTTCGGCGATCCCGGCGAAGTTCGACCTCAGCTCCCTGCGGCTGTTGGGTTCGGTCGGCGAGCCGATCAACCCCGAGGCGTGGATCTGGTACCGCGAGAACATCGGCGGGGGCCGGACGCCGGTGGTGGACACCTGGTGGCAGACCGAGACCGGGGCGATCATGATCTCCCCGCTGCCGGGCGTCACCGAGGCCAAGCCGGGCTCGGCCATGCGGCCGCTGCCGGGCATCTCGGCGAACGTCGTCGACAAGACCGGGACGCCGGTGCCGAACGGCGGCGGCGGGTACCTGGTGCTGGACAAGCCGTGGCCGTCGATGCTGCGCGGCATCTGGGGCGACCCGCAGCGCTTCATCGAGACGTACTGGGCGCGGTTCGCCGAGCAGGGGTACTACTTCGCCGGCGACGGTGCCAAGAAGGACGAGGACGGCGACCTGTGGCTGCTGGGCCGCGTCGACGACATCATGCTTGTCTCCGGCCACAACATCTCCACCACCGAGGTCGAGTCGGCGCTCGTCTCCTACCCGGCCGTGGCCGAGGCGGCCGTGGTCGGCGCCAAGGACGAGACGACGGGGCAGCGCATCGTCGCCTTCGTCATCCTGCGCGGCGGCAACGAGGAGTACGCGGAGCTGGCCGAGACGTTGCGCGAGCACGTCAGCAAGGCCATCGGCCCGATCGCCAAGCCGCGGCAGATCATCGTGGTGCCGGAGCTGCCGAAGACCCGGTCCGGCAAGATCATGCGGCGGCTGCTGCGGGACGTCGCGGAGGACCGGGCGATCGGGGACACCACGACGCTCGCCGACTCCACGGTCATGGACCTGATCTCGACGAAGCTGCCGCACGCCGAGGAGGACTGAGGCACGCGGCGACGAACGCTGCGCGCGCCGGGATCTTGTCGGCGCCGGTTGCTACGGTGGGGCCCGCTCGTCAAGGGCGGGCCTCGGCGTGGCGACTTCTCGGGAGACGATCGATGAGCATGCAGGTCGACATCACCTTCGACGGCGCGCGCGTGGACGCCGCCGCTCTCGGCCGGCTGGCTCGCCACGGGGTGAACCTGGAAGCGCTGGACCACACGGCGCGGGCCGGGATGCGCGCCGAATTCGCCGAGGCGGATTCCACGGTCCGGTTCTACGCCGAGCACCATCGCGACGAGTTGGGGGCCGTGTTCGGCGAGGACGGCTCGATCGACCTCGAACCCTTCCTCGCCGCACTGAGCCTGGTCGGCATCGAGTTCTGCCTCGATGCCGAACCCGAGGACTCCGGGGTCATCCTCGACTACTCGATCGGCGCCGAGGTCACCAACTACCTCATCGCCGTGTCGCTGGACGACGACGGCGAGGTGGAGGACATCTCGATGGAGAGTTGAGGTCAGGCACCCTCGCGCAGGTACAGATCCCGCAGCAGCCCGAGCTCGCCGCCGTGGTGTGCGACCTCGTCCAGCGCGTGCAGCGCCAGCGCCAGGAAGCTCGCGTCTGCGAACTCTCCGGCGCGCGGGCCCATCGGTTCCATCAGGCGCTCGTCGCCGAGACCTTCGACGCGGGCGATGAAGCGGGCCCAGTCCTCTTCCATCGCCAGGATGCCGCGGTCGGCCGTGCCGGGCCATTCGAAGGGGTCGCCGAGGGCGGGTACGTCCTCGAAGAAGCCCAGGTAGCCGCGCAGGCAGTCCGAGCCGATGTGCCACATGCGCCAGGCGATGGTCGTGACCGGGGCTGGTGCGTCGTCGGCGTCGCGGTCCGAGCTGTCCGGGCTGACCGGGCCTTTCGGCAGCCGCGAGTCGGCGCGGTAGACGCCCTCGTCGGTGCGGCGGATGGTCATGCAGTCGGGGACCGGCTGCCACAGGTACTCGGCGTCGGTCAGGCCCTCCAGGCGCGCGAACGTCCGGGACCGCACGTCTTCGAAGGTCCGCAGGACGTCGCGGGTGATGGGGTCGTGCTCAGCCAAGGTCAGCTCCTGGATCCGGTGTCTTCTTGCGTGTCTCGCGCGCCGTCGCCGCGTACTGCGCCGGCGGCAGTCCGAAGGCGGCGGTGAAGTCGCGGGTCAGGTGCGCCTGGTCGGCGTACCCGAGGTCGGTGGCCAGCGCGGCCCAGTCGACGTGCTCGTTGTGGGCGATGCGCTCGCCGACCTCGTAGAGGCGGTAGCGGCGCAGGAACCACTTCGGGCCGATGCCGATGTGCTCGGTGAAGGCGCGCTGGAGCGTGCGGATGCCGACGCCGGCGGCGGACGCCAGGTCCTCGGCGCGGGTCAGGGCCCGGTCGTGCACCGCCAGCTCGGCCCACTCGGTCGTGGTCTCGCAGTCCTGGCGCTCGGCGGGGACGTGATCGGCCAGCGCGGCGTCCGCGGCGGCGGCGATGGCGTCGGCCGGCACGTCCAGGTCGGCGACCAGCGGCACCAGCAGGGCCTCCAGGTCGGCCAGGGCCGGCACGCCGGCCAGCGGGACGTCCTGGTCGGTGAGCGTGGCCAGCGGGCCGTCGAAGAACGGCGCGAAGCCGGCCGGGCGGAACATGATCCCCAGCGCGCGTCCCTCACCCTCCAGGGTGACCGCGAACCGCCCGGTGTCCACCCCGGACACCAGCGCACCGTGCGCCTCGAACACCACGTTGACCACCGGATGGAGCAGCACCTGCTGCTCGTGCCGGATCCCCGGCGGCAGGCGCCACGTGGAGAGCCAGTACCGGTCGACGAAGCGCGCCGCGCCGCCGGTCGGCGGGAAGCGGTCCAGGCGGAACACGGTGCCGGCGGCGGCCGGCCGCACGATGCCGCGGCTGTCGTCGGCCACCGGCTTGACCTGGGATTCGGACATGGGATCAGGGTAGCGGCGAGCACTGACGCGTTTCTTCAAGACGGGCGCCGCGCGTGGTCGTAGCGTCGCGGTATGAGCACCGTTCACGAGCAGTTGACCGAAGCGGCCGACCAGGCCGCGCGCATCGTTGCCGGCACCGACCCGAGCCGGTTCGGCGACAAGACGCCGTGCACGCAGTGGGACGTCAAGGAGTTGCTGAACCATCTGATCCTGTGGACCTCGTACTCCTTCGAGCGCCGCGCCCGCAGCGAGCAGGTCGGCCCGGAACTGACCGAACGCGACTTCGCCGCCGAAGCCGACTACGCCGCCGCCTACCGCGCGCAGCTGGACCGCGCCCTGGCCGCCTGGGCCCCGGCCGAGGTGTGGGACAGCGAGATCGACACCGGCGGCGGCAAGACCCCGGCCCCGCAGGTCGCGGAGATGATCCTGATGGAGATGGTCCTGCACGGCTGGGACCTCGCCACCGCGACCGGGCAGCCGTACCAGGTCTCGGACCAGGTCGCGGCGACGGTCGCCAAGGCCGTCGCCGCCTCGGCGGAGATGTACCGCCAGTACGACGGCTTCGCGGCCGAGGTGGAGGTAGGCCCGGACGCGACGGCGCTGGAGACGGCGCTGGCGGTGTCGGGGCGGCAGCCGTAGCGGGGTGGCAGGGTCCGGATTCGGGTCCGGGGCCGGGCCGTAGGCATGGCAGGGCCCGTGTCCGTGTCCGGGCGGGAGGCATGGCAGGGCTCGTGTCCGTGTCCGGGCGGGAGGCATGGCAGGGCTCGTGTCCGTGTCCGGGCGGTAGGTATGGCCGGGCCCGTGTCCGTGTCCGGGCGGGAGGTGCCTGTCGGTAGCGGCGGTCAGCCTCCCGCGCGTGGTTGATGATCGCCGTGCGGGCGGGGGACCCGCGGTGGGGGAGGGGCCCGATCGCCGTACGCGGGCCGGCGAGCCGTCGTTCGAAGACCTGGCGCAGACTGCGTGCTGGCGGACGGCTCGTCGGGCGGCGATCGACCATCTCCTGATGCTGATCAGCGCTGTCGCCGAGCGGCGGCCTTGCGCGCGAGCACCTGGATCCCGGCCGCCTCGTTCCCGTTCATCGTGGCGACGCTGATCCGCCGGGAATCCTCGATGGCCAGGCCGGTCAGCAGTTCGGCGAAGTGGTCGGGGTGGTGGTGCCGGCACACCGCGCCGTCGCTGGTCTCGAAGATCCCGTAGGTACCGTGCGTCGGGGCGAAGCGCTCGTAGCGCTCGACGCTGCGCGTGTCGTCGCCCAGCACCAGGTCGCTGACGTAGAGCAGCCCGCCGGGCTTGAGGACCCGCTCCAGCTCGCCGATCAGCCGACGCTGCGCGGCGTCGCCGGGGATGCAGGTGAGGACCGCGAACAGGACGGCCAGGTCGAAGCTCCCGTCTGGGAACGGCACGGTCGGCGGGGCGTCCAGGACCGCGAAGCGCATCGCCGGCTGCTGCTCGCGGGCCTGGTCGATCATCCCCGCCGAGCTGTCGACGCCGGTGAGGTCGGTGAACCCCTGCGCGGCCAGGTCCGCCATGGTCCGGCCGTATCCGCAGCCGTAGTCCAGGACCGCGATGTCCCGGGCGAGCGCATCAGTCCAGGCGGCGTGCAGCGGATGCGTGAAGCGCTTGGTCGCGGCGACGGCGTCCCAGTAGGAGGTCTGGTTGTCGAGGTCGGTCATGCTCGGGTCCTCCAGTCGGGGCGCTACCTGCCGGCCAAGACCTCGGCTGCGGCCTGCACGCAGACCCGGGAGACGCCGTAGCCGGCCACCCACGCCGCGCCGCCGGGATCGACGTGCGCGACACCGAGGTCGACCACGATCGTATCGGGGCGCTCCTTCACCAGGCGGGTCACGCGGTCCAGGTCCTCGGGCGAGCGCTGGATGCCGCGGACGACAACGACCAGGGGGCGGTCGGCGGGCACGGTGTCGGCGGCAGTGTCGGCGAGCTTCGAGTGCGTCGTGCCGGGGAGCAGGTCGGCGAGCGGGGTGGCGAGGCTGCGGGGGAGTTCGACCTCGACGACGTGCGGCGCCGACTTCAGCGGCAGCGCATCGGGTTCGGCACGCAGGACCCGGGCAGCGCGGCGGGCTGCCGCGAGACCGTCGTCCGGTGAGCCCACGGCCTCGGCTGTCGAGTCTTCCGGCGCCTCCCGGGCTTCCCGCCGCCACGCCGCGAAAGCCGCCACCCGCTCCGCGGCCTCCACCAACCGCGCCTCCGCCAGCGTCCCGTCGCGCACCGCCCCCGCGATCGCCTCGGTCACCGCGGCGATGTCCGCGTCCGTCGAATTGTTGTCCACGCAGACCAGGTCCATCCCCGCGACCAGCGCCCGCACCGCCGCACCGGCGAGCCCGTACCGCTCCCGCACCGCGGCCATCCCGATCCCGTCGGTCACCGCCAGCCCGTCGAAGCCGAGTTCGCCGCGCAGCAGCTCGCCGACCACCGCCGGGCTCACCGAGGCCGGGTGCTCGGCGTCGAACTCGGGCATCAGCAGGTGCGCGACCATCACCGCGCGCGCCCCGGCCCCGACCGCCGCCGCGAACGGCGGCAGCGTGTCGCGCCGCAGCTCCGCCAGCGTGGCGTGCACCGTCGGCAGCCCGAAGTGCGAGTCCACGACGGTGTCGCCGTGCCCCGGGAAGTGCTTCGCGCACGCCGCGACCCCCGCCGCGTGCAGCCCCCGCACCGCCGCGGCGACGTGCCGCGCCACCAGTGCCGGGTCCGAGCCGAACGAGCGCGCGCCGATCACCGGGTTGCGCGGCTCGGTGTTCACGTCGGCGACCGGCGCGTAGTCCAGGTCGATCCCCGCCGCGCGCACCAGGGAGCCCACCGAGCGGGCCATGGCCTCGGTCAGCGCCGCGTCGTCCACCGCGCCGAGCGCCAGGTTCCCCGGGTAGGAGGAGCCGGTCGCGAACTCCAGCCGCGTGATGTCCCCGGCTTCCTCATCGACTGCCACGAACACGTCCGGATTCTCCGCGCGCAGCTCGTCCGTCAGCCCCCGCAGCTGCGCCGGCGACTCGATGTTCGCGGCGAACAGGATCACCGACCCGAGCCCGCCGGCCAGCCGCCGCCGCACCCAGTCCGGCAGCGCCGGGCCGACGAAGCCCGGCTGCAGGACGCGGGCGATCAGGACATCGAGCTCTGACATCAGTACTCTCCATCGCGCGGATACAACAGGTACGGTTCCCGCTCCACCTCGGCGAACCGGAGTGCCGGCGCGCGCCACGACTCCAGGATCTCCTCGGCGGAGCTGCCCCTATTCAGGGCCGTGCGCAGGCCGTCGGATCCGGCCAGCAGGTCGAAGTGCTCGTCCCGGAACCTCAGCCGGCCCAGCCAGCCGTCGCGCAATGCGCACAGCACGGTCACGCCGACCGCCAGCGGATCGACGGCGTCGGGGTCGGTGACGTGCAGCTGGGCGCCGCAGATCTGCTGCCCGGCGTACCGGTCGAACGCAGGGGTCGCATACGCCTCCCGGACCGTGATTCCGGCAAGCCCGGCCGGCGCGGCGGCCCGCAGCCGTTCGGCGAAACCGCGGTCCAGCCACGGCGCGCCGACGAGCTCGAACGGCGTGGTGGTGCCGCGGCCGACCGAGACGTTCGTGCCTTCCAGGAAGCACGTGCCGGGGTAGATCAGGGCACTGATCGGGGTCGGCAGGTTCGGCGACGGCGGCACCCACGGCAGCGCGGTCGCCGGGAACAGCTCGGCGGCGTTCCACCCGGCCAGCGGCACCACGTCCGGGGCCTCGACGCCGAGCCGGGCGGCGAACAGCCGGCCGAGTTCGGCCATCGTCATGCCGTGCCGCACCGGGATCGGGGCGCGGCCGACGAACGAGGCGTACGCCTCCTCCAGCACCGGCCCGGCGACCGCGCGGCCGCCCAACGGGTTCGGCCGGTCCAGCACGCAGACCCGCACGCCGACCAGCGCCGCGGCGGCCAGGGCGTCGTAGAGGCTTGATTCGTAGGTGAAGAACCGGGCGCCGACGTTCTGCAGGTCGACCGCCAGCACGTCGATGCGCGACTCGGCCAGCATCCCGGACAGGTGCTCGACGCTGTGGTTGTACGTGTCGTACACCGGCAGTCCGGTGCTGGAATCCGTTGCGGCGGCTTCGGTTTCGCCGGCCTGCGCCGTGCCGAGCACGCCGTGTTCGGGGCCGAACAGGGCGCGCAGGTCGGTGTCGGCTTCCAGCAGCGCGTGCGCGGCGTGGCGGCCGTCGGAGGTGATCGCCGCCGGGTGGGTCAGCAAGCCGACTCGGTGTCCGGCAAACGGTATGCCGCGGCCGCTTCCGGTGTCGACGAGTCGTTCGAGTCCTGAGACCGTCATGGAGCGACCGATTTTGCGGCAACTACTGAGTTCTCGGCGTTGACCGACTTCTCGAAAGCCCAGAAGACCCGGCCCAGCCGGGCGCCGACGGTCTTGGAGTAGAACCGGGCCGGGCCGACCCAGCCGATCTCGGCGACCGTGATCCCGGCGTTGCGCTGGTCGGTCAGGCAGCGGCGCAGGAGCACGGCGCCGATGCCGTGGCCGCGGGCCGCCTCGGCGGTGCCCATCGGCCCGAACATGTCGGCGCGCTGCATGCCGTGTCCGGCGAAGCCGAGGAACGCTCCGTCGCGGACGGCCACGTGCAGCGTCGGCGGGCTCTTGCGCAGCGCCATCGCCGCCTCCCGGCCCCAGGTGCCGCCGAACTCCTCGTCGCACCAGGCGTGCAGGGCCCGCTCGTCCTCGGGCCGGCCGCGCCGCACCTCGATGCCGGCCTCGGTCAGGCGCTGCTCGTCCTTGTCGGTCGCGAGGTCCGCGGCGGCCAGGTCGACCAGCATGCTGTTGCAGTCCAGGAGGCGCTCGTAGCCGGCCGCCGCGGCCATGCAGACGGCCGGCGTGTAGCGGATGTCGATGCCGGGCCACGCGAAGTGCGGCGGGTTGCCGCGGATGCGCAGGCGGGTCGCGCCGGCGGCGATGAGGCGGCGTTCCAGGTCGGCGAGCAGTGCGCGGCCATGGCCGTGCTCGCGGTGCTCGGGGGCGACGACGATGAGCTCGACGTGCCCGGTGGCCGGTAGCGCGTCCTGCGCCGGGCGCAGCGAGCCGAGGGCGAAGCCGATGATGCGGGTGCCGTCAGTCGCGTCCGTGCCTTCGGCGTCGTCAGCGGCGTCGGTGCGCTCCAGCACGATCCGGCAACCATCGGCGGCGGAGGACCACAACAGCTCTACGATCGCTTCGGCGTCGGAATCGTGGACCAGGCTGGTCTGGGCCAGGGCTCGCAGAGTCGGCAGGTCTTCCGGGACTGCTTCGCGCATCGCGACCCTCTTCGTCATTTGCTAACGTCTTCAGGCATGCTGACGGTGGAAACCTACCACCGGTGTCGCGCGGGAAGGAACTGATGATGAGCACCGAGCCCGGCGAGATCGTCTCCGAGGCCGTCCGCGAGGGCGTGGTGCCCGGCGCGGTGCTGGCCTACGGCCGCGGGACCGGCGGCCCGGCCCGGGTCGCGGCGTTCGGCGCCGGCGTCGGGCCAAACACGGTCTACGACCTGGCGTCGCTGACGAAGGTGACGGCGACGCTGCCCTGCGTGCTGCGGCTGGCCGAGGCGGGGGAGGTCGGGCTGGACGATCCGGTGGCGAAGTACCTGCCGGCCTTCGGCGACGGCGCCGTCAAGGACCGCGTGACGCTCCGGCACCTGCTGACGCACTCCTCCGGGCTGCCCGCGGTCAGCGAGGTCTACCGGATGCCCGGGACCGCCGAGGAGCGGTTCGCGGCGGTGGTCGCCGAGCCGCTGGAGTCGCCGGTGGGGAGCGTCGTGAAGTACTCCGACCTGGGGTTCATCATGCTGGGGCGGATCGTGGCCGAGGTGGCGGGCCGGCCGCTGGACGAGGCGTTCGGCGAGCTGGTGGCCGGGCCGCTGGGGATGGCCTCGACCGGGTTCCGGCCTGTCGGTGAGACGTCGGATTTCGCCGCCACCGAGGCGAACTGGTTCGACGACCCGGAGCGCCAGGACCCGAAGGCGGGCGTCGTGCACGACGAGAACGCCGAGAGCTTCGGGGGCGTCGCGGGTCAGGCCGGTCTCTTCGGAACCGCCTCTGACCTCGCGAAATACCTGCGCGCCGGCTGGCTCGCCGACGACAGCCCGATCCTTGGCGCGGCCATCCGCGCCGAGGCGCTGCGGTGCCAGACCGAGGGGCTGGACGGTCGGCGCGGGCTTGGCTGGACGTTGCGGGGCGACTCGTACGACTTCATGTCGGACCAGTGGCCGTTGAGCGGGGCCGGGCACACCGGGTTCACCGGGACCAGCCTCGCGTTCGATCCGGTGTCCGGGATCTGGTGCGTGTTGCTGACCAACGCGGTGCTCTACGGCCGGGACAACCGGGCGCGGCAGCTGCGGCGCTCGCTGCACGGCGCGGTCGCCGCCGAGTTCGGGGTCGCGGCGGGCGTGCCCGTCCCGCCTGGTGACGTGCCCGAAGGCGGCTCCGGCGGCAGCCTCAACGCCGGTGCCGGCGACGCCGACGGTGGCTTTAGGATCACAACATGAGCACTGGCGCGAATCGGCCCTCCCGCGGCGCGCGCGGATCGGGCTCCGGCGGCGTGGCGACGGTCGCAGCCGCGGCTTCCCTGCTGGTCGGCGAGGCCGGGCCGCCGCCGACCGTGCTGGTGCGGATCAGGGCTCTGCTGCCGACGCTGCCGCCGTCGGAGCGGCGGGTCGCCGAGGCGGCGATCGCCGATCCGGCCGGCGTCGCGGCCAAGACGATCAGCGAGCTGGCCGCCGACTGCGACACCTCGGAGACCACGGTCATCCGCTTCTGCCGCGCGGTCGGCCTGAAGGGCTACCCGGAGCTGCGGATCGGCCTGGCCGCCGCGGCCGGCATCGAGGACGCCGCCGCCATGACGCACACCGCCGGCGGCGACATCGGGCCCGGCGACTCGCTGGCCGACGTGGTCACCAAGCTCGGCTACGCCGACGCGCGCGCGGTCGAGGACACGGTCGCGCAGCTGGACCTGGAGGTGCTGGAGCGCGCGGTGGACGCAGTGGTGTCGGCCGGGGCGGTGGACGTGTACGGGATCGGGGCCAGCGCGCTGATCGCGCTGGACCTGCACCAGAAGCTGCACCGCATCGGGCACCGCGCGTTCGCCTGGCCGGACGCCGAGGCGGCGCTGACGTCGGCGGCGCTGCTGGGGCGCGGCGACGTCGCGATCGGGATCTCGCACACCGGGGCCACACCGGCGACGGTCACGGCGTTGGCCGAGGCGCACGACAACGGCGCGCGCACGATCGCGATCACCAACTTCCCGCGCTCCCCGATCACGGACGTGGCGGACCTGGTGCTCACGACGGCGGTGCGGGAGACCACGTTCCGGTCGGGGGCCATGGCGAGCCGCATCGCGGCGCTGACGGTGGTGGACTGCCTGTTCGTCGGCGTGGCGCAGCGGAACTTCAGCCGGACGACGCGGGCTTTGGAGCGGACGCGGAGTGCGGTGCAGGGGGCTCGGGGGCGGTAGGGGGCCGGCTCGCCGTCGGTGGGGCTCGGGTTGCTGCCGACGGCCCCGGATGGCGGGCGGCGGCAGGCAGGCAGGTGGGCGGGGCCGATTGCGGTCGGCGGCGGGCGGGCGGATCGCGCGCGGGTCGGCGGCCGGTAATGGTCGCTGGCGGTTTGGCCTGTGATCGATACGATCCCTGTGAACCATGCCGACGCCGGCGCCGCGCCACCGTCGGCGGGAGGGGCGGATTCGATGGATGTCACTGTGCCGGGCTTCACCTCGGCGGACTCCACTTCGGTGGACTTCACCTTGAGGGGCCGGCTGGTCGGGCTCCGGGTACTGCGGGAGTCGGACCTGGACTCGCTGGTCGCGTGGTGGTCGGACCCGGCGACCTTGGCCCGGCAGACCAGCGGGCCGTTCGTCCCCAAGCCCGCCGCCGAGGTCGCGGCGACGTTCCAGGCCTGGTGCGCCAACATCGGCAGCGACGTCGGCCTGGCCGTGGTGGAACTGGCGAGCGGCGACCTGGTCGGACAGGTGGCACTGTTCGGCGCGACGGTGAAGGACCGCTGCGCCACCCTCGCCGTGATGATCGGCGCCCCGCACCAGGGCCGCGGCCTGGGCACGGACGCGGTCCGGACGATCGTGGACTACGGCTTCACGGAGCTGGGCCTGCACCGCATCGAGCTGAACGTCAACGGCGACAACCCAGCAGCCATGGCGGCCTACCGCAAGGCCGGCTTCGTCGAGGAGGGCCGCCGCCGCGAAGCGATGTTCAGAGGCGGCCGCTGGCACGACGCCGTGCACATGGGGATGCTGGCCCGGGAGCACCAGGCGGCGCTGCGGGTGGAGGTGTTCGTGGCGGACCTGGACGCGTTCGTGGACTTCTACACGCGAGTGCTGGGCTTCACGCTGTCCGACGACCGCCGCGCGACGGACAGCCCTTACGCCGCCGTCGCGCTGGGCACGGCGCGCATCGGCGCGGTCCGCTCCTGGGGCGATCTGGAGCTGGCGGTGCGCAGCATCCCGTCGGGGGCGGAACTGGTGCTGGAGGTCGACGACGTCGAGACGGCGCACCGGCGCGCGCTGGAGAGCGAATGGCCGATCGCGGACGGGCTGACGGAGCAGCCTTGGGGGCTGCGGGACTTTCGGGTCTTCGATCCGGACGGGTACTACCTGCGGGTGACGAGCCGGTGAGGGGCGGCCCCAGCTCGCGGATCGCCGGCGACTGCGCACCTCGGCCCGGGTGCCGGCGGCCCTAAGGATCACAGCGATCACGGCAAGGGGCTGTTGGGCCGAATCGGTGATCACCTGCTCGGTCCCGTCGCGGTTTCGTTACCGATCTTGGTCGTGGTCGTTGGAGCCCGGGTGGCGGCCACGACGGACGGGCCCGCCTGCGCTCGGCGACCGCGGGGCGTTCGATCGCGGTGTCGGGAACCGGGTGCGCCTCGGGCCCGCGGGTGCCCCACCGCCTGTCGAAGCGAGGGATCCATGCAGATGTGCTTCGCTCCCAGCCAGTACGTGGCCGACAGCCTCATCGTGCGTGGCTTCGCAGCGCTCGTGGAGAAGCTCATCCAGAACGACTACTGCGCCCATGTCGGCGGGTGCTTCCCCTTCGACCCTCGCAAAGGCGGTCCGCAGACCGACTACTTCGACACGTTCCGCGGACCCCACGCGTGCAACGACTTCGCCGAATACCTCGCCCTGCACAACTCGAACGTGCAGGCGCCGACGGCCGCCGCGGAGTGTCTGGCCGTGAAGGGGCCCGGGGTTCAGAAGTTCGCCATCCCCGACATCGTCCGGCACACCGCCTCCGGCCTTGGCGCGTTCTACGAGATCAAGCCCGCCTCGGATTCGGGACGCGCCAAGGGCAAGGAGAAGATCGAGGACTTCGACGACGTCATCGCCAGGTACCACCTTCCCTACGAGTCGGGGCTCGACTACCGGCCCGACGAGCACTTCACCATCTGGAACGGGGCATGGCAGGGGTATCCGGTCGAGATCTCCCTGCACTGGTGGCTGGAGACGGACGGTCTGATCCTTTACGAGCTCTGCTTCGACAGCGGGCTGAAGCAGTTCTCCGAGGTCGCCGTCGCGATGCTGGTGGAGGGGGCGATCGTCGCGGCGATGCTGACCGGGGTCGGGGAGCTGACCCCGGCGCTGGTCCTGAGGTACCTGATCCTGGCGAGCTCACCACTGCTGTCCCCGATCGGCCCGCCCGACGGCGTCCCGGCCGTCGACGACCAGCCCAGCCTGTTCTACATCGACCTGCTCACCGTCCAGCGGGAGGAGCGGCGGGGCCATCCCGTGAACGGCTTCTTCTACGTCGCCGTCGTCGCCGGCAGCGACCCGCCGGAGCTCTGGGACCCGGGCGACCCCCGGCCGTGGGTCTTCGACGCGGCCACCATGGCGGCCATCGGCGACATCGCTCCCGACGGCCGCATCGACCCCGGCAGCGACGCCATCCACGCCCTGGAGACCGACCAGCTCCAGTACCTCGGGTCCGGCCTGACCACCGACGACCGGTTCACCGCGCTCACCGGCTGCTTCATCGGCGAGCAGCTCACCGCCGAGGACGGTGACACCGAGCCGATCAACGCCGAAGACCTGGTCCCCAAGGCCATCACCGCGTACCTGAACTCGTTCCAGGCGGCGATGGAGTACTACCTCACCCACGAGGGCCAGTGGTGACGCCTGGCGCCAAAGACGCCTGTGGGCACAGATCAACCGCCCTCCGCCCGACGTCAGCACACAAAGCAGGAGCGGCGGCTTGAGCGGCAGCCCCCGCGCAGGTCTCAGGTGGTGACGTCTGGCTCCTAAAGACGCCTGTGGGCACAGATCAACCGCCCTCCGCCCGATGCCAGCACAAAAGGCAGGAGCGGCGGCTTGAGCGGCAGCCCCCGCGCAGGTCTCAGGTCCGCGCGGAGGCCGCCAGCGCCGCCCGCACCTGCCCGCCGGCGGCGGCCAGGGCGCGGCGCGCATCGGTCGGCGCCAGGGCGCCGAGGAGGCTGACCAGGGCCGTCTTCAGTTCGCCGTCGGCGGCGGTGAGGGCGGTGGCGCAGGTCTGCTCCGGGAGGCCGGTGGCCTCCGTGAGGATGGTCAGGACGCGGCCGCGGAGCTTGGTGTTCGTGGGGGCCAGGTCGACCATCAGGTTCGAGTAGGTGTGGCCCAGGGCGATCATCGTGGCGGTGGACAGGCCGTTGAGGATCAGCTTCTGGGCGGTGGCCGCCTTCAGCCGCGTCGACCCGGCGATGGCCTCCGGCCCGGTGTCGGCGCCGAGGTGCACGTCCGCCTCTGACGCGAGGGCCGCGTCCGGGTTCGCCGACACCAGTGCCGTGAACGCCCCCGCTGCCCGGGCCGCGCGCAGTGCGCCGCCGACGTACGGTGCGCGGCCGCTCGCCGTCAGTCCCACCACCACGTCGGCGGCGGTGACCTCCGCGGCGTCCGCTGCGCCGCCCTCCGCCGAGTCCTCGGCGCCCTCCACCGGGATGGTCAGGGCCTGGATGCCGCCGGCGATGTGCGCCACGACCACGCCGGGGGGCAGGCCGAAGGTGGGGATCAGTTCCGCGGCGTCCATCACCGCCACGCGGCCGGAGGTGCCGGCGCCGAAGTAGTGCACGCGGCCTCCGGCGCGCAGCCGGCGCACGGTCTCGTCCACCACCTCGGCCAGGGCCGGCAGGACCGCGGCGACCGCGGCCGGGACCCGGGCGTCCTCGGCGTTCAGCAGCCTGAGCACCTCCACCGTCGGCACGGCGTCGATGTCCGCGGTCGCCGGGTTGCGTTCCTCGGTCGGCGCGGCCACGCGCTCTGCGGTGGGCGGGGTGAGGGGGCTCATGCGTGGCGTTTCCTCTCGGGGGCGGCCGGCGTCGGTGAAAGGGATCAGCGCGGGGTCGTCGTTGGCAAGTTACGGAATGAAAGCGATTCGCGCAACTCATTGACGTAGCTCGTCGACCGGTCTTACGGTTCCACACACCGACCCGGCCTCGCCGTGTCCGCAAGTGCTCCGCGCACCTTCCGTACACCTTCCGCACCCCAGACCCGTCCCACCGACCCGAACGGAGATGTCAGGACCATGTCCCGACCCAAACCACTGGTCGCGGCCATAGCCGTCGCGACGATAGCGGCCACCGCGCTGTCCGCGTGCTCCGGCTCCTCGGCGAAGAAATCCAACGGTGGGAGCGGCGGTGGCGGCACCGGCGGTGTCTTCACCAGCATCGACGCCAACAACAAGATCACCGCCGGCGCGCCGATGAACCCCTTCAACGCCGCGCCCAACATGTTCCTCGGCTACAACCAGATGCAGCTGGGCTTCACCAAGAACGACCCGTCCGACCCCAACGCCCTGCTGCCCGGCCTGGCCGCCAGCTGGACCGCCTCCGACGCCGGCCTGACCATCCAGCTCCAGCCCGGCGCCAAGTGGTCCGACGGGACCCCGGTCACCGTCGCCGACATCAAGACCTCGCTCGCCATCGCTTACACGCAGGGCACCGCGGGCCCAGTGGCCAGCGCCGGCGGCACCGTCGTGGCCGGCAGCAACTTCGAGGTGTCCGATGTCAAGGACCTCGGCGGCGGCAAGATCGAGATCGACCAGCAGCCCGGCGTGAAGAACCTGTACTTCCAGCGCCTGGTGCTCACCTCGACGATCGTGTCCGACAAGGTCTACGGCGGCCAGCTCCCGGCCGACATCTGGACCCAGATCGCCGCCGTCCAGGGCACCGACCAGGCCGCCGCCGGCGCCGCCGCCACCAAGCTGGCCGCCGAGGGCAAGACCATCGCCGCCTTCGCCCCGGCCAAGGACGTCTCGGCCGGCCCGTTCGTGGAGACCCGGGTCAACCCCGGCGAGGCGCTGCTGGACCGCAACCAGTACTTCTACGCCGCCAGCAAGATCTCGCCGAAGCAGGTCATCCTGCGCAGCTACTCCGGCAACCAGCAGATCTGGGGCTACATGAACGGCGGCGAGCTGGACTTCGCGCCGTACACCTCGATGCCCACCAACATCCTGAACCAGGTCCTGGGCGCCGGCTACACCCGCGTCGACGCCCCGAGCTACGTCAGCGCCTCGATCGCGTTCAATGAGAAGCAGGCCCCGTACAACCTCACCCCGGTCCGCCAGGCCCTGGCCTACGTCATCGACCGCGACGCGGTCACCAAGGTCGGCGAGCCGGTCGGCGGCATCGCCGCGCCGACCACCACCGGCCTGGTCGGCTCGCAGTCCGACTCGATCCTGTCCGGCGACCAGAAGGCCGCGCTGAACCCCTACAAGGTGGACACCGCCAAGGC
Organism: Catenulispora sp. EB89; assembly: GCF_041261445.1. Classification (NCBI taxonomy): domain Bacteria; kingdom Bacillati; phylum Actinomycetota; class Actinomycetes; order Catenulisporales; family Catenulisporaceae; genus Catenulispora; species Catenulispora sp. EB89. Next base: position 72,479 of record NZ_JBGCCU010000036.1, read on the forward strand.
CGCGTCCCTGCTGCAGGGCGCCGGCTTCACCAAGGACGGCTCCGGCAAGTGGCATCTGCCGAACGGCCAGCCGTGGACCATCACCCTGCAGACCGTCAACGGCTTCTCCGACTGGATCGCGGCCTCCACGATCATCGCCAACGAGCTCACCCAGTTCGGCATCCCGACCACCGCGGCCATCACCGCCGACTTCGCCACCTACCAGAAGGAGATGGCCGCCGGTAAGTACGCGGTCGGCTGGTGGCTGGTGGCCCTGGGCCCGCAGACCGACAAGGCCTACGCCCGCATCTACGGCTCCGCCGACGGCTACAGCGTCACCGGAGGCCAGGCCACGCACAACGACGCCGCGCCGACGAACTGGGAGCACACTCCGGCCACCTACACCGTCAACGGCCAGAGCATCGACCCCGGCCAGCTCGCCGCGCAGCTGTCGGTGACCCCGGTGTCCGGCCAGGCCCCGATCGTCGCACAGCTGGCCGCGGCCACCAACCAGGAACTGCCGATGATCCAGATCTGGAACTACACCCACGTGGTGTTCACCCTGGACAAGCGGTTCACGAACTTCCCGAAGACCGGGCAGGACGCCCTGCTGGCCAACCCGCCCGGGGTGTGGATGATGCAGGGCTACGTGCAGGGCAAGTAAGGGCCCTGGGATTAAAACAAGGGTTCTGAGAACAGGAACAGGGCCAGGACGATGACAGGACGCTCAAGAGGGAGGGGAGGAAGATGACGGGATTCGCCCGGCGACTGGCCGGCAAGCTCCTGACCGGGCTGGTGATGGTCTGGGTCGTGGTGACGTTCACGTTCTTCCTCGTGCACGCGCTGCCCGGCAAGCCCGGTGATGTGCAGTACGAGCAATACATCATGTCGGGGATGAGCTCGGAGCAGGCCTCGGCCAAGGTGCAGCAGGTCTACGGCTTCACCTCGCACGCCCCGCTGCTCTCGCAGTACGGCGGCTACCTCGGCCGGCTGGCGCACGGCGACCTGGGACAGTCGATCAGCTACACCGGCGTCCCGGTCACCCACCTGATCTGGTCGGCGCTGCCGTGGACCGTGATCCCGGTGCTGTCCGGGCTGCTGGTCAGCTTCCTGTTCGGGGTGGTCGCCGGCATCGTCGCCGCGGTCAAGCGGTCCAGCCGCTGGGGCGGTCTGCTGACCGTCTCCGGCTCGCTGGTCGCCGGCGTCCCCGCCTTCGTCCTGGCCCTGCTGCTCCTGGTGGTGTTCCACACGGAGTGGAACCTGCTGCCGGACGCCGGCACCAGCGACATCCAGTACAACCCGGGCTGGAACGTGCCGTACATCGGCTCGGTGGTGCAGCACGCGGTGCTGCCGGTGTGCGCGTACGCGCTGCTCAGTTACGGCGGCTGGCTGCTGGCGATGAAGTCCTCGGTGGTGTCAGTGCTCGGCGACGACTTCATCCTCGCCTCCGAGCTGCGCGGCATCGCCCCGGTCACCCGGGCCCGCTACATCGGCCGCAACGCGATCCTGCCGCTGTTCACCGTGCTGGCGCTGTCCTTCGGCGTGATGTTCGCAGGGTCCTTCTTCATCGAGGACACCTTCGACTATCCCGGGCTCGGCGACCTGCTCCTGAAGAGCATCGGCACCCGCGACTACCCGGTGATGGCCGGGGCGTTCCTGCTGATCACGGTGTCCATCATCGTCGCGAACATCCTCGCGGACCTGTGCTACACCCTGATCGACCCGAGAGTGAGGCGCTGAGATGGCCGTGACCGCGAACCTCGCCCCGACCGGCATCAGAGCGGGCCGCCGCCGCCCGGCGCTGACCGCCTTCCGCAAGGCCGTCACCCGCAAGCCCGGCCGGCTGATCGGCCTGATCATCATCGTGTTCTTCGTCCTGATGGGGATCTGCGGGCCCTGGTTCTACGGCCGGCTGGCCGTCGACCCGAACGCGCTGTACGCCGGGCCCAGCGCCAAGCACTGGCTGGGCACCGACTTCGCCGGCTCCGACGTGCTGCAGGAGGTGGTGACCGGGGCGCGCTACGTGCTGGCCACCGCGGCCCTGTCGGCGTTCTTCACCAGCCTGTTCGGCGTCACCGTCGGCCTGGTCGCCGGCTACCAGCGCGGCCTGACCGACAGTGTCCTGATGCGCCTGACGGACTTCGTCCTGACCATCCCGGGCCTGCCGCTGTTGATCATCCTGTCCACGGTGTGGAGCTTCGGCAGCCCCTGGGAGATGGGCCTGGTGCTGGGCGTCACCGGCTGGGGCGGCGTGGCCCGCGCCGTGCGCTCGCAGGCGCTGTCGCTGCGCGAGCGCGGCTTCCTGGAGGCGGCGCGCGGGCTGGGCCTGTCCCGGCGGCACATCATCTTCAAGGAGATGCTGCCGAACATCGCGCCCTACGCCACCATGCAGCTGATGCTGTCGATGATCGCCTTCGTCGGCGCCGAGGTCGGCCTGTTCTTCCTGGGCCTGGTGCCGTTCTCCAGCACCAACTGGGGCGTGATGCTGAACCAGGCGGTGTTCTCCGGCGGGGCGATGGAGACCCCGTCGGCGCTGATCTACCTGCTGGCGCCGCTGATCTGCATCCTGCTGCTGACGCTGGGGATCGTGCTCTTCCTGGACGCCATCGACGAACTGTTCAACCCGCGGCTGAGGGAGCGCGTGTGAGCGAGGTACAAGTACGCGGCCTGACGGTCGAGTACCAGACGTCCGCCGGCTGGCTGCCGGCGGTGGCCGACGCCTCCCTGGACCTTCGGGCCGGCGAGATCACCGGCCTGGTCGGCGAGTCCGGCTCCGGCAAGTCCACGCTGGCGCTGTCGCTGCTGAACGCGGTGCCGGCGCCCGGACGGATCGCCGCCGGCACGATCGAGGTGGCCGGCGTCGGGGATCTCACGCGGCTCGGCGGCAAGCAGCTGCGCAAGGCGCGCGGCGGGGCCATCGGCTACGTGTTCCAGGCATCGCAGAACTCGTTGAACCCGTTGAAGACCATCGGCAAGCAGCTACTGGACCTCGGGCGCTCGCATGAGGTCTCCGACCTGCGTGGGCTGATCGCGCGAGCCCTGGACCTGGCCAACCGGATGGGCCTGGACGGCAAGCGGGTGCTGGATTCCTACCAGCACGAGCTCTCCGGCGGCATGCGCCAGCGCATCGGCATCGTCTTCGCCCTGGTGCTCAATGCCAAGGTGCTGATTCTCGACGAGCCGACGACCGCGCTGGACATGCTCTCGCAGGCCTCGGTGCTGGAGATCGTGCGCAAGGTGCACGACGAGAACCAGCTCAGCACCCTGATCATCACGCACGACATCGGTGCGATCTCCGAGATCGCCGACCGGCTGGCCGTGATGTACGGCGGCCGGATCGTGGAGGACGGCCCGCTCCTGGACGTGCTGCGCCGACCTACGCACCCTTATACCAAGGCTCTGATAGGCGCCACCGCGCGCATCACCGGCGACATCGACGCCGCCCGCGCGCTGCCCGGCCGGCCGCCGGACCTGACCACCGTGGCCCGCGTCGGCTGCGTCTTCCGGGACCGCTGCCCGTTCGCGCTCGCGGTCTGCGCCGAGGTCGAGCCGCCGCTGGCGGCCTGGAAGGTGGGGGCCGAGGAACAGATCGGGCGCCGGCGCGCGTGCCACGTCGACCCGTCCACCGTGCTCTCCGGGACGCCCGGGACACCCGCCGCCGTGGGAGAACCGGCATGATCGAGGCGCGCGGGATCACCCGCACCTACCAGACGCACAGCGCCTTCACCGGCGCCCGGACCGTGCACGCGCTGCGCGGTGTCGACTTCACGCTGCCGGACGGCGGCGCGGTGTCGTTCATCGGGGAGTCCGGCTGCGGCAAGACGACGCTGGGGAAGATCCTCACCGGCTTGGAGACGTTCGACGGCGGCGAGCTGGTCGTCGACGGCGTGGAGCTGTCCGGGCTCAAGCCGCACCAGCGGGCGAAGTACTTCCGCCGGATCCAGATGATCCATCAGGACCCTTATTCGGCGCTGAATCCGACGCGCACGATCGCCTCGATTCTCGGCGATCCGTTGCGGATGCGCGCGAAGGAGACCGGCGCAGACGCCGGGACCCGGCGCGATCGGGCCGCGGAGCTGCTGACGCTGGTCGGCCTGGAGCCCGACGCTGTGCTGCCGAAGTACCCGCACCAGCTCTCCGGCGGGCAGCGGCAGCGCGTGGTCGTCGCGCGGGCGTTGACCGTGGATCCGAAGGTGCTGATCGCCGACGAGGCGGTGTCGATGATCGACGTGTCGATGCGGCTGGGGATCCTGGGCCTGCTGCGCGATCTGCGGGCGCGGCTGGGGATCTCGCTGGTGTTCATCACGCATGACGTGGCCACCGCACGGTATGTCGGCGACGACGGCGAGCTGCACGTGATCTACCGCGGCGAGGTCGTCGAGCGCGGGCTCACCGACGAGGTGATCCTGGCGCCGGTGCATCCGTACACGCAGTGCCTGCTGTCGGCGGTGCCGATCATGCGAGGGCTGGAGGAGCCGGGGCCGGATCGGACGGCGCCGACGGCGGCTTTGGACGAGCGGGCGGTGACGCCGGGGTGTCTGTTCCAGCCGCGGTGTCCGTTCGCTCAGGATCAGTGTGCTGAGAAGCACCCGGTGTTGGTGCCGCTCGGGGACCGGGACGGGGCCGTCGCAGACGAAGAATCCGATCATCTGCACGCCTGCTTCTACCCGGAGGCACGCCGGGTGGTCGGCGTCGAGGCCGGGGCCGCGAGCGCGTGAGAGTCCTGGGACTGAGCTCCGGCACCTCGCACGACGCGATCGACGTCGCGCTGGTGGACTTCCGGCTCGACGGCGACGTGCTGGTCGGCGAGCTGTGCCACGCCGACCACGTCCCGTACCCGGACGACCTGCGGGCGCAGATCATCGCAGCGCTGCCGCCGCACGCGACCGACCTCGGCGCGGTCTGCCGCCTGGACACCGGGATCGGGCAGGCGTTCGCGACGGCGGCGTCGCGCGCGGTGCGAGCCGCGGGGCCGGTGGACGTCGTGTGCTCGCACGGCCAGACGCTCTATCACTGGACCGAGGACGGCGAGGTGCTCGGCACGCTGCAACTCGGGCAGCCGGCGTGGATCAGCGAGCGGCTCGGCGTGCCGGTGGTGTCGGACGTGCGCGCCGCCGACGTCGCCGCCGGCGGCCAGGGCGCGCCGCTGGTGTCGTTGCTGGACCTGCTGCTGCTCCGAGGGCTGCCGGGACCGGTCGGCGCGCTGAACCTGGGCGGGATCGCGAACCTGACGGTCGTCGCCGATCCGCCGGTGGCGTTCGACATCGGACCGGCCAACGCGCTCCTGGACGCGGCGTGCCGACAGCTGACGGGCAAGCCCTTCGACCGCGACGGCCGGCTCGCCGCCGCCGGACTGGTGCACCCTGGGCTGCTCGCGGGTCTCATGGCAGAGCCCTACTACGCACGGCGGCCGCCGAAGACCACGGGCAAGGAACTGTTCCACGACGCGTACCTGGCCGCGCACATCGAGCCGTTCCCGGACCTCACGCCCGAGGACCTGATGTCGACCCTGGCGACGCTGACCGCGATGACGGTGGTCGACGCAGTGCGCTCGCACGGCATCACGACGCTGGCGGTGTCCGGGGGCGGCGCGGAGAACCCGGAGCTGATGAAGCGGATCACGAAGCGGCTTCCGGGGGTGGAGGTACTGCGCTCGGACGCGTACCGGGTGCCGTCGGACGCGAAGGAGGCGATCGCGTTCGCACTGATCGGCTGGTTCACCGCGCACGGCCTGCCGGGCACGATCGCGGCCTGCACGGGCGCCGCGGGGGAGCGGGTGCTCGGGCGGATCAGCCCGCCGGCCGGGGGGACTTTGGTGCTGCCGGAGGCGGTGGAGAAGGCGCCTCGGGTAGTGCGGTTCGGCGGGTAGGGATGCCGGCGCGGTCCGTTCCCAGAATTCTTGCCGGCCGTTCCTTGCTGCCCGTCCCTGCTGACCGTCCCCGGCCGGCGGATCGCAGAGCCGCCTACCGTCCGACCGCGGTGACCGTCAGGTAGCGGCTCGTGCTTCGGAAGGCGCCGGTGTCCTCGTTGCCGTCCGTGAGGATCTGCAGGAGCTGCTTGTGCGCCTGTTCGGCCTGGCCGAGCCGCTCGAGAACTTCGAAGCCCGCGACCGCCAACGGATGGCTGTGGCGTTCGGCCTCCAGGTACGCCTCCGGCGACTCGGCGGTGAAGACGAGGTCGTGCTGCGCGACGGTGACGGTCATGTCGTGAGCGGCGAACAGGGTTCGCAGAGCGTCCTCGTCGTGCCAGGCGAAAGGCCTGGGCGGCGGCGGAGCGTCGAGCGCGCGCCGGATCAGGTCCGGCGCCACCGCGCTGAGCTGCCCGACCGCCCCGTGCCGGAGCCAGGAGCTGAACACGATCCGTCCCGCCGGCGCCAGGACCCGCACCATCTCCGCCACCGCGGCGTTCGCGTCGGCCGCGAAGATCACCGCGAAGTTGGACAGCACGGCGTCGAAGCTGTCGTCGGGTACCGGTAGCGAGGCGGCGTCGCCGGAGCGGAAACTCACGTCGAGCCCGTCCTCGCGGGCCAGGCCGCGGGCCACGTCGAGCAGCCGTTCGGCCGGATCCACCCCGGTGACCCGGGCCCCGAGGCGAGCCGCGATCAGCGCCGCGTTCCCGGTGCCGCACCCGATGTCCAGGACGCGCTCTCCCGGACCGACGCCGGCGGCGTCCACCACCGTCTGCGCGGCGGGCAGGAGCTGGGTCGCTGTCCGTTCGTACCGGCCGCGTCCCCAGTCCGGTGGGGTCTGTGCCGGCGGGGTTTGTGCCGACATGGTGGTGTTCACGGTGGTGCTGTCGCTTTCGGACATCATCGCTCCCTCATTTCGATACGCTGTAACGTAACAGTGTTACGGTATACTCGCAACATGGGCCGCCCCAGAGAACACGGCGAGAGCGTCGCCGCCGCACTGCTGGACTCCGCCGAGCGCATCGTGGACAGGACCGGGCCCGGCGGCCTGTCGGTGCGCGCGCTGGCCGACGACGCGGGAACCTCAACGCGTGCCGTCTACAGCCTGTTCGGCTCCAAGGACGGCCTGATCGCCGCTCTCGGTGCCCGGATGTTCGACCTGCTCGGAGCCGCCGTCGAGGCGCTGCCGACCACGCCCGACGCCGCCTTCGACCTGGTCGAGGCCGGGGTCACGGGATTTCGCGGTCTGGTGCTGGAGCATCCGGCGCTGTTCCGGCTCGGCGTGCAGCAGACCGAGGCCACGCCCGGGCAGCTGGTCGGGATCCGCGCGGCGGGGGACCGGGCCTGGCCCGTGCTCGAGGCCCGCGTGGCCCGGCTTCAGGAGCAAGGCCGACTGGGTGCGCGCAATGCGAACGGGGCCGCCACCGCCTTCCACGCACTCTGCGAAGGTCTGGCGGCCATGGAGATCCGCGGCGGGTTCCCGGCCGAGGTGGCCGAGCGGGTGTGGCGGGACGCGCTGACGGCGCTCGTCGACGGGTTCAACGTTCCTCGTTCCCCGTGAGACAGTCGGATCATGCGCTCCCTCGTCACGCCCCCGGCCCTCAAGTCCGGCGACCGCGTCGCCGTCGTCGCGCTCAGCGGGCCGCCCGGGCGCCAGGAACTGGACCTCGGGCTGGCGGCGCTGCGAAGCGTGGGGCTGCTGCCGGAGGTGTTCCCGTCGGCGCGGTCGGTGGGGCCGTACCCGTACCTGGCCGCCGACGACAAGGTGCGGGCCGAGGACCTGGCGCGGGCGCTGGGGGAGCCGGGGTTCGCGGCGGTGATCTGCGCACGCGGCGGATACGGGGTGCAGCGCGCGCTGGAGGCGCTGGACTGGGACGCGGTCGGGACGCCGGAGCCGCGGGTGGTGGTCGGGTTCTCGGACGTCACGGCACTGATCGAGGCGGTGCGCAGCCGGTTCGGGTGGACGGCGGTGTACGGGCCGATGGTGTCGAGCGTGATGTTCCGCTCCGGCGTGCCGTCGTTCGAAGGGCTGGCGCGGCTGCTGCTGACCCCGGAGAAGTGCACCGAGCTGGTGTTCCAGGACACGCGCGTGCTGGTGCCCGGCATCGCCGAGGGCCCGACCGTCGGCGGCACCGCGAGCCTGCTCGCCTCATCGCTGGCGACGCCGTTCTCCGTCCCGGCGCGCGACGGGATCTTGTTCCTGGAGGACGTCGGCGAGCAGCCGTACCGCCTCGACAGGGTCCTGACCCACCTGCGCCGCAGCGGCTACCTCGACGGCGTACGCGGCATCCTGTGCGGCACCTGGGACGACTGCGGCCCACTTGCCGAGGTCGAGGAACTGCTGGCCGACCGGCTCGGCGACCTCGGCGTGCCGGTGCTGCTCGGGGCCGACATCGGGCACGGGGTGTTCATGCAGTCGCTGCCGCTGGGGGTGCGGGCGCGGTTGGACACCGGGGCGGCGACGTTGACGTTTTTGGAGCCGCCGTTGGCTCCGGGGCGGTAAGACACCCCGCCCCGATCCGGGCGGATTCGTGGGGCCGTCGCAACGCGTGACTATGTGTTCAGAGGAGCATAGCCAGTCGTTGGGCGGGGGTCTGCCAGTCCAGGGTCTTGCGGGGTCGGCTGTTGAGTTCGGCGGCGACGGCCGCGAGGTGGTCTGGGCTGTGGACGGCTAGGTCGGTGCCTTTCGGGAAGTACTGGCGCAGCAGGCCGTTCGTGTTCTTGTTCGAGGCACGCTGCCACGGTTTGCCGGGGTCGCAGAAGTACACCGGGACGCCGGTGTCGATCGTGAACGCCTTGTGTCCGCCGAGTTCGGCGCCCTGGTCCCAGGTCAGCGACCGGACCGGATGAGCGGGCAAGGTCTGCACGGTCGCGGTCAGCGCGCATCGTCTCGGCGGTGCGGTCGGCGGGCGGGTGCACCAGCATGACGTACCGGGTGGAGCGCTCGACCAGGATCCCGGTCTGCGACTTCTGCCCCTTGCCGATGATCAGGTTGCTCTCCCGGTGGCCGGGGACCGCCCGGTCCTCCACTTCGGCGGCACGGTCGCAGACCATCACCATCGGGTCGGTGAACCGCGGCTGCCGCGTGCCGACCTGCCGACGCGGCCGGCGCCGGATCCGACCGGTGCGCAGCGCCTCGGCCAGCTCCCGGCGCAGCTCACCGCGACCCTGCACATACAACGCCTGATACACGGTCTCGATGGCCAGGTGCAGCTCAGGGCGGTCGGGGAACTCCATACACAGAGCCTCGCAGATCTGCTCCGGGCTCCACTTGCGGGCCAGGCCGGCCACCACGAACGCCCGCAGTTCCGGGAACACGTCGATCTTCCGGGGCTTGGGTCGGGGACGCCGGGACTCGGCCCGGGTCCGGGCCGACCGCGGGCGATACTGCCCGCTGGTCGGGTGCCGGTTGCGCCGGATCTCCGATCCACCCGAACCTCAAACCCCACAACAACCCTCCAACCAGGAGCGTTGCAACATTCACAAGAACCTAAGCGGGGGACTAACCACCCTCGTATGAATTATCCCGATTCGTCAACCGCCGAAGGAAGGGCCCCGGAGGGAAGTCCGCCCGATCGGAGCAGCGATGCGGCGGCGGACCACGTCAGCCCGCCGCCGCCCCGCCTCGCCCGCCCTACCGGTTCAGCACCGCGTCCTCGGCGTCGGTCAGAAGCCGCGAGCGGATCAGGAACCTGACCCCCTCCGGCGCCTCCAGCGAGAACCCGCCGCCGCGGCCCGGGACCACATCCACGGTCAGGTGGGTGTGGCGCCAGCGTTCGAACTGCTCGGCGCCCATCCAGAACGTCACCGGTTCCGTGATGCCCTCGACCGCCAGGCGTGCCAGCAGGACGTCGGAGGCCCCGGTGCGGAACTCGCCTTCCAGGTAGCACATCGGGGAGCTGCCGTCGCAGCAGCCGCCGGACTGGTGGAACATCAGCGGGCCGTGCGCCGTGTAGAGCTTGAGCATCATCGCCGCCGCGGCGTCGGTGACGGCCACCCGGGACGGCGCGCCGAGCCCGTCGCGCGGCGCCGGGCCGGCCGCGTCGCGGGTCGCCGCCGCGGTCGCGTTCGCCTCCGGCATCAGAAGAAGCCCATCGCCTTCGCCGAGTAGCTGACCAGCAGGTTCTTCGTCTGCTGGTAGTGCTCGAGCATCATCTTGTGGTTCTCGCGCCCGATGCCGGAGCTCTTGTAGCCGCCGAAGGCCGCGTGCGCCGGGTACAGGTGGTAGCAGTTGGTCCAGACGCGGCCGGCCTGGATCGCGCGGCCGGCGCGGTAGGCCGTGGTGCCGTCGCGGGTCCAGACCGCGGCGCCGAGCCCGTAGAGGGTGTCGTTGGCGATGCGGATCGCGTCGTCGTAGTGGTCGAACTGGGTCACGGCGACCACCGGGCCGAAGATCTCCTCCTGGAAGATGCGCATCGAGTTGTCGCCCTCGAACACCGTCGGCTGCACGTAGTACCCGCCGGACAGCTCGCCGCCGAGGTCCACGCGCTCGCCGCCGATCAGGATCTTGGCGCCCTCGCTCTGGCCGATCTCCAGGTAGGACAGGATCTTCTCCAGCTGGTCGTTGGAGGCCTGCGCGCCGACCATCGTCTCCGAATCCAGCGGGTTGCCCTGCTTCATGCGCTCGACGCGCGCGAGGCCGTCGGCGAGGAAGTCGCTGTAGTGGCCGCGCTGGATCAGGGCCCTGCTGGGGCAGGTGCAGACCTCGCCCTGGTTCAGGGCGAACATCGCGAAGCCCTCCTGCGCCTTGTCGTAGAAGTCGTCGCGGTTGCGGGAGACGTCGTTGAAGAAGATGTTCGGGCTCTTGCCGCCGAGCTCCAGAGTGACCGGCTTGATGTGCTCGGACGCGTACTGCATGATCAGCCGGCCGGTGGTGGTCTCGCCGGTGAAGGCCACCTTCGCCACTCGGCCGCTGGACGCCAGCGGCTTGCCGGCCTCGACGCCGAAGCCGTTGACGATGTTCACCACGCCCGGCGGCAGCAGGTCGGCTATCAGGCTCATGAGATAGTGCACGGACACCGGCGTCTGCTCGGCCGGCTTGAGCACCACGGCGTTGCCCGCGGCCAGCGCCGGGGCCAGCTTCCAGATCGCCATCAGGATCGGGAAGTTCCAGGGGATGATCTGCGCGACCACGCCCAGCGGCTCGTGGAAGTGGTAGGCGACGGTGTCCTCGTCGATCTCCGACAGGCCGCCCTCCTGCGCGCGGATCGCCCCGGCGAAGTAGCGCAGGTGGTCGATCGCGAGCGGGATGTCGGCGGCCAGCGTCTCGCGGATCGGCTTGCCGTTCTCGAACGACTCGGCCAGCGCCAGCCGGTCCACGTTCATCGCCATCCGGTCGGCGATCTTGTTCAGGATCTCGGCACGCGCGGCCGGCGAGGTACGGCCCCAGGCCGGCGCCGCGGCGTGCGCGGCGTCCAGGGCCCGCTCGACGTCGTCGGCGGTACCCCGCGCCACCTCGCAGAACGGCTGCCCGGTGATCGGCGTCGGGTTCTCGAAGTACTGCCCGCCGGCGGGTGCCACGTACTCCCCGCCGATCCAGTGGTCGTACCGGGGCTGGTAGCTCATCAGGGCGTCGGGCCGACCCGGCGCGAGGTACACGGTCATGGGGACCTCCCACGTTCGCCGGCGTTTTCGGGCGGTGCCGCCGGTGGCCGGCACGGAGGCACGCGCGTGACGCTAATGCGGATGTCAGGGCTGTTCACAGCGTTGTACGCGGATCTGCGTATTCGGTGGGTCGGGAGGTTTGCCGCGCCGACTACCCTGACCGCCGCACCCGGCGCACCCGGCGCACCACCGCCGCGTCCAGGCGCTTGACGGCCTTCGCGGTCAACCGCCACCCCCGGATCGCCCAGAGCCCGACGGCCCCCCAGACCCCGTCCGCCAGGACGATCCGGACGCTCTGCACCTGATTCGGGGACAACTGGTACTTGTTCTGTTCGGTGCCACGGAGCAGCGACAGCTCTGGAACGCCTCGTTCGGCGGTCATCGCCATTGCGGCGCGCGTGAGAGCGACGGACACATCGACGCGGGACCGCAGGCTCGGCAGATAGCTGTACAGATAGGCGCCGACCATGGACCGGCCGACGATCAGGAGGTCCGAGGCGACGTGTTCGACCTCGAGCGTCTCCTTGTTCTTCAGCGAGAACTCCGCGAGAACGGTCTGGAAGCCGGCGGTCTCGCCGGCCTCGGTCGAGGCTCGCAGCACCGCCGTGAGATGCCCTCTGAAACGCTCTGTCAGATGTTCCGAGTTGACCGAACGATCGGCCCACTGCCGGCGGTGCAGCTCGAGGAACCTGGCCACCGCGTCCTCGGACTCGTCCGCCGAAACCAGGCGGACCTCCAGGCCGACCCGGTCGAGCTCGCGCAGTCTCCGGCGCAACTGCTGCCGGATCTTGGTCGCCTCTATCGCCTCGACGTGCTCCTCCATCGGCACCCCGGGTAGGGACAAGCACACCGCGCCGGGGATCTCCGTCGTCCCGCCCGGCCAGTCGTTGCGGACCCGGGCCAGGACGCTGCCCGGCCGCACGTCGGGAAAGTCAAGGAGGTCGAAGCGCAGCTCGCTCCGGATCGCCGCGGCCAGCCGTCCGACGCTGGTCCGCGCGTCCGGCACGCCGTCGCCCGAGTCGTCGACCAGGACGTCGCAGAAGTCGGACTGCTCGACGCCCGCCGGCCGGAGCACCCGCCACAGCCGCTGCCTGGTGAGGACGAGCGCCGCGGCGGCGACCAGAACCCCCTGGTAGCGCACACAGACCAGACACAGGCGGCCGTTCGCCGGCCCGTACCACCGGCACCACGACGAGAGCCAGATCCTCGACTGGAACGGAGTCGCCGCTGAGGAGCGCCTGAACAAGTGGTCCCACTCGGTTGCCAGGTTGTCGAGTGCGTCGGCTCCCGAGATGACTTCCGCGGTCCAACCGGTGTCCCGCCTGGTCGATGCCGACATCAGATGCCCCGTGGTTTCAGCTGTGGATTGGTCTGCCAGCAACCGGCGGTCTTCCGCGACGATCACCGGCGCGCGTCAGATCCTAGTGCCCTTCCTCAGAAAATCGTTGAAGACGTAGGTTATCGGCCATCTGGCCTGTGACCCGACGGGGGTGGCGCGGCGCGGATATTCCGGCCGGGCTGGTAGCCGAGTCAGCGCTCGACCTGGCTCGCCTCCGCTTCCGACCGCGCGGAAAACCACGTGCGGACCGGCGGAAACCGCTGCTAGCCTCGCGATCCTTGTGCCGTCCGGCTGTGGGGATCGCCATCATGAATCCGCTTCGCGAGAAGCCGTTCCGCCGCTTCTTCATCGGTCAGTCGATCTCCGTGACCGGCGGCGCCGCGAGCCAGATCGCGCTGTTCTTCGCCGTCCTGCAGCTCACCGGCAGCCCGCGGGACCTGAGCATCGTCATCAGTGCCCAGATGCTGCCGACCGTCGCCCTGCTGCTGATCGGCGGCGGGATCGGCGACCGGCTCGGGCAGGCGCTGCTGCTGCGGGTCACGCACGTGGGGCTCGGGGTGACGCAGGGCGCGATGGCGTTCTGCATCCTCGCCAAGCAGCCGGTCGGCTACCTGATGGGCCTGGCGTTCGTGACCGGCGTGCTGTCGGCGTTCACCGGGCCGTCGCTGAGCGGGATCGTGCCGCAGCTGGTGGGCCCCGCCGGGCTGCAGAAGGCGAACTCGCTGCTGGCCAGCGTGGGCAACGCGGCCAAGGTGCTCGGACCGACGGTCGGCGGCGTGCTGGTCAGCACGGTCGGGGGCGGCTGGGCACTGGTCGCGGACTCGGCGTCGTTCTTCGTCGCGGGCGCGGTGTTCTGCTTCATCCCGGTGCAGGGCCGGCGGGTGCGCAGCGACCGGAAGCTGTTCACCGAGCTGCGCCAGGGCTGGACGTACTTCCGCTCGTCCTCCTGGATCTGGTCGATGACCGCCGCGTTCGCGGTCTCCGGCTTCCTGCAGATGGGCGCCGGGCAGGTGCTCGGGCTGGTGCTGGCCAAGCAGACGTTCGGCGCCGAAGGCTGGGGCGTGATCATCAGCTGCCGGGCGGCGGGGCAGCTCGTCATGAGTGTGCTGATGATCCGGACGAAGGTGCGGCGGCCGCTGCTGGTCGGGCAGCTGGCCATCACGCTGCAGGCGGTGCCGTACCTGCTGCTGGGCCTGAACGCGGGGGTGGCGGCGGTCGCCGCGGCGTCGTTCGTCGCGGGGTTCGGGATCACGTTCGCGTCCGTGGCCTGGGACACGTCGCTGCACACGTACGTCCCCAACGAGATGATGTCCCGCGTCGTGTCCTACGACCAGTTCGGCCGCGCCCTGGCCGTCCCGGCGGGGCAGCTGACGATCATCCCGATCGCCGACGCCTTCGGCGCGCGCCGCGTCATGTTCACCACCGGGATCCTGTTCGCGGCGGCGATGCTCGCACCGCTGCTGCTGTCCTCGGTGCGCGGGGTCGGGATCGGGGACCTCGAGGAGGAGCCCGATCCCGGTCCCGTAGTCGGAGCCCCGGCCTAGGCGGTCTGGGCCGGACGCTGTTGCCCAGCCGCCGACCTAGACGCTCGCGTACTCGTAGAACCCGCGCCCGGCCTTGCGGCCCAGGCGTCCGGCCTCGACCATGCGCAGCAGCAGCGCCGGCGGGGTGTACAGGGGCTCCTTGAACTCCTCGTACATCGCCTCGGCGGCCAGCTTCACCGTGTCCAGGCCGATCAGGTCCGACAGCGCCAGCGGGCCCATCGGGTGCGCGCAGCCCAGCACCATGCCGGAGTCGATGTCCTCGGCGGAGGCGAAGCCGCCCTCGGCCATCCGGATCGCGGCCAGCAGGTAGGGGATGAGCAGGGAGTTCACCACGAACCCGGCGCGGTCCTGGGCGACCACGGCCTGCTTGCCCAGCTGCTCGACGAAGGCCACGGCGCGGGCCTTGGTCTCGTCGCTGGTGGCCAGCGAGGGGATGACCTCGACCAGCTTCAGCACCGGGACCGGGTTGAAGAAGTGGACGCCGACCACGTTGTGCGGCCGGGTGGTGGCCGTGCCCAGGCGCATGATCGGGATGGAGGAGGTGTTGGAGGCCAGGATGGCGTCCTCGGGCAGGATCAGGTCCAGCTTGCCCAGCACCGCGGTCTTGACCGCCTCGACCTCGACCACGGCCTCCACCGCGAGCTGCCGGTCGGCGAACTCCTGCAGGTCCTCGGTGAAGCGGATCCGGCCCAGAGCCGCCTCGGCGTCGGCCTCGCTCATCTTGCCGGCCTTGACCGCGCGCTTGAGGGACACCGCGATGCGGTCGCGCCCGCGCTTGAGGCCCTCGGCGTTCTCGTCGGCGACGATCACGTCCAGCCCGCTGCGTGCGCAGACCTCCGCGATGCCCGCTCCCATCTGGCCGACCCCGACCACTCCGACTCGTTCGATCACCGATGCCTCCGGTTCAGGTGTTGCGGCTTGTGCAGCACTTGTGGTGCGTACCACAGGGTATCCGTGGCACCGAGTGTGGATAATCGAGGGTACCCAGTACCTTCAGCCTAGGAGCGAGCCATGGCCGCCGACTTCGACCTGTTCAAGGTCTCCGAGGAGCACGACCTGCTACGGGAGGCGGTGCGCTCGCTGTGCGAGGAGAAGATCCTGCCCTTCGCCGCCGAGGTCGACGAGCAGTCCCGCTTCCCCCAGGAGGCGCTGGACGCCCTGGTCTCCTCCGACCTGGCGGCCGTGCACGTGGCCGAGCAGTACGGCGGCCAGGGCGCCGACGCCCTCGCGACGTGCATCGTGATCGAGGAGGTCGCCCGGGTGTGCGCCAGCTCCTCGCTGATCCCGGCGGTGAACAAGCTGGGCTCGATGCCGGTGATCCTGTCCGGCTCGGAGGAGCTGAAGCAGAAGTACCTGACCCCGCTGGCGGCCGGCAGCGCGATGTTCTCCTACTGCCTGTCCGAGCCGGACGCGGGCTCCGACGCCGCCGGCATGAAGACGCGCGCCGAGCGTGACGGAGATCACTACATCCTCAACGGCGTGAAGCGCTGGATCACGAACGCCGGCGTGTCGGAGTTCTACACGGTCATGGCCGTCACCGACCCCGCAGCCCGCTCCAAGGGCATCTCGGCCTTCGTGGTCGAGAAGGGCGACGAGGGCGTCACCTTCGGCGCCCCGGAGAAGAAGCTGGGCATCAAGGGCTCCCCGACCCGCGAGGTCTACTTCGACAACGTCCGCATCCCCGCCGACCGCATGATCGGCGCCGAGGGCACGGGCTTCGCCACGGCGATGCGCACCCTGGACCACACCCGCGTGACGATCGCCGCGCAGGCCCTGGGCATCGCGCAGGGCGCACTGGACTACGCGTCGAACTACGTGAAGGAGCGCAAGCAGTTCGGCAAGGCCATCGCCGACTTCCAGGGCATCCAGTTCATGCTGGCGGACATGGCGATGAAGCTGACCGCGGCGCGCCAGCTGACGTACACCGCGGCGGCGAAGTCGGAGCGCGGAGACAGCGACCTGACGTACTTCGGAGCGGCGGCGAAGTGCTTCGCCTCGGACGTGGCGATGGAGGTCACGACGGACGCGGTGCAGCTGCTCGGCGGGTACGGGTACACGAAGGACTATCCGCTGGAGCGGATGATGCGGGATGCGAAGATCACGCAGATTTATGAGGGCACGAACCAGGTGCAGCGGATTGTGATGGCTCGGCAGGTGCTGAGCGGTAATGTGAACATCTGATTTCGCAGGTCAGGGGCGGTTTCTCGATATGGGCGCGAGGCTTGGGGAAACCGTCCCTGACGCATCGTCAGGGGCTCTGGTCCGTCACCGGTCCGTCAGAGGGCGGAAGGTGAAGTTGGCGAGTCGCGCTTCGCCGGCGGCCATCGAGATCCCGTGCGCGTCGGGCATCTGGTGCCCGTAGACGTCGAACGTGACCTTGGCGCTGGCGTGCCCCAGACCCGAGGAAACCGAGGTGAGAGGGACCAGCCGCCGAAGGCTATCGCTGGCGAAGTAGTGACGCCAAGCGTGCGGCTTATCTTTGTGCTGCTCCGCGCCGCCAGCTCCGTTAGATCTGCCACGCCTCGGAAGGTAACTGGTGGTACATGTCGTCGTTCGCGTCGGCTGGCAGGAAGACCGGCCGCGATATCAGCCGGTCGCCAGCCCGCTGCACGCAGACGACCATGCCGAGGCTGAAGGATCCGCATTCGGCTGCTGGCAGGTAGAACAACTCGCTGTGTGCCGGGCGTTGCTCGGCGCGCTCGAAGAGCCACTGCTCCACCTCGGAGGGAACCTGGCCGACGAGAGCGCGCCCCTCGAAGGACACCTGAGGACCGCGCAGTGCGTTTACTGAGATTCCGAACAGCTTGGGATCTTGCGGCCGGTAGTACAGCGTCAAGCCTGGATCTGGATACGACTCCCGGACCAGACCGTCGTGGGCGTTGCTTCGGCTAATTGTCGGGCGCTGCGCGCCGATCGAGGCTGCTACCTCCGCCGGGCTCATCTCGAACCGAAGCGGCCCCACGCTGACGTGAGGAACCAACGCCCACTGCGGCCGTTCATCCTCAGAAGCCACCTGCCACAGCTTTGCCATAGCCACACAGCCTAGAGCTTTCCGGCACTGCCACGTTCGAGATCGCCCCCGCCACGATCGGCGCCTTCGGGCACCGGCCGCCGGAGCATGAGCCTTTGCTGTGGTGGGAGCAGACCGCTCCCGTGACCAGGGCATCGGCAACGCGGGCCCGGCTGACCGCCGCACCACCTTGAAGACCCTGTACGACGCCTACGTGGCCTGCCCGTGGTCGTTCTGCGCCGTCAATGCCATCGTCCGCACGATCACCGCTGGCGGCCCGGTCACCGACTGGGATTCGGACACCGGGCAGGGCGACCAGCCGCAGCCGGTCAAGCCGGCGAACGTGCCGGCGCTGGATCGGATGCTTGCCTGGTGCAACCAGCGCGACGACATCCGCCAAGTGATACGCGGCGCGATCGTGGACCTGCTGGTCTTCGGCGACGCCTATCTGGAACTGGTGTGGGTCGGTAATCAGCCGGTGGCCCTGTACAACCTGGACTGCCCCAGCATCTATCCGATCGCCGACGCCCACGGCCACATATCCGGGTACGTGCAGGTCACCGAATACGGCCAACGCGCGACCTTCGAGACGCGAGAGGTCATTCACATCCCCCAGGCTCGGTCCGATCAGGTGAGCTTGCGCGCCAGCCGGGGTTCATGGCGCTGCGCGACGGCCAGTTGGTGGCGCAGGATCAGGATTTCGACCTTCTTCGCCGTCGTATCCCGGCTTGAAAGTCGGATCCAGGCGAAGATCCGGGTTGCCGGCAGATAGATCGATCGTAGCGCCGTGATCCAGCATCATCCCAGCTTGCAGGGGTGTTTTCGGCAGCGCGCCATCCTCACCGTGACCATCGCGTAGCGGTCAACCCGCAGGTTCAGCCAGATCCCGGTCTCGAACCCTTCGGCGTTTCCGGCACCGGCAAGTCCCACCTGCTCATCGCCCTGGGCTCGCAAGCCGCGATGGCGGGTTCCGGGTCCGCTACGCCCTGGCTGTGAAACTCGTCAACGAGCTGGTCGAGGCTGCCGACGAGAGATGCTGACTAAGACCATCGCCCGATACAGGCGTGTTGATCTCCTCGTGATCGACGAGCTCGGCTACCTGGAACTCGACCGCCGTGGGGCGGAGCTGCTGTTCCAGATTCTGACCGAGCGGGAGGAGAAGAACAGTGCTGCGATAGCAAGTAACAAATCTCTCAGTGGCTGGACAAAGACCTTCACCGACCCCCGGCTCTGCGGGGCGATCGTCGGCAGGCTCACGTTCAACGGCACCATCATCGAGACCGGCAGCCGGTCCTACCGGCTCGCCCACGCCAAGAACCGCAGGCCGCCGCTCCGACGGGTTGACCATCTCACCACCCGCGCAGGAACTCCCGAGCCTGTTCGGCGACCTGCACCATCTGCTCGCCGGCCTCAATCCAGGTCGACACCGATGCCTGCCAGGAGTCTGGCATCACCAACGAGTCACTCAGAGTCCACACCAGGCGCACATGGCCCCCGGAAGCGAACGTTGCAGCCAGACCCAAATGGTTGGTCCGCCACACCCGCTCTCCGTCCCAGCCGCGGAAGTCGGCGGCGAGCCCGCCGAGGAAGGTCGACAGATACTCCGTCTGCCAAGGATGGACCTCCACGCGTTCGAGACGGGCCTGGAGTCCGTCGGCCTGAGCCTCCATGCCGAACACCAACTCGTCGTCGCCGTGCGCCTCCGGAGCGAACAGACGCACACGGGTCGAGCGATGCTCCTGGCAGCGGATCACGATCTCCGAGGGCCCGCTGTGATCTTCGAGACGCATGCCTCCCGACGATAGCTGACCATCAGCCGCAGGACCGCGTCACATCGGCCCGACAAATGGGTTGGAGGCCTGCGACCCGACGACGGAGGCGGGGTCAGCTCGGACCAACATCCGGGGCCATCGCGAGACGCCCTGACAAACCATTCGATCTATAGGTGGGGCCCGCTCAAGACGTCCTGATGGGGCCACACGAGAACGTCAGAGCCAGTGAGGCGACTGGAGAAGACCGCGGGCTTCAGCCGCCTGACTTGATCAACAAGTAGTTGCCTCTATTCAAGCAGGTCAGAGCACATGCGCAATGGACTGCGCGCCGGACTTCTAATCCGATGGTCGAGGTCGAATCCTGCTGAGGGCACCGAAGCCGAACCCCAGCAAACCCGGCCGACCTGGGGTTTTACGTCTCCTCGACTCGATTACGTGACTGACTCGGTCGCCGAGCAGCAGGCGGCGTTTGGTCCGTTCTTCGGCCTGCCGATCTTCACGTGCGAGCACTACTAGGCCAACCGGCCAAGCAACTGGTGGAAGGCTCGCGGTACCCAATCGAGCTAGTCTTGCTGGTCCGGCTGCGGTCCGTGACTGGTCCGTCATGACATCGAAGAGGACCGAAACGACCAAAGACGCCAGAAGAGAGAACGGCAGTTCAGGTGGGCTGTCGGCGTCATACCTCGGTTTGTGGATCACGCAGATCTATGAGGGTACAAATCAGGTGCAGCGGATTGTGATGGCTTGGCAGGTGCTGGGTGGCGTGAGCATCTAGCTCAAGTTCTAGCTCAAGCTCTAGTTCCAGGCCGCGGCTTAGCGGCTGAGAACGGCACTGGTGACCACGCCTGGAATGGTGTGGTCACCAGCGCCGGTTCCGGAGCCAAGGGCGCTGCATGCAACGGTCACCTGCGCGACTTCGCTCACCACCTGGCGGGCGTTCGGCGGCCAGGCGAGCCAGGTGGACAGGGCTATCCCCGGCTCGGCCAGGGGTATCCAGGGCCAGCCTGGGAGTAGTCGGCGCGCGGAGTGTTCGATGAGGAGGACCGCGTCGGCGTGGGTGGCTTCGGCGCAGGCCAGGGCGTGCTCGGAGAACTGGGCGAAGTGCCAGAGGGGGGCTGCGCCCGCCTCGTGGGCGGCGAGGGCCAGGTGGTCGTCGACGGTTGGGACCTGGCCTCGGCCGTGGGCGAGGGTGCGGATGCCGTCGAGGTCGCGGAGGTGGCAGGCTGGTTGGGCGGCGAGGTGGTGGCCGGGGCGGACCGCGATGCCGAATGGGACGTCGAACAGGTGCTTGCCGGTGAGGTCGGCGCTCGGTTGTTCGCGCACGATGCCCAGGTCGAGGCGGCCTTCGCGGAGCATGTCCAGCTGGTCGGCGCTGCCGGTCTCGGTGAAGGTGATGGCTGCGTGCGGGACGTCGGTTCTCAGTGCGGCCAGTAGGCGGAGCAGCCATTCGGCGGTGAGTCCTTGGGGGATTCCCACGTGTACCGCCTCGCTTGCTGCGCCGGTCGCGGTGTGGACCATCTCCTTGGTGGCGTCGGCGAGCCGCAGCAGGACGAGTGCGTGGTGGTGCAGCGCGGCTCCGGCGTCGGTGACCTTCGTTCCGCTCGCGCTGCGCTCGAACAGCTGCGCGCCGACTTCGCGTTCGAGGTACCGGATCTGCCGGCTCAGCGCCGGCTGCGTGATGTGCAGCACGTCGGCCGCGCGGGAGAAGGAACCCTCGTCCACGACGGCCGCGAAATACCTCAGATGACGCAGTTCCACGGGGCTCTCTTTTCACCTCGATATGCCTGTAGAGCATATGGGCTCTGATCTGTTGGCATTGGACGGCCCCTGTCAAAGTCGATCTACTGGGCGGACATTGGCCGACAGTCCGTTCCTCGGGGAAGAGGTTGTCAGTGATCGATCACTATGACGTCATCGTCGCGGGTGGGGGATCTGCGGGTATAGCGGCGGCGATCGGGGCTCGGCGCGCGGGTGCCCGCGTCCTGCTCATCGAGCGCGGGCCCTGCCTGGGCGGCGCGGCGACGCTGCGCAATGTGGTGACCTACTGCGGCCTGTACACGCAGGACCTCAAGCAGGTCGTGTTCGGGGTCGCCGAGGAGATGCTGGCGGGGCTGCGCGAGCTCGGCGCGGTGACCGAGCCGCGCAAGTTCATGGCGGTGGCCGTCGTCTTCGATCCCGAGGGGGTCAAACGCGTCGCGGACGAGCTCTGTGAGCGCGCGGGGGTGGACGTGCTGCTGCACAGTCACATATGTGCCGCCGCCCGGGAGGGGGACCGGATCATCGGCGTGCAGGTCGCCGACCACTCCGGCATCCACGAGTACGGCGCCGACACGTTCGTCGACGCCACCGGCGAGGCCGACCTGGCACATCTGGGCGGTGCGGAGGTGCGCTACGGCAACGATGGCAAGGTGCTCAACGGCACCCTCGGCGTGCGGTTCGGGGGGATCCCGGCCGACGCGCCGATCACCCGCGCGTCGGTGTCCGCGGCGCTGCGTGCGGCCAAGGCGGCCGGGATGCCCGGGCTGACCGGGACCTCCGGGCTGATCGCGCGGATGCCGGTATCAGAGGACTTGATCACCTACATCGCCGACGAGGAGTACGACGCGCGCAGTGCCGCGGACACCAGCCGCGCCGAGCGCGGTGGGCGGGGTCAGGCGCAGGCCTGCCTCCGGGTCATCCGGACCATGCCCGGGGGAGGTTCGGCGTACATCGTGAGCACCGGACCCGAGCTGGGCACGCGCGAGTCGCGGCATGTGATCGGACGCTCTCAGCTCACTGAGAAGGAAGTGCTGGAACCCGGGCCGATGGGTGAGGCCGTGGCGCTGGGGGCGTGGCCGATCGAGTCGCACCCGGGGCCCGGGATGCCGCTGGAGTGGATCCACCTCGGCGAGCCGGGGTACTACGGCATCCCGCTGGACGTGCTGCGCAGCCGCAACACGGCGAACCTCTTCGCGGCGGGCCGGACCGTGGACGGCGATCGCGGCGCGGGCGCCTCGATGCGGGTGATGGGGACCGCCTTCGCGACTGGGCAGGCGGCCGGGGTGGCGGCGGCTTTCGCGGCGGGGGGTGCTGGGGGTGCTGGTGCTGATGTCGAGACGGCGGTTGTTCGCCGCGAGCTTGAGCGCCAGGGGGCGTGGCTGCCGGGCTGAGCGGCTGGCAGCGCTATTCGAGCGTTGATCCGCTGACCGCCGGCTGGCCGGATCCGAGGAAGAACACGCCGGGGTAGCCGTCGGTGGAGAACTTGTCGTTGACGTTGGCGCTCAGGGTGGAGTCGTGGATGGTCAGCGTGCCGGTGCGGTTGTTGCTGACGTAGAAGAGCGCGCCGCCGCCTTCGTTCGCGGTGTTGTGGTCGATGCGGGTGCCGGCGATCGTGACGGTGTAGTCGTCGCCGTCGGTGTAGATGGCGCCGCCGCTGCCGCCGCCGGGGGTGCCCGGCGCCGCGGGGTTGGCGCCGTTGCCGATGGCCTTGTTGTAGGACATGACACAGTTGATGACGTCCCAGGAGACGCCGATGCTGCTCAGGGCGCCGCCGTTGGAGCAGACGCCGCCTTGGCCCGGAGCGCCGCCGAAGGTGCTGTCGACGACGTAGACCGGCTGGTTCTGCCACTGTTCGAGGGCCCGCACCGCGGCGCCGCCGAGGTCGGGACCGGTGGAGTCGCAGCGGTTGGCCACAAAGCGGGCGTTGACGATCGCCAGCCGTCCGCCGCTGGCGAAGACCGCGCCGCCTCCGCCGCCGTAGGCCTGCTGGCCGGTGGAGTCGCCGTTAGCGAAAGTGATGTTCTGCAGCGTCAGCTGCGGGGTGGACTGGTTCTGGCAGTGCGACGTGATCCAGGTCTGCGCCTGGTCGCAGGTGTTCATGTAAAGGATGCGCCGCTGGCCGCCACCGCTGAGGGTGACCTTGCCGCCGCCGTCGAGGACGACGCGCTGGGAGGTGTTGACCACCTTGGCCGTGGCCGACATGGTGATCACGACCGGCGCGGGCCCGCAGGAGAAGGTGATGACCCCGCCTTTGGCGACGGCGGCGACCACGGCGGCGGACGTGCACCCGGCCGCGGTGCCGTCGCCGACGACGGTGGTGGGATGCGAGGTGTCGGCCGCCCGGGCGGCCAGCGGGACGGGAGCGTGGCCGTCGGGGTTGCCGAAGGACGGCGGCGGGACCGGGGTGGAGGCAGCCTCGGACGGGGTGGTCGCGGTGGGCTTGGCGCTCGTTGCCGATGGCGCGGAGGCGGCTGAGGACGGCGACGCGTGGGACGTCGTGGCGGCGCCGGCTGTGGGGGTGCGCGACGCGGACGGCGTCGGGTTCGCGGCCTGTGCCGAGGTGGTGGCGGTGGAACCGCAGGCCGCGGTGGCTATCGACACGGCGATGGCGATGGCGGCCAGCGCGTAGGAGGCTCGGAAGGGTGCTCGCGTGGAGGACACCAGCAGAGACTAGACCGGTGGGGGGTTCGCAGTCGGCTGATTCGCGAAAGGCTACGGTTCGCCGGCGGTGAGCGGCGCGGATGGGGTATGTGCAGTGACCGAGTGCACGCGTGGTCTTGCACGTGAAATGCCGGCGGTCGCCAGCGCAGCCTGGTGTGCGAGTCGGGTGTGGTGGCATTTTGTTAGGGCATTAACGCCCCTTATGCGTAGATATAGCACGCGCCACCGACACCGCAGGCCGCCAGTCGCCAGTCGCCAGCGCATCGCCGCAGAGACCTGAACCACCGCGCGGTCGTGTTCATGACAACCGGCGGCCGCCAACGTGACATGCGGCGCTCAACCGAACTGCGTCCCCCTGCGAGGTCACCAAACCTTAGGCGAAGCCGTAAAACCGCCTGTAAAGCCACAGACAAACCGCAACGTGCCCACCAGCCGCACTTACCGAACTACGACATCGCGCAGCGCCGGCGCCAGCCAGCGGTTGAGCAGCGCGCGCAGCCGCTCCTCGTCCTGCGGGGCGTTGCCGGGGTGCTGGAGGAACGAGGTGAGCAGGCGCATGATGACCTCGGCCAGGTCGTGCAGGTCGGGGTCGGTGAGGCCGGCGGCGGTCCAGTCGACGGCGAAGCGGCGCAGCATGCGGGCGCCGTAGGCGATGGTGGTTTCGGTGGTGGCGCCGCGGGCGAAGGCGTCGGAGTCGTCGAGGCGGAGCAGGAGGCTTACGCGGGGTTCGGCGGGGATGGTGCGGATGCAGAAGACCATGCCCTCGATCACGGCGTCGGCCGGGTCGGTGCGGCCCGCCAGGTGGGCGACGAGGCGGTCCACGAACGCGTCGGCGCCCTGGGCCGCGACCTCGGCGATGATGTCGCTGACGCGGGCGAAGTGGCGGTAGACGGTCTGGCGGGTGACGCCGAGCTCGGTGGCGACGTCGGACAGGGTCGTCTTGGTGACGCCGTATCGGTCCACGCAGCGCGCGGTCGCGTCGACGATCCGTTGCCGTGCCTCGGCCTCCGACGCTGGGGGCCGGCCGCCCCATCCGTGCTTCGCCACGATCTCAGGACTTTACCTGGTCGTCCGGCGTGCAGCGAGGATGACGCCGGTCGCGGCGGCCGCGCAGAGCGTGGCGTACCACAGGCTGCCGATCGGTGTTCCTGCGGAGGTGACGCCGTTGGTCGCGGTGAAGTAGGCGGGGAGTGCGACCAGCCACAGGGCTGCGAGGGTGGCCAGGTAGATCGCGGGATAGGTGCGGGCGAACAGTGGCGCGGGCGCGGGCGTTGGCGGGGGTGCCGGTGCCGGTGCCGGTGCCGCGTGGGTGCGGGGCGCGCGCCAGGAGTCGACGATCAGGGCGAGGCCGATGATCCAGACGATGGCGAGTCCGATGCTGATGATCGTCGTCTGGATGGTGAGGTGGCCGTGGCCTTGGAAGGCGCCTGCGGGTGCGCCGGCGATCAGCATCGCCAGGGGAGCGAGGGCGCCTGCGATGACGGATCGCCAGGCGACGCCGAAGCCACCGGTGCTGGCGCTGGGACTGGTGCTGGTCAGGCGGACGACCAGGTACGTCAGCGCCGCGAAGGACACCGAAGCGAACAAGAACATGCTGTTCATCGGCACCGAAGCCAGCGCAGGCTTATTGACCTTGGTATCCCCGGGATTCCAGGCCCACCAGCGCAGCTGCGGACCGAGCTGGTCGAAGATCTCGTAGAAGACCTGGCAGACGAATGCGACGGCCAGCGCGCCGACGAGGGCGCCGCGCCGTGCGAACACCCCCAGCGTGCGCACCAGTTCGTAGGCGAGCTGGGACAGCGCCGGATAGAAAGCCACGATGTAGAGCGGCAGCCGGTCGTACATGAACTGCACCGTGAACACGTTGTGCGAGAAGATGAACCCGACCTGCTTGTCCAGGCCGAACCAGCCGGGAAAGTACAACGGTGGCTCGATGACGGCCAGGTAGGCGACCGAGGCGAACCACAGCGTGAGGTTAGCCGGGTCGCCGTCGTGCCGCCACCGGCGCCACGCGTGCCAGAAGGCGAACACGGCGCCGCCGACGATGAGTAGTTCCAGGACCGGCATGGTGCCGTTGCTCAGGCTGAACGGGTTGCGGAAGGTCACGATCGGGTTGGCGTGGCGGCAGGAGAAGCCGAGGCCTTCGGCGATGCGCTCGGCGGTCGGATCGCAGGTCTGGTCCAACGCAGGTGCCTCCGCTTCTCAGGTCGCGTAATCGGTGTAGCCGGTGTAGTCCGTATAGTCCGTGGCTGGCGGATCCCGGTGTTGGTCGAACCCGCCGGGGATGACGGTGCGACCGAGCCGTTGCCGCAGCTTGTAACGCGCGACGCCGTACCAGAAGCGTGGATCCGCGGCGAGCCGGCGCAGCGACTTGTCGAGGTTGAAGACCTCCGCGAACGTGCGCTCGACGTAGGCGTCCTCGCGGCTGGCGGCGTTGATGGCGTTGAAGAGCGGCCAACTCAGGCGCGCGGCTATTCGTCGACGCCAGCGCGGAGGGAGCTCCGTTCCGGTGGCGAAGTCGTAGGCCTGGTCGCGTGCCATCGCCAGCATCCACGGCACGGCCAGGGACCTCTTCTGGCGGGTGAGGAACTTGCGGAAGAACGCGGCGTCGCAGACGTCGTATTCGCGCAGCATGTCGCCGAGGATCAGCGCCGAGCGGGCCGCGGAGCTCATGCCCTGGGCGTAGAACGGGTTGAACGCGCAGATCGAGTCGCCGATGCAGACCAGGCCGGTCGGTGGGGTGTCGAGGAGGTCGAAGCGGCGCCACTTGTTGCCGGTCGAGCGCGTCAGGTGCACCGGCGAGGTCGGCGTGCAGGCCCTGGCGGCCGCGCCGAAGGCGGTGGCGCGTACTCGGTCCGCCGCCGATTCGAACGCTTCGACGTCGCGCGGCATGGGGATGCCCCACGAGCCCAGGCAGACGATGGCCCGATCGCCCTCGATCGGGAAGAAGTTGCTCAGGAAGTCGTGCTCGGCGGGGTGGTTGTCAGGGTTCTGGGTCGGGGTGATGATCAGGTGCTTCCACCACCAGGCGGTGGGGCGTTGGGCCGTCGGCGGGAGGTCGTACCAGCGGGAGGTGTAGGTGACCTTGGCGTCGAGGGTCTTCTCCGGCGGCGTGGGCCAGCCGTCGGCGGCGAGCCAGTCGACGGTCGACGAGCCGCGGCCGAGGGCGTCGACGACCAGGTCGGCTGGTATTCGGGTGACGTCGCCATCGGCGGTGCGGTGTTCGACTCCGGTGATGTGTCCGGTCGGGGTGCCTCCGTCGACGGAGAGCAGACCGGTGACCGTCGTGCCTTCGCGGAGTTCGATGGCGGGGAACCGGCGGGCCATGTCGCGCAGGACGCGTTCGATCAGTACTCGGGAGCTGTAGACCATCGTCATGGAGCCGCGTTTGCGGGGTGCCCAGCCGTCGTTCTCGCAGTAGGCGGCGTCCATGGACGGCATCAGCAGCATTCCGCCGGCCGCGATCAGGGCGTCTTCGAAGCCTGGGAAGATCTCGCCGATCGCGCGGCGGCCGGAGTTGAGGAGGAAATGCGGGTGCTTGCTCTGGGGGACGCCGCGTCGGTGCTCTGCGTTCGGCGGTAGTTGGTCCCGTTCCAGAACGATCACTTTCTCGAAGTGGCGGGCGAGTACTCCTGCGGCGCAGAGCCCTGCGATGCTGCCGCCCGCCACGACCGCTGTGCCTCTGTTCATTGCTGCCATCCATTCATACAGATAATGTGTGAATGTATGAATGGATGTGTGAGGAGTCAAGGGATGCCGCGACTGGGGGAGTTGTCGTTCGCCGAGCGTCTGGTTGACGATGTCAGGTGCCGTTGGATGCTGAGCTTGGGGGACGAGTGTGATCGACGCGGTGCTGCCGGCCGATGTGGTTTCGGTCGAGACGTACGGTGACGCCGACGACCTGTTTCCGGAGGAGGCCGCGCTGGTCGCCCGGGCGGTCGAGAAGCGGCGGCGGGAGTTCGCGTCGGCGCGCTGGTGCGCGCACAAGGCGCTGGCCGAGTTGGGCTGCGCGGCCGGGCCGATCCTGGCGGGGCCGAAGCACGAGCCGTTGTGGCCCGAGGGCGTCATCGGCAGCCTGACGCACTGCGACGGCTACCGCGCCGCGGCGGTGGCGCGCGCCGGGCGGCTGGCGGCGGTCGGGATCGACGCGGAGCCGCACTCGACGCTGCCGGACGGGGTGCTGGAGGTCGTGGCGCGGCCGGAGGAGATCCCGGCGCTGGCGGAGCTGCGCTCGCGGCATCCGGCGACGCACTGGGACAAGGTGATGTTCAGCGCGAAGGAGTCGGTCTACAAAGCCTGGTTCCCGCTGGCGCGGCGGTGGCTGGACTTCCAGGACGCGACGGTGCGGTTCGAGCCGGTCGCGCGGACTTTCGTGGCGGAGCTGGAGCAGGTCGGGCCGGAGGTCGGGGGAGTGGCGCTGACGCGGATGCGGGGGCGGTTCGCGGTGGAGGGCGGGTTCGTGGTGACGGCGGTTGTCGTGGAGGGATAGGGCCTCGCTGAGCTAGGCCGCACCTCAGTCCGCGAACATCTCGATCAGCTCCAGCGGCGTCGGCCGCAGCCGCATCTCGTCGCGGGCCGCGCGGGCTGCCTTCGGGTACGAGGCGTCGGTCAGCAGGTCGTCGACTGCTTTGCGGAGCGCGGGGGCGTCGGCGAGGTGGCCCGGCAGGTGGATGCCGGTGCCGGCGGTGGCGACGCGGTTCGCTGATGCCGCTTGTTCGGAGGCGAAGGTCGGTAGCAGTTGCGGTACGCCGGCCCACAGCGCCGTCAGGGTGCTGCCGGCGCCGCCGTGGTGGATGGCCGCGGTGCAGGACGGCAGGATCAGGCGTAGGGGCAGGCGTTCGAAGACGCGGACGTTCGGCGGCATCGGGCCCAGGTCCGCCACGTCCTGGGGGGTCGCGGTGAGGATCACGTCGGCGTCGAGCCCGGCCAGGCCGTCGAGGGCATCGAGGGCATCGAGGGCATCGAGGGCGCGGGCGATCTCCGGCAGCAGGAACGCCGGCGGGCCGATCATCGTGCGCAGGGCCGTCGACCAGGTGACGCAGATGCGGGGCCGGTCGGTGGGGTCGAGGGTCCAGCGCGGTGCCGGGAAGCTTCCGTTGTAGGGCACGTACTGCACCGGCCAGCGCTCGGCGGTTCCGATCGGCGGCGCTACGGCGCTGGGGCAGGGGTCGATGACCGCGGCGATCGTGCCGGGGTCGAAGGGGCCCAGGCCGTAGCGCGGGAAGGAGCCGCTGATGTCCTCGGGCACGATGCGCATGTGCGCGGGCTCGGCGGGGCCGACCGCTCCCCACAGCACCATCGCCGTGCGGGCGCCGGTGACGCGGCCGGCGAGGGCGCCCTCCAGGTTCGCGGGGTCGTGCAGGACGACGTCCGGCTTGAACGCCGTGGCGTAGTCGACGGCGGCGTCGAAGCTCGCCGCGGCCCGGGCGGCGATGCCGGGGAGTCGGCGTTCGCGGAACTCCTCGACCGAGAAGTCGTCGAGGCTGTCGATGCGGGCGCCGGTCAGCGGGTGCCGGGGCAGCCAGGGGTACGGCCAGATCCCGTCCAGGGCCTCGGCGAAGTACTGCACCCGCAGCCGTACCTCGTCCGAGGGGCTGTCCAGCACCGGCACCGGGGTCAGCCCGGCCCCGCTCAGCGCCGGCACCTGCGGCGGCGTGCACAAGACCCGCACGTCGTGCCCGGCGGCCTGCAGCGCCCAGCCGAAGGGCACCATCGCGGAATAGTGAGTCGGCCACGACGAGACCGCGAACAAGACCCTCAAGACGCCTCCCGGAAGCGAGCTCATGCCTTGTCCAAAGGTAGGCAGAGCACTGAGACCTCGGCCATGGTGAGTGCAGCCGCTCAGCGTGTCCCGCCGACGAGACAGAGCCCAGGGAGGACCCCATGTTCGTACCCGGTCACTATCGTGCGCCCGATGCCTCATGGATGATCGAAGTCCTCCATGACAACCCCCTGGCGCTGGTGACGACCAACGGCCCGGCCGGCGGCGTCCCGTACGCCACCCACCTGCCCGCCATCCCGGAATCGCTCGCCGCCGACGCCGCCGACCTGGCCGGCAGCGTCCTGCTGGGCCACCTGAACCGGGAGAACCCGCACTGGGAGGCGTTGGAGGACGGCGGCGCCGTGCTCCTGACGTTCACCGGGCCGCACGGCTACGTCACGCCGACCACCTACGACTACACCCCGGCCGCGCCGACCTGGAACTTCACCTCGGTGCACGTGCGCGGCACGGTGCGCAAGATCGACACGATCGAGGAGACGCTCGACGTCGTGAAGGCGACAGTGCGGGCCTTCGAGGCGCGCTTCGGCAGCCAGTGGGACATGGCCGAGTCGGTGGAGTACTTCCGCCGCATCGTGCCCGCCGTCGGCGCCTTCCGCGTCGAGGTGACCGGCGCCGAGGGGATGTTCAAGCTGAGCCAGGAGCAGAGCGATCCGGTCCGGGCCCGGGTCGAGCAGTCGTTCCGCGCGCACGCGGACACCCGCTGCCAGGCGGTGGGGGACTTGATGAATCGGCTCGCCTGATCGGGGCTGGAGTCGGAGCTACGGCCGGAGCTAAGCTTGTCGTTTAACCTTTTCGGCGGGGTTTGGTGCCCTTCTTGTGGTGTTCGGGTCTGGCGTAGGCCTCGCCGGTCGCAAGGACCCGGCCGACGTC